>JBBDWX010000076.1:0-42620 GCA_040902665.1 Dongiaceae bacterium
AAGGGAGACGGAATGGAACGCGACGCAATGTAATTCGTTGTCGTGATCGTCGGCGGGGGCCCGGCCGGCCTCGCCGCCTCGATCCGGCTTAGCCATCTCGCGGCCGATGCCGGGCGCGAGGTCTCGGTCTGCGTACTCGAAAAGGGCTCCGAGATCGGTGCCCATATTCTTTCCGGCGCCGTGGTCGATCCGATGGCGCTCAACGAACTGATCCCCGACTGGAAGGAACAGGGCGCGCCGTTGAACACGCCGGTGACGGAAGACCGGTTTCTTTATCTCACCGAGAAAGGCGGCTTCCGCTTTCCCGAGTTCCTGATGCCGCCGCTGATGAACAATCATGGCAACTATATCGTCAGCCTCGGCAATCTGTGCCGCTGGCTCGCGGGTCAGGCGGAAGCGCTCGGCGTCGAAATTTATCCCGGGTTTGCCGCTGCCGAAATCGTGTTCAACGAGGACGGTTCGGTGAAAGGCGTTGCGACCGGCGACATGGGCATCGGCAAGAGCGGCGAGAAGAAAGACAATTACACGCCGGGCATCGAGCTCCACGCCAAGTACACCTTGTTCGCCGAGGGCGTGCGCGGTTCGCTGACCAAGGGACTGTTCGAACGTTTCGCGCTGCGCGAGGGCGTCGATCCGCAGAAATTCGGCATCGGCCTCAAGGAGCTCTGGGAGATCGATCCGGCGAAGCACAAACCCGGTCTGGTGGTACACAGCCAGGGCTGGCCGCTCGATGGCAAGACCGGCGGCGGTTCGTTCCTCTATCACCTCGAGAACAACCAGGTCGCCGTCGGGTTCGTCGTGCATCTCAATTACCAGAACCCGTATCTGGCGCCGTTCGAGGAGTTCCAGCGCTTCAAGACGCATCCGATGATCCGGCCGTTCTTCGAGGGCGGCAAGCGCATCGCCTACGGATCGCGCGCGATCAACGAAGGCGGGTTGCAGTCGATTCCGAAACTGGTCTTCCCCGGCGGCGCGCTGATCGGCTGCAGCGCCGGCTTCGTCAACGTGCCGCGCATCAAGGGCAGCCACAACGCGATGAAGAGCGGCATGCTCGCCGCTGAATCGGCATTCGCTGCACTTGGTGCGGAGCGAAGCCACGATGTGCTGGCCGATTATCCCGAGGCCGTTCGCAAATCGTGGATCTGGACCGACCTCAAGAAAGTGCGCAACGTCAAACCGGCACTGCGCTGGGGCACTTATCTCGGCACGATGTACGGCGGTGCCGAGATGTGGCTGAACTCGATCGGGCTCGGTTTTCTTATGCCGTGGACGCTGAAGCATCGCAAGGCCGATCACGAAACGCTCAAACCGGCCGATCAATGCACACCGATCGATTATCCGAAACCGGATGGCGTGATCACGTTCGACCGGCTTTCCTCGGTGTTCCTTTCGAACACCAATCACGAGGAAGACCAGCCGGTGCATCTCAAGCTTCGGGATGCGTCGATTCCGATCGCGAAGACCTTGCCGCTCTATGCCGAGCCGGCGCAGCGTTATTGCCCGGCCGGCGTCTATGAAATCGTCGCGGAAGCGGACGGCACGAAACGATTCCAGATCAACGCGCAGAATTGCGTGCACTGCAAAACCTGCGACATCAAGGATCCCTACCAGAACATCAACTGGACGGTGCCGGAGGGCGGCGGCGGGCCCAACTATCCGAATATGTGAAATCGAGCTTCGTCGTCGGTCGGCCTGCCGGCACGTTTTCAGCCGGTTCGCCGATGTGAGCCGTGCCGGTGGCGGCGGCGGGGCCGGCCCGATAGAATTGGCTTAAGCAACAGCCGGCCGCCGCATTGCGCCGGCTTCGGCCCACAGAACAGGTACTTCCGGAACAGGCATGCGATATCCGAAATCACCATGGCGCGACCGCGGCGGCCGAATGCTGGCAGCGGCGCTGGCGATCGTGATTGCGGGCGCCTGCGCCCCGCGATCGACCACCGCAGAAGCGACCGACGGCGCCAGCGAATTCGAACCGGTCATTTCCACCTCGCCCCTTGGCCAGTATCTGGCCGGGCGCCATGCCGAGCGAACCAAGGATATCTCGTCGGCCGCCGACTTCCTGTCGGTTGCGCTGGCGGCCGATCCGGACAACCCGGCGCTCCTCCTCGAAACTTATCTGCTGCTCGTGAGCGAGGGCCGCATTCCCGAAGCCGTTCCTCTGGCCGAGCAGCTTGTCGAACTGGATCCGAACTCGCCGCATGCCTGGTTGACGCTGGCGGTTGAGGCCGCGCATCGCGGCGATTACGCCGCCGCCGGCGAGTATGTGAGCCAATTGCCGGTCGATGGCGTCAATCGCGTGCTGGTGCCGTTGATCAGCGGCTGGACCGCGCTGGAGACGGAAGGCATTGAGGCAGCGGCAGAGCATGTCGGCTTTCTGAGCGGCCTCGAAGGCGCCGAACCTTTGCGACAGCTGCATCTCGGTTTGATGAATGAAGTCGTCGGCGAGAATGCACAGGCGGCCGAGATTTACGAGGCGCTTGCAGCTTCATCCGATCTGCTCTCGCTGCGCGAGGTGCAGATCGTTGCCAATTTCCGGCAACGCCAGGGCGATGGTGCCGGCGCGCGCGCGCTGTACGACGCCTTCGTGGAGAACACCCGCAGCACCTTGCCGCTCGAACCGGCCTATGCGGCGCTCGACGAAGGCAAATCGGTCGAGCCGTTAATCGGCAGCACGGCCGATGGCCTTGCCGAGACTTTCTTCGATGTTGCGTTTTTGTTGCAGCGCCAACAGGCGCGCGATACGTCGCTGGTGCTGTTGCGCAAGGCGATCTATCTCAAACCCGATTTTCCGATCGCCCATATCCTGCTGGCCGATACGCTGGCCGCCGACAATCGCTCCGAAGCGGCGATCGCGGCCTATAGACAGGTGCCGGAGACATCCGGATTCAGCTGGCAGGCACGTCTCGAGACGGCACGAACGCTCGACAGCATCGAGCGCACCGACGAGGCGATTGCCCTGCTCGATGACATGATCGAGGAGCGACCCGACCGGTTCGATGCCGCGCAGTTGCTCGGCAACGTCTACCGCGGCCGCGAGCGTTTTGCGGAAGCAGCGCCGATTTACGACATCGCAGTCGAGCGCCTCGGTACGCCGGACGAGAATGACTGGCCGCTCTTCTATTTCCGCGCCATCGCACTCGAGCGGACCCAGCAATGGGATCGTGCGGAGGCGGATTTTCTCAAGGCGCTCGAGCTCTATCCGGAGCAGCCTTACGTGATGAACTATCTCGCCTATTCCTGGATCGAACAGGGCGAGCATTACGACGAGGCACTCGAGATGCTGATACGTGCCGTCGAACTGCGACCCGAAGACGGATTCATCATCGACAGTCTCGGGTGGGTTTATTACCGGCTGGGCGATTTCGAGAATGCGGTCGAGTATCTCGAACGCGCGGTCGAACTGACCCCGACCGATCCGACGATCAACGACCATCTCGGCGATGCCTACTGGCAGGTCGGGCGTCAGGCGGAGGCGCGATTCCAGTGGCGCCGTGCGCTTTCCTTCGGTCCCGAGGCCGAGCTGATTTCGGCGATCGAGGGTAAGCTCAAAAGCGGGCTGGCGACCGACTCCTCGGCCGACGGCACGACGGGCGGGTGAGCGCCGCTTCGACAGAACCGTCGGAGCGGGACCCGACCGCGGCGCTGATCGTCGAGGCCGCACCCGCCAAGATCAATCTCTGCCTGCATGTGCTCGGCCGGCGACCGGACGGCTATCACGAAATCGACAGTCTGGTCGGGTTTGCAGCCTTGGGCGATTCGCTTGTGGTCGAGCCGTCGACCGGCGCGACGCTTGAAATCGACGGTCCGTTCGCGCGCGATTGCCCCACGGCCGGCGCCAATCTGGTGATGCGGGCGGCGATGATGCTGGCCGCAACCGGGGCAAGGCCGTTGATGGCGTCGCTGCGTCTCGACAAGCAATTGCCGGTCGCAGCGGGTATCGGCGGCGGTTCGGCGGATGCCGCGGCTGCGCTGCGCGCGCTCCAGCATCTGTGGAAGATCGAAATCGACGAGGCCTTGCTGACGGGCATGGGCCTTTCTCTTGGCGCCGATGTACCGGTCTGCCTTGCAGGCAGGCCCTCGCGGGTGCGCGGCATCGGGGAGCGGGTTGAAACGCTGGCGCCTCTGCCGCGGGCGTCCCTCCTTATGGTGCATCCCGGAATCGCATTGTCGACTGCCGATGTGTTTGCCGCGCGACGCGGTGCTTTCCGCGAAGCGATTCCGCCTTTGCCGAATCGCTTCGCCGATGCGCGGGCGCTCGCGGCATTTCTGCGGACCTGCCGCAACGATCTGACCGAGGCGGCGATCGTCTGCTGTCCGCCGATCGCATCGGCGCTGGCTGCGCTGGATGTGGCGCCGGGCTGTCTGCTCACGCGGATGTCGGGCAGCGGGGCTACCTGTTTCGGGCTTTTCGCCGACGACGAAGCGGCCCGACGGGCCGAGCGGCTTATTGCCGGCGAGCGGCGGCAATGGTGGGTGCGGGCGAGTGCGCTCAGATCGGATTGAGGGAGCCGCCATCGTGACCGATAAACCCGATGTCAGCATGACGGTCACGCTCTACTGGTCGTTCCGCAGCCCGTACTCCTACGTTCTGTTGCCGCGCATTCTCGAACTGCGCGAGCGATATCGGGTTGCGATCGATCTGCGCATCGTCCATCCCGCCGCGATCCGCAACCCGTCTTATTTCGCGCGCATGGACCCGCTGGCGCGACCCTATTTTCTGATGGACAGCGCGCGTGCCGCTGAGTTCCACAATCTGTCGTTTCGCCGCCCGGTACCGGACCCGATCGAACAGGATCCCGTGACCTTGGCGATCGCGCCGGAACAGCCGCACGCGCTGCGGCTCGGGCGGCTCGGCATCGCGGCGGTCGAGCAGGGGCGCGGCCTCGATTTCGCCGACGAGGTATCGCGATTGCTGTGGGATGGCAGCGTGAACGGCTGGGATAGGGGCGCGCATCTTGCCGATGCCGCAGCGCGGGCGGGATTGGATCTGGCCTCGCTCGAAGCCGCGGTCGTGGCCGATCCGGCACGCCACGACGAAGTTCTTGCGGCCAATGGCCGCGCGTTGCGCGCTGCCGGCCATTGGGGTGTTCCGACGATGATTTTCGAAGGCGAGGTCTTCTTCGGCCAGGACCGGTTCGACGTTCTGCTTTGGCGCCTCGGGCAGCGCGGCCTCGCGCCGCGCGAACCGATTTGAATCTACTCGATCGCTTCCTTCTCCAGCGCAGCGGCGACGGCGCGCATATCCTCGAGCAGATCCAGCGAGGGTTCGCCGGTGACGGGCAGGCCCGCCGATTCCTGATAGAGGCGGATCGAATCGACCGTCACCGGATCGATTTCGCCGTCGATGCGACCGGGCATCAGGCCAAGCCGATCGAGCAGCATCTCGGTTTCGTAAACGAGGTCGACGGATTCGCGGGTCGACGTGACGGCCGGATCGAGCCATGCGAGGAGCGCATCGTCGAGATCGGTCCATCTGTGTAGTGCCCAGCCGGCTGCGCCGAGCAATACAACGAGCAGCAGCCAGAGCAGCATGCCGCCGCCGCGCACGTTGTCGCGACTTGCGATCTGCCGGTCCGTCGCCGCGAGGCCGCCCAGCCGATCGGGTGCCGGCCGGGCATCGCCGCCGAATCGGGGTTCCTGGCGTTCGTGTGGTTCGTTCATCGGCCTCGCCGGTTCCTCGGCTATCGCGCATGCGTGGGGCCGCAGCATTAGCGCCGTTTCGAGGCGTTGTGAATGGCCCGGCTTGCCGCAGCGGGCGATTTCCCCTGACCCGGCAAAATGCGGTAGCGTCCGACGGAATCGGGGAGGCCGCGCCCCTAACGGGAAACCGGTGGCGGCACGGGCGAGGCGCTGACGCATGGCAAACAAGAAGACCGCACTCATTACCGGCATTACCGGGCAGGACGGCGCCTATCTGGCCGAGCTTCTGCTCGGCAAGGGCTATATCGTGCACGGCATCAAGCGCCGTTCTTCCTCGTTCAACACGGCGCGCGTCGATCATCTCTATCGCGATCCGCACGGAGCGGGCGTTCGCTTTTTCCTGCATTACGGCGATCTGACGGACGCTACGAACCTGATCCGGCTGATCGCCATGGCGCAGCCGACCGAGATCTACAATCTGGCGGCCCAGTCGCATGTGCAGGTAAGTTTCGAGACGCCAGAATACACCGCCAATGCCGACGCGCTCGGTACGCTGCGCATGCTCGAGGCGATCCGCATCCTCGGGATCGAGAAGACGGCGCGCTTCTATCAGGCTTCGACCTCGGAATTGTACGGCAATGCGACTGAGTTTCCACAGAACGAGCAGACGCCGTTCCGCCCGCGCAGCCCATACGGCGCCGCGAAACTCTATGCATACTGGATCGCGGTCAACTATCGCGAGGCTTATGGCATCCATGCTTCGAATGGCATCCTGTTCAACCACGAGAGCCCGATCCGCGGCGAAACATTCGTGACGCGCAAGATCACGCGTGCCGTGGCGGCGATCCATCTCGGTCTGCAGGAAAAACTCTATATCGGCAATCTCGATGCCAAACGCGACTGGGGCCATGCGCGCGATTATGTCGAGGGCATGTGGCTGATGCTGCAGCAGCCGGAGCCCGACGATTATGTGCTGGCGACCGGCGAGAGCCATTCCGTGCGCGAATTGATTGAGCGTGCCTTCGCAGAGACGGGTCGCCTCGTCGAATGGCGGGGCAGGGGCAAGTCGGAAACGGGAGTCGACCGCGAGACCGGTGCTACATTGGTCGAGATCGACCCGCGCTATTACCGACCGACCGAGGTCGAACATCTGCTCGGCGATCCGGCGAAAGCGCGAAAGAAGCTCGGATGGCAGCACCGCATCGGGTTCGATGCATTGGTGCAGGAAATGGTCGCTGCCGATATCGATCTGATGAAGAACGGCGGGCGCGATGACGGACCGCGACACGATCCGAGCGCTTGATCCGCCCTTCCGTCTCGCGGGCCGGCGAGTCTTTGTCGCCGGTCATCGCGGCATGGTGGGCGCTGCCTGCGTGCGCCGGCTGGCGTTAGAGGGTTGCGAAATCCTGATTGCGACGCGCGACGAAGCCGATCTTCGGCGCCAGGAGGAAACCGAAGAGTGGATTCGTATGGCAAAACCCGATGTGGTGATCGTCGCGGCGGCAACGGTCGGCGGGATCCTCGCGAACTCGACGCGCCCCGCGGAGTTCCTCTACGACAATCTTGCAATCGAGGCCAATCTGATCGAGGCGGCCCGGAAGGCCAATGTTGCCAAGCTGCTGTTCCTCGGCTCGTCCTGCATCTATCCGAAACTTGCCGAGCAGCCGATGCGCGAGGATGCACTCCTGACCGGGCCGCTCGAACCGACCAACGAATGGTATGCGATCGCCAAGATTGCCGGCATCAAGCTCTGCCAGGCCTATCGCCGCCAGCATGGCTGCGATTTCATTGCGGCGATGCCGACCAACCTCTACGGGCCGGGAGACAATTTCGATCTGCAGTCTAGCCATGTCGTCCCGGCGCTGATTCGCAAGATCGATGCGGCGAAGCGTGCAGGCGCCGAGACCGTCGAAATCTGGGGTTCCGGGAGACCCAGGCGCGAATTCCTGCATGTCGACGATCTGGCCGATGCGCTGGTGCATCTCCTCGGGCACTATTCCGGGGAGAGTCACGTCAATGTCGGTACCGGCAGCGATGTCACCATCGCCGAACTGGCTGAAACGATTTCCGGGGTCGTTGGCTGGCAGGGTCGCTTCGTCTACGACGCCTCGAAGCCGGACGGCACACCGCGCAAACTGCTCGACGTGTCGTTACTGGCCTCGCTCGGCTGGCGTGCGCAAACCGGTCTCGAGACCGGCCTGCGCGACGCCTATGCCTGGTATTGTGCCCACCGCGGCGAAGCGGTGGGGTAAGGAACGGTTCCGCGTTACTCGCGGCAGTTCACGTCGTCGTCGTCGTCCTGCATCCGAACTTCGTAGAGCTGGGCCCGATTGCCTTCGCGATCGATCGCCTCGGCAAAGATCGACGCCTTGTCGTTGATCGCGAAGTCGACAACGACGCTGCGCGTCGTTTCGTTTTCGGCCACGTAGACATCGATGATGTCCGCACCGCCATCGCGCCGCAGCTCGAGCGCGGTGCCTGGCTCGGGCGGGGCCACGGTCACCGAGTTGTTGTCGAGCTTGTTCGGATAGATGCGGATTTGCACCCGCTCGATGCCGCCGGAATCAGTGACGTTCACGCTGAGATCCGTCGCGAACCGCGGCGCCACCGCACAGGCGTCGTCCGGATTGGTCGATCCCTCGTTGCTACGGAAGCTTGGCATGCCGATCGCTTCGAGCGCCGTCAGGGTGATGACCGGATTCGAGCGGTCTCGATTGTCGTGGGAGCCGGAGCTGCCGCATCCGGCGAGCAGAAGCGCACTCGCGCCCAATGCCAGGATCATGTGACGCATTGTGGATTCTCCATTCTTCGTTCGTCGCGGCGCAAAGATTCTCCCCGCCGCTCGGGTGATAGATGTGGTGGCGCGCCATCGTTCCAAGGGCTGCCGCAATATCGCCCTGATTGGCCGGATTTTACACGTCGATTGCCGCATCGCCTGGCGCGTCGGTCGATCCGGTGTCGCAAGAAGATTTTCCCAATCGATGCCGATGTCTACGAGGCGCCGTTGATCCCGTACGAGGGACATTCGGCCCCATCAGCAGCAAGCATGCCCTCGATCGGTGGCATTGTTGTGGCTCTGTATCGGGGCGGATGGGCCGGAGACAGTTTTCGGCTCACCGCCAGCCGCGACCGCGAAGACCGGTGCGCGATCACCGCCCGAGTTGCACGCTGGAGGCCCTTGCGCTAAGGCTGGCGCGCCGAAGGACCGCAGAGTTTCGGGGATTTTTTTCCGCAGTTGGGGCGTAGCCAAGCGGTAAGGCAACGGGCTTTGGTCCCGTCATCCCAGGTTCGAATCCTGGCGCCCCAGCCAGTCCTCGCCTGACAGTCTTACATCCCCGGCGTTAACCCGATTCGATCGGCGCGACGCGGTTCGTCGCGAAGGTCGTCGAGGGCTTACTCTTCTTCCTGGTCCTGGAGCATGACCAGCGCCGCCTGGCGTTGGTTCGGTCGCAGTTTGAGGAAGAGGGCGCGCGCCTTCTTCACATCTTTATCGGCACCGCTTTCAGCGGCCGCGGCCAGTGCGACCGTGCAGGGATGGTCGGCGCCGCAGATGAAAGAGACAGCCTTGGAGAGGCGCCCCATCGCGGGCGCGTCGAATTTTGCTTCGTCCATGGATCGAGTCTACAGGAACAGCGGTGCGCCGGATAGCGGACCTGACCGGTCTGCTGCACCGCATAGCCCGGTGCACATCGTTGGCGGTGATTCCCGATGCCCGATTGTGGCATGCTCTGCGAACGACCGGGGGCCCAACATGAAAACGACGCCGATTGCCGGCTTCATCGATATGTGCGCTGCCATCGCCGGGCGCCTCTCCGATCCCGCCGATCGAGTCGTCGCGTGCGCGCCGCTGATGGAGCAGTTATTGCCGGAGGCCGGTGCATTCCTCACGGAAGCGCATCGGCGGCCCGACGACGGCCATTACGCGCGTCATCCGATTTTCGTCGCACCCGATGGAAACCTGTCGCTGTTCGCGCTGGTCTGGCAGCCGGGGCAGTGGACGCCGGTGCACGATCATGGGAGCTGGGGTGTCGTCGGCGTGGTCGAAGGCGTACTCGAGGAGCGCAATTTCATGGCCGTAGACGGCGAGATCCGCAACGACAGCGGCATTCGCCTGAAGCGCGGCGGTACCATCCTGCTCGGCACCGGTTCGGTCAGCAGCTTCGTGCCGAACCCCGATCATATCCATATGACCGGTGTGCCGGAGGCGCGAAAGCCGGTGCTCAGCCTGCATCTCTACGGACGCAACATGAACTCGTTCCACATCTACGATGTGGAGCAGGGCACGCGTCGCCTGGTGCAGCTTCCGCAGGAGAGCTGAGCGCACCGATCCGTTAATGGTGGTTCAGGAATCGAGGACGTGCCGGACCAACTGCGCCAGATCGGATTTTCGATACGGTTTGTTCAGAAATGCGGCATCCGCGGGCAGGCGGCCGGTATGGGAAAGCGCTTCCAGCGCATAGCCGGATGTGAACATCACTTTCATGGACGGCAGCAGTTCTGCCGCGCGCTGCGCCAGTTCCCAGCCGTTGACGTTGCCGGGCATCACGATGTCGGTAAACAGCATGTCGGGAATCTGCCCGCCCGCCAGTTTGGCAAGCGCTTCATGGGCGTCGACTGCGGCGATCACATTGTATCCGAGTGTCTCCAAGGTGCGCACGGCATAGGCCCGCACGAAGGGATCGTCTTCCACCACCAGAATGACCTCGCGCCCGAGCGCCGGTTTATCCTGTGCGACACCGATTTTTGACGATGACTCGGCAGCGAATGAACCGGTGCCGGCCGGGAGATAAATCCGTACCGTCGTCCCCAAGCCAGGTTCGCTGTAGATCGCGACATGACCGTTCGACTGCTTGACGAATCCATAGACCATGCTCAGCCCCAGACCGCTGCCCTTGCCGACCTCCTTGGTGGTAAAGAACGGCTCGAACACATGCGAGAGCACATCCGCATTCATGCCCTCGCCGGTATCGCCGACGGCGATCAGAACATAGCTCCCCGGTCGAACCTCGAGATGCTGGTCGTGATAGTCGTCGTCCAGCTTCATATTGTCGGTGGTAATCGTCAGCAATCCGCCGCTCGGCATGGCATCCTGGGCGTTCAGGGCAAGGTTCAGGATTGCCGATTCCAGCTGGTTGGCGTCGGCATAGGCAGGCGACAGAGCCTGGTGCAATGACATGCGAATTTCGATGTCGGCCCGCAGGGTCCGTTGCAGCAAACCCTGGGCCTCGTGGATGAGTGCGTTGCAGTCGACTTCTTCGGGTTTGAGCATCTGGCGGCGGCTGAACGCCAGCAGCCGCTGTGTCAGCTCGGCGCCGCGTTTGCCGGCGGCCATGATGCTTTCAGCCATTTCCCGAAGGTCCGGACGGGGCGCGAGCGCCTCGATCAGGAACTCGGTATTGCCGGAAATCACGGTCAGAAGATTATTGAAATCGTGCGCAATGCCGCCCGAGAGATGGCCGACGGCTTCCATCTTCTGCGCCTGGACAAGCTGCTGTTCGACCCGTTTGCGCTCCGTCAGGTCGTGGATCATGCCCACATAGATCGACGCACCTTCCTGCTTTGCCTCGCCCACAGAAAGGTCCATGGGGAAGGTCGTACCGTCCTTGCGACGGCCCTCGACCTCGCGGCCGATGCCGATGATTTTTGCCTTACCGGTCTGGCGATAGTTTGCCAGATAACCGTCATGTTCGTCCCGATAGGGTTCGGGCATCAGCATCTTTACGTTCTGTCCGATAACTTCGTCTGCACGGTAACCGAACAACCGCTCGCAGGCCGGATTGAACATCCTGATCGAGCCTGTTGCGTCGATCAGGATCACCCCGTCGACCGCGGTATGGACCACCGCGTGTAATTGTGCGGCCGCCTCCCGGATCTCGCGTTCCTGGCGTTGCCGTTCGGACAGGTCGCGAATGATGCCAACAAAGATCGGCTTGCCGCCTTCCATGGATTCGCCGACGGAGAGGTCCATCGGAAAGACGCCTCCGTCCTTGCGGCGCCCTTCGACCGTGCGGCCGATGCCAATAATCTTTGCGTCGCCAGTGCGGTGATAGTTCTCAAGATAGCCGTCATGCTCCTCGCGATAGGGTGCGGGCATCAGCGTTCTGACGTTCTGGCCGATAACCTCGTCCGCACTATAGCCGAACAGACGTTCGCAGGCGGGGTTGAACATGAGGATCTGGCCGCTGCGATCGATCAGGATAACGCCATCGACCGCTGTCTCGATGACCGCCTCCAGCAGGGCTGCATCGTGGCGCCGCGGCATTACGATTGCGCGCGGAGAGATGAGAGAACGACCGTGCAGGGAGGTGCACGCGTGGCAATCGCTGCTACGCGAAAATGCGATCCGGCGTGCCTCCGGTCGTCGAACGACATGATGTTCCTGGCCGCGAACAGTTCGAGAATGCCCGTTCTGGTTGACTAAGAAATTATGCTCCGGGTTCAGGGCGCTCGCAAGCGTCTAATGAATTCAACGTTCTACAAGAACTCTTGGGGGAATTCGTTTTATGCCGGAGATCGGCCGCTGGCCCCTGACGCCAAACTGGCAGCCTCCGCCACATAGCCGTCTTCCCGGGCGCGCAGCTCGTCGAGACCGACCAGCCGATTGAATTCGTCGAACTCGAGCATCCGTTCACGAAAGCTCTCGGTCTCGCCATCGCGTTTGAGGATCGCGTAAACCTCCTGCAGCGCGCGCGCGATCGCATAAGTCGCGCTGACCGGATAGGCGACGACCGCGAAGCCGATCTCCCCGAGTTCCTTCGCCGACAGAAGCGGCGTGCGCCCGCCCTCGAGGTAATTGGCAAAACAGGGCGCCGCAATTTCGGAGCAGATGCGGCGCATCTCCTCGATCGATTGCGGCGCCTCGACGAAAATCAGATCGACGCCGGTCTCCAGATAGAGATTGGCGCGCTCGATCGCCGCATCGATGCCTTTGACCGCGCGCGCATCGGTGCGTGCCATGAGAACGAGATCGTTGTCCTGCCGCGTATCCAGCGCCGCCTTGAGCTTGGCAACCATTTCGCTCGCGGGCACGACCTGCTTTCCCTGCATGTGCCCGCAACGCTTCGGCGAAACCTGATCCTCGATGAAGAGGCCGGCAACGCCGGCGCGTTCATAGGCGCGCAATGTGCGCGCGACATTCGTCGTGTTGCCGTAGCCGGTGTCGCCGTCGGCAAAAACCGGAATGGAAACGGCATCGCAGAGCCGCGCATAGACATCGGCCATTTCGCTCATCGAAAGCTGGCCCATATCGGGCGCCCCCAGCAGGCTCGCGCTCGAGGCATAGCCACCACAGGTGAGCGCCTGAAACCCGGCCTGCTCCGCAATACGCGCGGCGAGCGCGTCGTGCGCGCCCGGCAGCATCAGGATCAGGTCCGCCTCGATCAACTGGCGCAGTCTGGTTGTGCGTTTCATCGCCTGGTTCCCTGGCTGGGGCTAATGGCCCGGCCTGGCGGCACCGGGTGCGGCCATTCTAGCGCAGCATGTCGCGCCGGTGCGTGCTTCAACCCGATGCCGCGCGGCGCAGGGCGCGGTGGCATTTTCCGGGTCCGGCTTGTGCAATCGGCCAACCGGGCCCAGATGCAGCGGGCCAGGTTCTGGCGGCCCGCTTGGGGCGACCGGGACGAGGGCGACCGGGACGAGGGCAATATGTCAGGCCGGGCATACAATCAACGCAGGGAGCGCCAAAGAATGCATCCTCTCAAGGCGATGGCGGCCGCGGCCGTCGCGGTAACCATGGCCGGCCTTTCCGGCACCGCCGGTGCCATGACGGTCGAAGAAACCTATGTGCGATATCACAGCGCGATCGAGGCCGCGGAACAATGTCTGGATTACAAGTTCCGCCAGGAAGACAGCGACGATCCGGAACAGCAATGGATCGGCGAGGCGCAATCGCGCATGAGTGCGTACATCGATGCCCAGGTCGGCCATGCGATCGGTGCCGGCGACCGGCTCCATCTGATCGAGCGCGCCAAGGGCGAGACCGACGCGTATATTAGCGAACATACCTGCGAGGATCCGTACTCGGTCGAACTCGTAACTCTGTTCCAGACCGAACTCGAACCGCTTTTGCCGCCGCGCTGAACAAGGTCAGAGCGGTTGCTGTGATGCGCCGTCGAGCCTGACGTTCCAGGTCATCGTGATGCGCGGCCGTATGCCGCGATGCGGGTTGACCGCATGCACCAGCCATCCTGGAAAAAGCAGCATCAGGCCGGGATAGAGTTTCGGCATGACCGGATTGGTCACATATCCATCCTGGGACTGGCAGCAGGGCGGATAGCGCGGATCGACAACGGCAAACTGTCCCGCCAGCGGATCGATCTCGCCCGACCGGTCGTGCGACGTTTCCTCGCTCCCCGGATCGACGATATAGAGCAGGCTTGCCGTTGCGGCCGGATGGCTGTGCGCGATTGCATAATCGCCGCGGCCATAGACATTGGCCCAACTTTCGAACGAATGCGGTGCCGGTGTATTCATCGCAGCGGCGCAGAACGCCATGGCGCGGCGGCACACAAGATCGACGGCGGGTATTTGCCAACGCTCCGGCGATTCGACTTTGGTGCCGCCGAAGGCGGCAACGTAGCGGCGCGCAAAACTCGGATTTTCCGATTGGCCGACGATCGCTGCGATCAGTGCCGCATGATAGCGCGGCCAGTCCTCGAACCGCGTCGCCATGACGATGCGGCTAGAGCCCTGGTATCTGATTGGCTGATCCGGTCGCCAGTCGATGAGATCGGCGAGGTCAGCCCGTGCTTCGGTCCCCGTAACCGCCATGGCGGTAGCCCCTGTTGACCCAAGCATCGCGCCGTACGCGCGCCGATGCAACGCGATGTTCGATTGCCCTGCCACATGCCGCAGGCCGCATTCAGTCGATAAAACCCGACTTTCAGCGGCTTTCCCGGTACCAGGCCGCCATGATCGCGGCCAGTGCGAGCGCCAGAACCAGCAGGCCCGGCAACATCGGCAGTTCGCGGATCCCGGTTACCCGGTAGTCGCCGTTCTCGACCAGGCCGATCCAGCGTTGGCCGGCCGCATCCCGATCGGGCTGAACGCGGCGCAGCTCCGGAACGCCCGAATCGGCGAGCCGGACGATGCCGCCGCCGGTCGCTTCGATCAGCGGCGCCATGCGATCGGGCGACGCGCGCAGGTCGGCCAGCTCCAGGGAATTCAGCGCGCCGCTCGCCGCGAAGGTTTGCTGTGTGCCGTCGCCGATCCGATAGAGCCCGCTTTGGTCGGCTGGCATCGCGAGCCGTCCGTGGCCCAATTCGTCGATCGTCATTGTTTCGCTGCGGGTGGATCCGTCGGGCATCTGCACGGAGATTTCGATCTCGCCGGGCGTCAGGCTGCGGCGTTCGATCTCGAGCCGATCATCGACGATCGTCGCGAGCAGTGTTTCTTCCTCGAGGGCGGGCTCTTTCATCAGCCAGTGCGCAATGCGGCGCAGCAGTTCGGCCTGGGGCCCGCCGCCCTCGAAGCCCCGCGACCACAGCCAGATCTGGTCGGAGAGCAATTGCGCGACGCGACCTTCGCCATGGCGTTTGAGGATCAGCAAGGGCCGTTCGTCGATCCCGGTCATCAGGACTTCGCCCTGGCGCGCAACCGAATCCATCAGGCGGAACCAGCGTCCCCATTCCGGTTCGGCTCCATCGTCGCCGGCGCCGGGCAACGCTGCTGTTACCGGGTGCCGCTCGCCGATTTCGCTGAGCAACGGGCGAAACCCGGCCTCGAGAATGTTGCCGGTTGGCTCGCCGGGAAGGGCGCGCGACAGCGGCGTCTGCCACAAACCGAGCGGCCCCGAGAAACTTTCGCCCGCGGCCTCGAGCAGCGCGCCACCCTGTTCGACATAGGTCACGACATTGTCGAAATACTGGCGCGGCAGAATTCCGCGCCGTTGGTAGCGGTCGAAGACGACCAGATCGAATTCGGACAGCTTTACCTCGAAGAGCTCGCGGATCGGAAAGGCGATCAGCGATAGCTCTTCGATCGGCGTGTTGTCCTGCTTCTCCGGCGGGCGAAGGATCGTGAAATGCACCAGATCGACGGTCGGATCCGATTTCAAAATGTTGCGCCAGGTGCGCTCGCCCGGATGCGGTTCGCCGGAAATCAGCAACACGCGCAGCCGATCGCGCACGCCGTTGATCGAGAAGGCGACCCGGTTGTTGACCAGGCTTAATTCCTGCGGCCCCGGCTCTGCCTCAAGCTCGAACAGGATCGAGCCGGCATGATCAATCGACAATTCGACCACATGATCGACGCCCGGCGGCACCAGGATCGGCTGCATCGCTTCGCCGTCGATCGCCAACGTGACGGGCACCAGTGTTCCCGGTCCCGAAGGCAGATCGTCGACGCGCACGGTCATCGAGATGGTTTCGCCGACCACGCCATAGCTCGGCACCTGCGGCACCGACAGCCGCCGATCGCCCTCGTCTTCCTCGCCGGCCAGCAGGAGATGCAACGGCGCCTCGAACCCGGCTGTCGCCGGATCGCCCGGCGCATCGTGTGCCTGTCCGTCGCCGACCACGACGATCCCGGCGAGCCGCGAGGCGGGCACATCGGCCAGAAGCGAGCGCAAGGGACCGAAGATTCGCGTTCCGTCGTCCGCCTCGCGCGGATCCGGGTCGATGACCAGGCGGCGCAACGTGACGCCCGGCATCGCTTCGATCGTCCGCGCAACTTCATCGGCGGCAGCTTGCGCTTCATCCATGCGGCCGGTGACGCGGGTGCTTTGCGATCGGTCGAGCACGATAACTGCCACATCGTCGATTGCGGCGCGCTCTTCCTCGACCAGCGTCGGATTGGCCAGCGCACCGGCAATCACCAGGGCGGCCAGACCGCGCCAGATCGTTCCGCGCGCCCGGCGCCAGGCGCCGAGCGCAACTGGCAATATCGCGAGCAGGAACAGGACCGCGATCGCCAGCCAGTGCAGCAGGGGTGCGAAATCGATGGAGAGATGCTGCGAGGTCATTGCCCAAGCCGCTCCAGGATCGATGGAATGTGCACCTGGTCGGATTTGTAGTTTCCGGTCAGCGCGTACATCGCAAGATTGACCCCGAAGCGGTACGCGAACTCGCGTTGCCGTTCGCCGCCGGGCACGACCGGAAACATCGGCCTTCCGAGCTCGTCGATCGCCCAGGCACCGGCCCAGTCGTTGGAGCCGACGATCACCGACGCGACACCATCATTGAGCCGCCCTTCGGCGCGTTCGACCCAGACCGTGCCGCCGGTCCAGCGGCCGGGAAACTCGCGCAATAGATAGAACGTGCGGGCGAGCACATGCTCGGCCGGTAAGGGTGTGAGCGGTGGAATGTCGAGCCCTGCCGTCATCGCCTGCAATGCGCCGACGCCCAGTCCGGATACGCCCGGATCGCGCAGATCGAACACCAGCATGCCGCCATTGCGGAGGAACTCGTTGACACGGCTGCGGCCGGTCTCGTCGAGCGGGGGCTGCCCGTCCGTCACCGGCCAGTAGAGGATCGGATAAAAGGCGAGTTCGTCCCGATCGGGATGAACCGCGACGGGCGTACCGAGCTCTGCCGCGGTGCGCTGGTGCAGGATCAGGGTCAGCCCTTGCAACCCAGCCATCGCTGCCGCATCGACCTCATTGTCGCCGGTTGCGATGGCAGCAAGACGCGTCACGCTTACTGCCTCGATGATCGCCTCGTCGTTCATCTCGCTCGCGGGCGCGAAGGCTTCCTGCGACAAAGCGGGCGTTGCGACCAGCAACATCAAAGCGAGCGATGCCAGCGGCGCCGTTGCGGCGCGTCGGGGCGGTAGCAGCAAGCCCCGAAGCGCCAGACCGATCGAGCCGTCGATCGCCAGCAATAACAGCGCCACGGCGAGCAACCACGGAAACAGGGCCGTTTCGGCGGTCGTCGCGTAGGGCAGCGGAACGAGCCCGGCCGGCGCGACAAAGGGCGTCGGCGGCGCGATGCCATCTGCGAGACTGAAGCCCTGGCGTGCGTTCTCGTAACCGTAGTAACCGGGTGGCAGCATTGCACCGGGCATGTTGGAATCCGCGTCGGTTGCAAGTGGTCCGGCATAGGCCGGCGGTGCGCCGAGCCGACCGAAACCGTCGAGCGACAGCAAAGGCGGCAATGTTTCGGCGGTGGTTGCGTTCGCGACGCCCTGGCTCAGATCCACAAGTCGTTCGAGTATCTCGACGAAGAGGCCCGAAAGGGCGAGGTTCGACCAGTCGGCGTTGGCTGTCGTATGGACCAATACGGTCCAGCCGTCGCCGCGACGTTCTCCGGTGACCAGCGGCGTGCCGTCGGTCAGCCGTGCCCAGATCTTGCCGCCGAGATCGAGATCGGGCTCTGCCAGAACCTGACGCGAGACGCGCACATCCGGCGGCACCTTAAGCCCGGCAAACGGACTTTCCTGCGGGAAGGGCGCCACCGCCGCGGGCTGTGCCCAGGACATCGCGCCGCCGAGCAGACGATCGCCGGCTCGGATGCGTACCGGCAGAAGCGTGTCTTCCTGCGGTTGTGCCAAACGCGGGCCGGCGAAGCGAACGAGTACACCGCCATTCTCGATCCATTGCGCCAGCCGTTCGCTCTGACTTGAACCCAGCGCGCCGACATCGGCCAGGATCATCACCGCCATCTCGCGAGCCAGCAGATCCTCGATCGTTCCCTCGCGCAGTTCGGCGCTGCTCTCGAGTGCGCGCTGCACGTAAAAAAGATCGCCGAGCAACGTCTCGCGGGTGCCCTCCTGCCCGCCGGCGACCAGCCCAACCGGTCTCTGCCGCCAGCTTTCATCGAGCAGGTAAACAGCGCCTGCACCTTCCTCGTTTTCAAGAACGATGCTCGCGATTCGATTGCGCAGTTCGCCCGGAACATCGAGCGTCGCCTCCGCAATCGTATCGTCGGGCGCGAAATTCATCTCCTGCCGGGCGACGAACCCGCCATCGGCATCGAGCGCACGCAGCGCCGCCGTTTCAATCGCACCTGCATCCGCTCGCGCGATCCGAAGCACGAGCCCGCCCGCTTCGAGGCGCGGCGGCAGGACCAGATGGGCCCGCTCTCCCGCCGGTTCCGCATGCAACTGCAGGGCACCGTTCCGCCGCAGCCAGCGCGCGAGGTCGGTTTGTGCGGTTCCGCTGTCGGCCGCCAGCCCGTCCGCGAGCCAGACCGCGCTGATCGGCATCGGCAAGGATGCGCGCTCGATCGCTGCGAGCGTCGCTTCCGGGTCGGCCGGCCAAGGGCGCGGTGCCAGGCCGGCGACGATGCGGCGCACCTCTGCGGCCGGGAAGGTTTCCGGCGGCGCCTGCCCCGGAATGTCGAGATCGGCGCTTGGCACCAGCAGAACCGATCGGTCGTCGCGCGCCGCCTGGTCGAGCAGATCGTCGAGCGCGTCGGTGCGGCGTTCCCAATGCGGTGCGGCGCTCCAGCCATTGTCCAGCACGATGACAATCGGACCGTCGCCCGGCAGCGCTTCGGTGGCGCGCAAAAGCGGTTTTGCCAGGGCCACGATCACCAGCGCTGCGATCGTGAGGCGCAGCAGGATCAGCCACCATGGCGTGCGATGGGGTGTCTCTTCCTTGGGCAACAGCCCCAGCAGGAGCCGCAGCGGCGGAAAGACGATGCGCCGCGGCGCCGGCGGCGTCAGCCGCAACAGCCACCAGATCACCGGCAGAAGCGCAAGCGCCGCCAGCATCCATGGCGTGGCAAAGGCCAGCGCACCAAGATTCAACATGGTGATGCTTCAGTCATGATGGCTAGCCATGTGCCTCGGCCAGCAACGCGTAGAGGGCGACCAGGGTGAGATGGGGCGGCCGGTCGGTATGCGCGCGCGTGAAACTCCAGCCGATCGCGCGCGCGATGTCGGCGAGGCCCTGTTCATGCGCCTGCAACCGCGTTTCGTATTCGGGGCGAAGCGCCTCGGCGCGGCTTGCCAGCATTTCACCTTCGCCCTCCATGCCTTCGAACCGCACGCGGCCGTGATAGGGCAATCCTTCTTCGGCCGGGTCGAGCAGCTGCACCAGATGGCCGGTACGGTTGCCGCCGGCGAACTCGCGCAGCCGGCGGTCGATCGCTTCCAGTGGCGATAGAAAAACGCCCACCAGCACCAGCGGCGCAAGACGCGGCAGCGGCCGGAACGGCCGCAGGCAGTCCTCCGCGGTCTCGAGCCGATCGAGCTCGAAAACCAGCCGGTCGAGCGCGGAAGTGCCGGCGGCCGGGCGCATGTCGCTGCCGAGTAGTCCAATCCGTTCGCCGGCGCGCACCAGCATGGCAGCCAGAGCGAGGATCAGGATCGATGCGTGGTCGCGCTTGTCGTGGCGGCGCGGATCCGAGGTAAAGCGCATCGAGGGCGAGGCGTCGCGCCACAGCCAGATCGTCTGTGCGGCGGCCCATTCATGTTCGCGCACATAGACGCGATCCGATTTGGCCGTCTGTCGCCAGTCGATGCGGGTCGGCGAATCGCCCGGCTCGTAACGACGAAACTGCCAGAAGGTTTCGCCAATGCCGACGCGCCGGCGGCCGTGAATGCCCTGTTCGACGGTGGCGGCCACCTGTCGCGCCGCGACCAGCAGCGGCGGCAGGCGCGAGGCGAGCGCTTCGGCGCGGGCGCGGCGTTCGGTCGGGTTCGCCATCCGGCAGTCCGGCGGGCTCAGGCGAAAGGCTGCCGCAGCCGGTCGATGACGTCGTCGAGCGTTACGCCATCGGCGCGAGCTGCAAAGTTGAGCGCCATGCGGTGACGCAGCACGGCCGGTGCCAGCGCCAGCACATCTTCGGGCGAGGGTGCGAAGCGCCCATCGAGTAACGCACGCGCGCGCACCGCCAGCATCAGTGCCTGGCTCGCGCGAGGCCCGGGCCCCCAGGCGACATGCCGGCGTACTTCATCGATGTCGGTCGAATCCGGGCGGCCGGAACGCACCAGGGTCAGGATTGCATCGACGACGCTGGCGCCGACCGGAATCCGTCGCACCAGCCGTTGCGCGTCGATCAGTTCGCCACTGCCCATCACGTTCTTCGGTTTGGTTTCCTCGACGCCGGTCGTCGCGATCAGCATCTGCCGTTCGGCATCGCTGTCGGGATAGGTCACATCGACTTCCATCAGGAAGCGGTCGAGCTGCGCTTCGGGCAGAGGATAAGTGCCTTCCTGTTCGAGCGGGTTCTGTGTTGCCAGGACATGGAACGGCGAGGGCAACTCATGGGTCGTGCCGGCAACCGTGACGCGCCTTTCCTGCATCGCCTGCAGCAGCGCCGATTGGGTGCGCGGGCTCGCGCGATTGACTTCGTCGGCCATCAGCAACTGGCAGAACACCGGGCCGCGGATGAAACGGAAGCTCCGCCGGCCGGATTCGGCTTCCTCGAGCACCTCGGAACCGAGAATGTCGGCGGGCATCAGGTCGGGCGTGCACTGGATGCGCCGGTCGTCGAGGCCGAGCACAGTGCCGAGCGTTTCGACCAGCTTGGTCTTGGCGAGGCCGGGGACGCCGATCAGCAGAAGATGGCCGCCGGCCAGCAGCGTGATCAGGGTCTGATCGATCGCCTCGCGCTGGCCGAAGATGATTTTGCCAATTCCGGCCCGCACCTCTTGAAGGCGCGCGCCAAGGGCCTCAATTTGTCCGACAAGCTGGTTGTCGTCGGGGGCCGTGTCGATCATGCTCACGCGCTGCGCTCCTGATGATATTGAGGACGACACGATAACAGATTTCATGGCCATTCTATGACCGGGCCGGCGAAAAAGCCCGCCGATCTCCTGCGCACGATGGCCCGCCCGCCGGAGCCCGGCCAGTCACAATCGGGTGCGTCCGAGGCGGAGAGCTGCGGCGATTTCGATATCCGGATCGGTGCCGACGGCACCTGGTATTATCGCAACTCGCCGATCGGCCGTCTGCCGTTGGTCAAGCTGTTCGCCTCCGTGATGCGGCGCGAGGCGGATGGCAGTTACTGGCTGGTGACTCCGGTCGAGCGGGGCCTTATCGTCGTCGACGACGCGCCGTTCACGGCGGTCGAGGTCGATGCCAGTAGCGGCAGCGAGCAGCAGCGCCTCGAATTCCGCACCAACCTCGACGATCGTGTGACTGCGGATGCGAGCCATCCGATTCGCATCGAAACCGATCCGGCGACGGGCGAGCCGCGCCCCTATGTTCTTGTTCGCGATGGGCTGGAGGCGCGCATTCTTCGTCCGGTCTACTATCAACTCGTGGAGCTGGGCGAATTTCGCAAAACGGCAAGCGGAGAAACATTCGGCGTATGGAGCGGCGGGCAGTTTTTCACTCTGGGCGAGATGCGGGCGGCGGGCTGACCGGCGCCGACATTCGCACGCGGCTCGGGGCTGTGACGCCCGGCCGACGTCATGCGCCGTCGATGCTGCCGGCCGAGCTGACGACGACGCTCGCGGTTCCCGCGGGCCAGCGTGGCGATCGCGATCTCAATCCCGATATGGCGCCGCGATTGCCGCTGCGCGAGGCGGCGGTTCTCATCGGGCTGATCGAACACGATGCGGGCAAGACGATCCTTCTGACCCGCCGTAACGATCGCCTGACGGATCATGCCGGTCAGATCAGTTTTCCAGGCGGCCGTATCGATCCCGGTGACGGCGATGCCGAAGCGGCAGCGCTGCGCGAAGCACATGAGGAAGTCGGGCTCGACGATGGCAGTATATCGATCATTGGCCGGCTCGATACCTACACGACGCGGACCGGGTACGAGATTGTGCCGATCGTCGCGTTGTTGCGACCGCCGCTTGATCTGAAACCCGACCCGGCCGAAGTTGCCGAGATATTCGAACTTCCGCTCGACGAGCTGCTGCGCCCGGGCGCACTTTATCTGCGATCGCGCCGCTTCGAGGATGGCGATCGCTGGTACTATGCACTCGACTGGCAGGGGCGTCATATTTGGGGAGCAACTGCCGGAATGCTGAACAATCTTGCCGAAATCCTGGGAATGGCCGCATGAGGGCCTTCCTCTCGATCGTGCTGCCGCTGCTGGCGCCGGCGCTGCTCTACTTCGTGATCGTCGGTCGCCGCAACAGCGCGGGCGAGATCCGGCCGGTGCCGTGGGTCTGGCTGGCCGTCGCCGGCGCCGTCCTAATGCTCATTACTTTGGGCGCACTCTGGCTGTTCGATGGCGCCAACCCGGGTGCCACCTATGTGCCGCCGCATCTCGAGGACGGAAAGATCGCGCCCGGCTATTTCACGGAGTAGAATCGTCGCATGGCGGGGGCTGAAGAGCGCATCGGGCCGCAGGGTTGGATGTCGGCGCCGGCGACGCGCCGTGTAATGGGTGCATTCGCGAAAGCGGGCATCGATGCGCGTTTCGTGGGCGGATGCGTGCGCGATGCCCTGCTCGAGCGGACCGTTACCGACATCGATATCGCAACGCCGGTGCCGCCGGAACGGGCCATCGAGATCCTCGAGGCGGCCGGGCTCGTCGTGCATCCGACCGGCATCAAGCATGGCACAGTCACCGCGATTTCCGATCGTCGGCCCTTCGAAATCACGACGCTGCGGCGTGACGTCGAAAGTTTCGGGCGGCATGCGCGCGTCGAGTTCACCGACGACTGGCAGCAGGACGCGGCGCGGCGCGATTTTACAATGAATGCGATCTTCTGCGATGCGCAGGGACGTCTGTACGACTTCTTTGGCGGGATCGGGGATGCGCGTGCCGGGCGGGTGCGCTTTGTCGGCGATCCCGTAGAGCGTATTCGCGAAGATGTGCTGCGATTGCTGCGGCTGTTTCGCTTCCAGGCCCATTACGGGCGCGTACCGCCGGACAAATCGGCGCTCGATGCGGCCGAGAAGATGGCCGATCAATTGCCGAATCTTTCGGGCGAACGTATCCGCAACGAGTTTTTGCGGTTGCTTGCCGCGCCCGACCCCCTGCCTGTGCTCGATCTGATGCGCGCGCGGCGCGTACTCGATCATTGTCTCGCGGAGGCCCGCGCGTTCGGCCGGCTGGCTGCGCTGGTCAGGCTGGAGAACGAACTCCCGAAGCATCTTACCGGCGGCGTCGATCCGATCCGGCGCCTCGCAGCGCTGCTCGACAGCGAGAACGAAGTGCGCGCAGTTGCCGAACGGCTGCGGCTCGCCAACCGCGACGGCGAGCGCCTGGTGGCATTGAGCGGAATGCGGTCGTCGCCGCAGCCTTTATCGGTTGCGGCACAGCATGCCCGGATCCACGCCGAAGGCGCCAACCTGTTCCGCGATCGCGTTCTGCTCGACTGGGCCGCCATGAATACCGAAGCAGCGCCAGATCAAATAGATGGCGCTGGCTGGAACGCCATGCTTGAAACCGCCGCTGAATGGGTGGCGCCGGCACTCCCGGTGAAAGGCGCCGATGCGCTCGCACTGGGGATCGAGCCCGGTCCCCGTGTCGGCGCGCTGATCGATGAAGTCGAGCGCTGGTGGATCGAGGGCGATTTTCGCGCCGATCGGGCGGCCTGCCTCGCCAGGCTTCGGGAGCTTGCCGGCGATGCCACCGGCTGAAATGCCGATCTCGCCCGCGGTCGATCCAGCGCCGCGTCGCGAGGCCAAGGCGCTACTCGATCGCGGCGAGCTGACGGCTTCGATTGCCCTCTATCGCCAATTGCTCGAGGCGACGCCGGACGATGTCGCATTGCGCACCAATCTCGGGGTCGCTCTCCACCGCAGCGGCAATCTCACCGAGGCCATAGAATGCTTCCGGGCGGCCGCGAAACACCGCCCGGATCTTGCAGTGGTGCAGGCCAATCTGGGGCTGCTGCTCGCCGAAGCGGGCGACCGGGCCGGTGCAATCATTGCGCTCGACCGTGCCCTTGCGCGCGATGCCGCCCAGCCGGACTGGGCCTGCAAGCTTGCCGAGTTGCGGGAAACGGCCGGCGATCCGGCCGGCGCGGAACTGGCGCTCGATCGTGCTCTCGCGACCGATCCCTCTTTGCCGGCGCCGCTGGCCGCGCGCGCCGATCTGCGCTACCGCCGGGGCAAACTCGATGCAGCCACAAGCGACTACCGCGCGATTCTTGAAATGGCGCCGGCAACCGCACCCGCCTGGAATGCGTTGGGGCTGATTGCGAGTGTTCGCGGCGACAATGCGGCGGCGCTCGACTGCTTCCGTCGTGCGGTTGCCTGCGCCCCCGACCTGGTGCCGGCGCTGATCAATCTTGGATCGACCCTGATCGGACGCCACGCCTACACCGAAGCGCTGGACATGCTCGAACATGCTTTGGATAACGATCCGGATTCGGCGGCAGCCCATCTCAATCACTCGGTTGCGCTACTCAACCAGGGGCGCGCACCCGAGGCGGCCCGGGCGGCACACCGTGCCCATATCCTCGATCCGGGCACCGGCGTCGCAATGAGTAATTTCCTCTCGGCCCTGCAATACGATCCGGATCGGGACGCGGCGTCGCGCGCGGAAGCGGCCCGAGCCTGGGGCGGGCATATCGAAACGCAGCCGCGCATTGCCTTGCCGGCACGCCCGCGCGATCCCGACCGCAAGCTGAAACTCGGTTATGTGTCGGGCGATTTTCGCGGCCACCCGGTTGGCATCTACCTCACGGCGGTGCTGCCACATCACGACCGCACGCGATTCGAGATCGTGTGTTACTCCAACAACCGCCAGCGCGATGCGATCTCGGAAAAACTGATCGGTGCCGCCGATCGCTGGGTGGATATCACAGCGATCGACGACGCAGCACTCGCCGCGCAGATGGCGGCGGACGGCATCGATATCCTGATCGATCTTTCCGGGCATACCGCCGCCGGCCGGCCAGGAGTCTTCGCACGAAAACCGGCACCGCTACAGATCGGCTGGATCGGCTATTTCGCAACCACCGGCCTCTCGACGGTCGACCGGGTCATTGCCGACGAGCGGCTGATACCGTCCGGCGAAACCGCTCAGTTCACCGAGCGGCCGCTCTATCTGCCCGATACTTATGTGACGTTTGCGGCGCCGTCCGAGGCGCCGGCACCGGCATCGCCGCCCTGTTTTGCGCGCGGCCATGTCACGTTCGGCTGCTTCAATAACGCGGCAAAGCTCGGCCCGGCCGTCATCCGGCTCTGGGCCGCCCTGCTCGCGCGCATACCGACAGCGCGGCTGGTCTTGCGCACCGGTGCCTTCGGCGATCCTGGGACGGTCGCGCGGTTCAGCGCTCTGTTTCGCGAGGCTGGGGCCGATCCGGCGCGGATCGAGTTTGCCGGCCATGCCCGGCGCGCAGCCTTGCTCGCGGCCTACAACGAGATCGATGTCGCGCTGGATCCATTTCCGTTCAACGGCGGGATCACGTCGGTCGAGGCGCTGTGGATGGGCGTGCCGGTCGTCACCAAACGCGGCGATCGCTATTGCGGCCATCACAGCGAATCGAGCCTGGTCGCGCTCGGTCTCGGCGATCTGGTGGCAGCCGACGATGCCGGCTATCTGCAAACCGCAGCGTCTCTCGCCGCAGATCGCGTCCGGCTGGCGGCATTGCGCGCCGATCTGCGCGATCGCTTCGCGCGCTCGACCCTGGGTGACAATCCGCGTTTCGTGCGCGATCTCGAGGCAGGGCTGCGCCGCGCCTGGGCCGAATACTGCGCGGGCGGCAGGTAGCGGCGCGCCTTACGGCCAGGTGGCGACTGGCGGCAGCGACATCAGGATTGCCTCGACATTGCCGCCCGTCTTTAGTCCGAACATTGTGCCGCGATCGTGGAGCAGATTGAATTCCACATAGCGGCCGCGGCGGACGAGCTGATGCGCGCGCTCGGCCTCGCTCCAGTCTTCGTTCATGCGGCGGCGCACGATCTCCGGATACACATCGAGAAAGGCGAAGCCGACATCGCGTGTAAAGGCGAAATCCTTCTCCCAGTCGCCGCTCGCGAGATTGTCGTAGAAAATACCGCCAACGCCGCGCGGTTCGTCGCGATGTTTGAGGTGGAAATACTCATCGCACCATTTTTTGTAGCGCGGGTAGTAGCCCGCATCGTGCGCATCGCAGGCCACCTTCAGCGCGGCATGGAACAGTTCGGTGTCGGCCGCATCCGGCACCATCGGCGTCAGATCGGTGCCGCCGCCGAACCAGGCCTCGCGCGTCACGATATGGCGGGTGTTCATATGCACGGCCGGCACCTTCGGCGATTGCATATGGGCGACCAGGCTGATGCCGCTGGCCCAGAAACGTCCATCCTCACCGGCACCCGGAATCTGCTTGCGGAACTCCTCGGAAAACGTGCCGTGCACCGTCGATACGTTGACGCCGACCTTTTCGAACACGCGCCCGTGCATCGACGCCATCGTTCCGCCGCCCCCGTCGCCAGTGCTGCCGCCGGCGTGACTTTCGTACGCGCGCTGCCATGTCTTGCGTTCGAACCGGCCGGCCGGCTTGTCCGCCAGCGTGCCGCTGTACGAATCCTCGATCGCCTCGAATGCCGCGCAGATGCGATCGCGCAATTCCTCGAACCATGCGCAGGCGCGCGCCTGACGGGTTTCGGTTTCGCTCATGGCGTTTCGCTTCTGGCCCCATCGTTCCTGGTTTGCCGTATTGCCTCACCCAATACGATCGCCGCCGCCAGCGCAACGTTCAGCGAGCGCAGACCGGGCCGGATCGGTATGAGCAGTCGCGCGTCGGCGGCGCGATGGACTTCGTCCGGTACGCCGCCGGATTCGCTACCGACCATCAGCGTATCGTCGGCCGAGAAATCGAATCGCGTGTAAGGGGTGTCGCCGGCGGTCGTCAGCAGTACCAGCCGGCCGTTCAGCCGTTCCCGGAACGAGGCCCATGACGGATGCCGCTGCCAATCGGCCTCGGCGACATAGTCCATGCCGGCGCGACGCAGGCGGCGATCGTCGAGCAGGAAGCCGCAGGGCTCAACGATGTCGATGCCGACATCGAGGCAGGCACCAAGGCGCAACATCGCGCCGGCGTTCTGTGGAATATCGGGTTGGTAGAGCGCGAGACGCATCGGATCGGGCAGCCTCCATCTAGGCAAATCGGGGCAATTCGACTATACCGGCGCCGCGGCGGGGGAGCGCCGACGGTCTGCGTCGGTTTGTCGCAATCGGGGTAAATCCGGGCCTCCGGGCCGGATGTTATAAGCAGGGGGAGGCCGGTCACCCAACCGGCGGCGATCCGTCCAGCGCGGACCAGAACGGGCCAATACGGGAAAGCAAACATGGCACAGAATTCGGGCGCCGGAACGACGACGGCCGGTCACGCGTCGGCCGGTCATGCGTCGGCCGGTCACGCGTCGGGCGGTCATGGACCGGTCGATCACGGGCCGGACAACGGCGACGTCAGCCGGCGCGATTTTCTTTACCTCGCCACCGCCGCAGTCGGCGCCATCGGCGTCGCCTCGATCGTGTGGCCGTTCGTCGACCAGATGAACCCGGCGGCGGATACGCTGGCGCTCTCGACGACCGAAATCGATCTCGCCCAGATCGAAATCGGCCAGAGCATCACCGTGACCTGGCGCGGCAAACCGGTGTTCGTGCGCCACCGCACCGAACAGGAGATCGCGGAAGCGCGCGACGTGCCGGTCGAAGAGCTGCCCGATCCGCAACCCGACGATATCCGGGTCCAGCAGCCGCAATGGCTGATCGTCGTCGGCGTGTGTACGCATCTTGGTTGCATCCCGCTTGGCCAGAAGCCGGGCGATCCGCGCGGCGATTACGGCGGCTGGCTCTGCCCCTGTCACGGGTCGCATTACGATACGTCGGGGCGCATCCGCAAAGGCCCTGCGCCGGAAAATCTCCTGGTCCCCGAATATGCCTTCGACGGCACCCTCGTGCGGATCGGTTAGGAAAGACCCTCCCATGGCTCAACCGCATTTCAAGAACCCGGTCGTCCGCTGGATCGACTATCGCCTGCCGGTCTTCAGCTTCATGCATCACGAGCTGAATGAGTATCCGACCCCGAAGAACCTGAATTACTGGTGGAACTTCGGGTCGCTGGCCGGAATCGTGCTGGTCGTGATGATCGTCACCGGCATCGTGCTGGCCATGCACTACACGGCACATGTCGATCATGCCTTCGACAGCGTCGAGCGCATCATGCGCGACGTGAACTATGGCTGGCTGATCCGCTACATCCACATGAACGGTGCCTCGATGTTCTTCATCGTGGTGTTCATCCATATCTTCCGCGGGCTTTATTACGGGTCTTACAAGGCGCCGCGCGAACTTCTGTGGATCCTCGGCGTCGTCATTCTTCTGCTGATGATGGCGACGGCGTTCATGGGTTACGTCCTGCCATGGGGCCAGATGAGCTTCTGGGGCGCCACCGTCATCACGAATCTGTTCTCGGCCATTCCGCTGATCGGCGAAGATATCGTGCTGTGGCTGTGGGGCGGCTACTCGGTCGACAACCCGACGCTGAACCGCTTCTACTCCCTGCATTATCTGCTGCCGTTCGTGATCGTTGGCGTCGTGGTGCTGCACATCTTGGCGCTGCACCGGTTCGGGTCGAACAATCCGCTCGGCATCGACACCAAGGGCCCACAGGACTCGATTCCCTTCCATCCGTATTACACGGCGAAGGACTATTTTGGTCTCGGCGTCTTCCTGCTGGTGTTCGCCGGGTTCGTGTTTTTCGGCCCGAACTTCTTTGGCGAGCCGGACAACTATATCGAGGCCGATCCGCTGGTAACGCCTGCGCATATCGTGCCGGAATGGTACTTCCTGCCGTTCTACGCGATCCTGCGCGCAGTGCCGGATATCTGGTTCATCGATGCCAAGCTGGCCGGTGTCATCGCGATGTTCGGATCGATCATCCTACTGTTCTTCCTGCCCTGGCTCGATCGTTCGCCGGTCCGGAGCGCGCGGTTCCGGCCGATCTACAAGCAGTTCTTCTGGCTGCTGCTGCTGGACTGCATCGTCCTTGGCTGGGTCGGCAAGAACTCGCCGGATGCGATGTTTCACGGCATCCCGTTCCTGTGGATCGGTCGCGTCGCGACGGCCTATTACTTCCTCCATTTCCTCGTCATCCTGCCGCTGCTCGGCATATTCGAGCGGCCAAAACCGTTGCCGATGTCGATCAGCGAGCCGGTGCTGAAGGGCGGCGGCCAGGTCGCGGCCGGCGCTCATGCCAAGCCGATGGAGAAAGCCTGATGCGCGCCTCGTTCGTGAAATTCACGGCTGCGGCCGGGTTGGGCTGGGCACTGTTGGTCGCCGGGACTGCGCAGGCAGCAGAGCCGGGCGCCGAATTGCCCGACATCCATTGGTCGTTCGAAAGCATTTTCGGCACCTACGATCGCGGCGCCCAGCAGCGCGGTTTCCTGGTCTACAAGCAGGTCTGCGCCTCCTGTCACGGGCTGCGTCTTGTCGCCTACCGCAACCTGATGGATATCGGGATCGGCGAAGAAGAGGTGAAGGCGATCGCGGCCGAGTATCTCGTGACCGACGGTCCGGACGAGAACGGCGAGATGTTCGACCGTGCGGCGACGCCGGCCGACCGGTTCGTATCGCCCTTCCCGAACGACAATGCGGCGCGCGCCTCGAACAACGGTGCGTTCCCGCCCGATCTGACGCTGATCGCGAAGGCACGCATCGGCGGGCCCGACTATCTGCACGCGCTCCTGATCGGATACGAAGAGGCACCGGCCGGCGTCGAGGTGCGCGAGGGTCTATATTACAACAAATATTTCCCGGGCCATCAGATCGCGATGCCGCCGCCGCTGTTCGAGGACGGGGTCGAGTATCCCGACGGCACACCGGCAACGGTCGAGCAGATGGCGGAAGACGTCACGCATTTCCTTGCCTGGGCGGCGGAACCGAATCTCGAGGCTCGACACCGCATGGGCGTCAAGGTGATCCTGTTTCTGCTGGCGCTAACGGCGCTTGCTTACGCTGTGAAACGCAAGGTCTGGGCCAACGTCCATTGAGCCTGCGTATCGCCACACGGAACGACGAAGGGCCGCTCGCGAGAGCGGCCCTTTGTTTTTGCGGGACGAGACGGCGATGAACGCAATCGACGGCATCGATCATACGCTGGTCGGCGTGCGCGATCTCGAGGTGGCGCGCGAACGCTGGGCACGTATGGGTTTCACGGTGGCGCCGCGTGGTCGCCATATCGGCTGGGGCACGGGCAATTACTGCATCATGCTGGCACGCGGCTATATCGAACTGCTCGGGATCGTCGATGCAGCCGAATTCACCAACAATCTCGACCGCTTCCTCGAAACCCGCGAAGGCCTGATGGGGCTCGCCTTGGCCAGCGACGATGCCTTGGATTGCGCGGCGGCATTGCGCGATGCGGGGATCGCCGCCGACGGTCCGAAGGACCTGAAACGCCTGCTCGAATTACCGGAAGGAACGGTCACGCCCGAATTTTCGCTGGTCTATCTGCCCGGCGAAGCGGCGCCGGATCTCAGAGTCTTTGTCTGCCAGCATCGAACGCCCGATCTCGTACGGAAGCCCGAATGGCTTGTGCATGCGAACGGCGCCGAGACGCTGCTCGGTATGACGGTTGCGAGCGACGATCCTGCATCGCTGGCGCCAGCCTATCGGCGTCTGTTCGGCGAAAAGGCGGTGCGGCCGGGCGATGGATTGCTGCGGGTCGAAACCGGCGCGGGATGGATCGATTTCGCAACGCCGGATTTGCTGGCACGCCGCTATGCGCGCGTTGCGCCATGGCCCGATCATGCGAGCCCCTGGGCTGTTGCGATGACCATCGGCGTTGCGGACATAGCGCGCTGTCGTGCGGCGCTGGCGGCCGGCGGTTTCGCACCGCGTGCAATGGGGTTCGGTCCAAACGCCGGCATGGCGCTTGGACCTGGCGACGCCAGCGGGCTCTTTCTGGAATTCGAAGCGGCCTGATCAGGCCGGCGCGATCGCGCCGTCGTTGGCAATCCTCACCCGCATGCCGGTTTCCAGCGCGGCATGCTGCTCGATCGGCAGCAGCAGCACCGGGATCGAGCCCCAGCCCATTTCAGCGGCGACCATGACGCCAAGCGGCAGGATCGCATCCGGTTCGGGCAGGATCAGCGCGGCCGGCGCGTTGCCGTCCATCATCAGCTCGGCCAGCACGAAACTCGACGAGGACGAACCGATCATGCCGGGCAGCACGAGGATCGTGCCGGCGACGCTTGCCGGATGATCGGGATGGCGCGGATCGGCGATGCGGCCGCTCTTCTGATCGACGCCGCCCCAGAAGCTGATCGGCTTGCGCAATTTCAGGACCGTGCCTTCGGCCTCGCCGGCGATCTGCACTTTGCCGCGCAGATTGGTGGCGCGCGCCTTGCTCACGACCAGATCCGCTCGTCGCGCATGACGCGCCCGGTCATCGCCGAGGCGACACAATCCTCCAGACTGCCATAGATCACGCCATAGCCGGTGTTGGACGGCGTGTAATGCGCGAACTTGCCCGAGTTGGTCATCAGCACGCCGGTCTTTTCCGGCAGGATCGGTGCGACCACGACGCAGGTATCGGCGACGATCGTGATGCCGCTCGCGCGCAGCCGCGCGAAGCGGCCTTCCTCCTCCAGCCGCTGCACAACCGCGCGCCCGGTACAGACGAAGAACGGGATCGCAACCTTGCGATCGCCGAGCAGCGCCTCGAGCTGCGCAAACTCCTCGTTGGAGAAATGCGGGCTGCCGAGCGCGACCGCGTCGATCGCATCGGCCGTCGTGGTCGAGAGCTTGTCGCGGATCGCGCGCAGATCGGCGGGATCGAGCTTGATGATCGTTTCGGGCTTGTGGCCAGCGAACGCGGCATCGAGCGTCGGCGCCTCGGGCGTCACGCCGGCGATATGGAATAATCCGACCGCGCCGGACGAGGCTGCGGCGGCGCCAAACGATTTCAACCGGTCTTCGCTCATATCCGCGGGCAGGCCGTCGATCACGCCGACATCGCCGCCGATCGCCTGACCGTACCAGTAGCCGAGCACCGGATAGAGCACGTCCAAGGATTTCAGGCGGTCGGACAACGCGGTCACGTCGACCAGTACCCGCGCGATGCGATTTTCGTCGCGATGCAAGCCGTAATCGGGCACGCGGGCCAGGATTGCGCAACAGATGTCGAGAAAATCGCCATAACGATTGGTCCGTGCGCCGAGGACGGAATTGCAGAACGCAACGGCGTTGCTTTCGCCCCACGCAACCTGTTCGCCGAGCTTGGGCCGATGGCCCGCCTGATAAGGCGCGCAGGTCCAGGTCGGCCGGCATCCCATCGTCTCGTAGGCGCGCATGAGACGCAGCGCCATGTCGTAACCGTGCTTGGTCTGTCGTACCGTGTGATTGACCAGATCGAGCCCGCCGACATTGAGCGTCGTCGGCACCGCCACTTTGCCGGCGCCGGCGACGAGCCGTTCGCCGAAATGAACACCGCTGTCGCCGTGATAGACCGCGCCATCGATATGCGCCGAAACGACGGGGATCAGCCGTGTTGCGCCCAGCAGTTCGCCCATGCCGGCGAGCAGCCGCATCGCCATCGACGCAGCCTCGCCCTCGATGCCGGCGGCGATCGCGCGTTCATGCTCGGTCAGATTGAGTGGCACTTTGTCGATCCGTCGGTTGCGAACGGCCGCATCCTAGCCGAACTCGCATACAAAAGGGGCCGCCTCGAAAGGCGGCCCCGGCCGTCGGCAACCGGGCGGTGCCCGTCAGTCCTTCAGTTTTTCTGCCTTGATCGCGGCCTGGACGGCGGGACGCGCTGCCATCCTCGCCATGAAGCCGCTCAGATTCGGCAGATGGTCGATCGAAATGTTCAGATGCTTTCCCCACCCGGTCACGGTGAAGAGATAGGCATCGGCCACCGAGAAATCCTTGCCCATCAGGTAGTCCTTGCCGGCGAGCTGCTTGTCGACCCAGGCGAGACGGTCGCCGACCTTCTTGGTGAAGATCGCTTTCGCCGCATCGGGAAGGTCGGGGTTGAACAGCGGACCGAATCCCTTGTGCAGTTCGGTCGTTATGAAGTTGAGCCATTCCTGCAGACGGTAGCGCTCCATCGTGCCGTTCTTCGGCGCGAGATTCTTTTCCGGGACGCGATCCGCGACGTACTGGATGATCGCCGGACCCTCGGTCAGCACCTGGCCGTCATCGAGTTCGAGCGCAGGCACGTAACCCTTTGAGTTGATCGTCAGGTAATCCTTGCCGTCGCCGGCCTTCTTGGTCCCGAGATTGACCGGGATCAGCGTCGGCTCGATGCCGGCCTCGCGCAGCACGATGTGCGGCGACAGCGAGCAGGCGCCGGGGGAGTAATAAAGCTTCATGGGGTCTGTCCTGTTGATTGATCTGTTGCGAGTGGCGGCGACCTTGCGGGCGCCCCCGGGTCGTGGCCATGTCGCTCATTTGGTTACGTATTGCAAGTAGGTTCGGTAAAGTTACCGTAACCTGATTGCGCGGTGGCAGCGATCTAGCTGATCGACGATCCGGCCTGCGCCTTGATCGCCTCGCCCAGTATTCGGAACTCGGCAGCGCGCGGGCTGCCGCGGCGCCATGCCAGGGCGATGTCGCGGCCGGGCGGCGGTTCGCCTGCCAGGGCGCAAGCGCGGATCGACGTGCCCTCGATGGCGCCCGCCGCGATCGCCAGCTCCGGCAACAGCGTCACGCCAAGCCCGTTATCGACCATCTGGATCAGGGTCGGCAGGCTGGTGGCCGCGAAGGGCGCCCGGCCGCGCCGGTCGGCGAGCCGGCAGGCGGCGATTGCCTGATCCGACAGACAATGGCCGTCCTGAAGCAGGAGGAGCGGCTCCTCCGCCAGGCGCTCGACCGAGACAAGGTTTTCATCGGCCAGCGGGTGATCTTCGGGGCAGGCGAAGACGAAGGGATCGTGGAACAGCGCCATCGTTTCCGCGCCCGGTAACTCGTAGGGCAGCGCCAGCAGCAGCACGTCCAGCCGGCCTTCCTCGAGCCCGGCGGCAATCCGGTCGCTCTGATCCTCGGTCAGATAGAGGCGCAGTTTCGGATAGCGCCGCCGCAGGTCGGGCAGAATCCGCGGCAACAGATAGGGGCTGACCGTCGGGATGACGCCCAGCCGGATCGTGCCGGTCAGCGGTTCGCGCGCCGACCTGGCGGTTTCCACCAGATCGGTCGCATCGGCCAAAAGCGCGCGCGCCCGGCCGGCGATCTCGTCGCCGAGCGGCGTCAGCAGCGTGCGCCGACCCCGACGCTCGACGAGGGCGGCGCCGAGCCGCGTTTCGAGTTCCTGAATGCCGACCGACAAGGTCGATTGCGTGACGTTGCAGGTCTCTGCGGCGCGGGCGAAATGCCCGCGATCGGCCAGGGCGACCAGATAACGCAGTTGCCGCAGACTGGGAAGCATACTCATCGTATTCATCGATTGATAATCTCAGAAACATTCATTTGTACGATTAGATGAGTGCCCCTACCTCTGGGGTCAAGAGAGGCGATCCAGCCCTTGGGGTACTGCCCCGGGGGTCTGTGGCACGCGGGACATCCGATTTCTTCTCCGCCCGTCAGCCGGTGTCATCCGGACTGCAACCCGCAAACCCCCCAGGAGGGACCAAAAAATGTTGACCATCGGCCAAAAATTTCCGGAATTTTCGATGAAAGCGGTGACTTCCACCCACCCGAAGACCGCCTTCAGCGATGTCAGCCACGACAGCGATAAGGGCAAGTGGAAGATATTTTTCTTCTGGCCCAAGGACTTCACCTTCGTCTGTCCGACCGAAATCGCGGCGTTCAGCAAGCTGAACGACGATTTTTCGGATCGCGATGCGGTGCTTTACGGCGTCTCGACCGACAGCGAATTCGTGCATCTCGCCTGGCGGCAGAATCACGAGGACCTGAAGCATCTGCCGTTCGCGATGCTGTCAGACATCAAGCGCGAGCTGTCGAGCGAACTCGGCATCATCGACCAGCGCGAAGGGGTGTGCCTGCGCGCCACGTTCATCGTCGATCCCGAGGGCGTGATCCGTTTCGTGTCGGTCAACGATCTCAGCGTCGGACGCAATCCGAACGAGGTGCTGCGTGTGCTCGATGCGCTGCAAACCGACGAGCTCTGTCCTTGCAACTGGCAGAAGGGCGAGGACGTCCTCAAGGCCGCGTAACGCCCGTCCACTGAAACGGAATGCCGCCGGCAGCGATGCCGGTGGCGCCTTCCACCCGATTATCCAGGAGACCGATCATGTCGCTCGAAGCCCTGAAATCCTCGTTACCGGACTATGCCAAGGATCTGAAACTCAACCTCTCGTCGCTCGCCACTGAAACCGTGCTCGATGCGCAGAAGCATGCCGGCACGTTTCTCGCCTCGGCGCTCGCCGCGCGCAACCCGCAGGTGATCGCAGCGATCGCCGCGGAGTTCGGGCCGAAGCTTTCAGACGATGCCGCCAGAGCAGCCAAGACCGCGGCCGCTTTGATGGGCATGAACAATGTCTATTACCGTTTCGTCCATCTTTCCTCGAACGAGGAATACGGCAAATTGCCGGCACGGCTGCGCATGAATGCCATCGCCAATCCCGGTGTCGACAAGGCCGATTTCGAACTCTGGTCGCTCGCGGTTTCGGCCGTGAACGGATGCGGCATGTGCATCGACGCGCATGACCGCGAGCTGAAAAAGGCCGGGCTCACGACCGAGCAGATCCAGGCAGCGGTGCGTATCGCTGCCGTGGTTCACGCGGTCGCCGCCGTGCTCGATGGCGAGGTTGCGCTGGAAGATGTCGTGGCAAAGGCCGCCTGACGGTCCAAAGCCCACGGTCGTACCGTGAGTGGCGACTGGTTCGCCGCTTCCCCGGGCGGATCGCCGCCATAAAGACGGGCGGTTACGCTTCCCCCTGGCGCACCGCCCGTCGCTTTTTCGAGCATCCGGAACGACCGATCCAATGCATCGTCGCGGCTTGATTGGCGAACCGATCATGGGATGATCGGCGATCGCCGTCCTGATTTGCAGGCGGCTGCCCATTCGTTCGGAGGCAAAAATCATGCCAGCCTATGCCGTGTTCGCCGAGGCCGTTAGCGATGCGGGGCTTTTCGATCGGTACCGAGCGCAGGTGCCCGACACGCTAGACAAATTCGGCGGCAAATTTATCGTGCGCGGCGGCAAATTTACGGTCGTCGAGGGCGAATGGCCCCTGCCGCGCCTCGTCATCATCGAGTTCCCGTCGCGCGATGCCGCCGAGCAATGGTACGCGTCACCGCGTTATCAGGAAATTCTGCCGATGCGCCTGCAAAGCTCCAAAGGCAACTTCGTCATTGTCGACGGGGTGTAACGCCGGCAGGCATCGCGCGGTTACAGAAGGGGCGGTGATGCCGCTCACACATTGAAGCGGAAATGGAAGATGTCGCCGTCCTTGACGACGTAGTCCTTCCCTTCGGCGCGCATCAGTCCCTTGTCCTTCGCACCCTGTTCGCCGCCGCAGGCGATGAAATCCTCGTAGGCGATGGTCTCGGCGCGGATGAACCCGCGTTCGAAATCGGTATGGATGACGCCGGCCGCTTCCGGCGCTTTTGCGCCGCGGCCGACGGTCCAGGCGCGCGATTCCTTCGGTCCCGCCGTGAAGAACGTCAGCAGGTCGAGCAGCGAATAGCCGGCGCGAATGATGCGGGCGAGGCCGGTCTCTTCGAGACCGAGGCTCTCCAGGAACTCGCGGCGTTCCGCCGGGTCGCGCAATTGTGCGACTTCCGCTTCGATCGCGGCCGATATCGCGACGGATTCGTTGCCTTCCTCTGCGGCACGCGCCGCGACCCGCGCGGAGAGGGCATTCCCGGTCGCGGCGGCCGCTTCCTCGACATTGCAGCAATAGAGCACCGGTTTGGCCGACAGCAGTTGCAGGCCGCGCAGGATCGGTCGCTCTTCCCCGGAAAGGGCAACGTTGCGGGCCGGTTTACCCTCGCGCAGCGCCGCCAGCACTTTCTCGACGACCGGCAGCAGCGCCTTCGATTCCTTGTCGGCACCGCGCGCCTTCTTGACCAGGGCATCGGCGCGCCGTTCGAGGCTGTCGAGATCGGCCAACATCAGTTCGGTATCGACCGTCTCGGCATCGCGCACCGGATCGACCGATCCTTCGACATGCGTGACCTCGCCTTCGAAGCAGCGCAACACATGGATGATCGCATCGACCTCGCGAATATGGGCGAGGAACTGGTTTCCGAGACCTTCGCCCTTCGAGGCGCCGCGTACCAGTCCCGCGATATCGACGAATTCGAGCTGGGTCGGGATCACCTTGGCCGATTTGGCGATCGCCGCAATCTTGTCGAGGCGCGGATCCGGCACCGGCACCCGGCCGACATTCGGTTCGATCGTGCAGAACGGATAGTTTTCCGCGGCCGCGGCAGCGGTTTCGGTGAGCGCATTGAAAAGCGTGGACTTGCCCACGTTGGGCAGGCCGACGATGCCGCAGGTAAAACCCATGATGTTCTAAAACCGATAAAGTGGCGGGCGCCCTTCGCGAAGGGCGGTTGGCATTAGCCGCTGGCGCCGGAAAGGTCAATCGGCGGCGGTCCGGCGACGGCGGTCCGGCGACCACGGAAATTTCCCGGTTTTGGCGCCCGGTTCCGCCATAGAAGCACCGCATTGCTGCGCTCGAATGAAGGGTCTGTCGCGCGTGCTGGCCGCACCCTTCCGGAAGGAATGTCGATGTATCGTCCCCGTCTCTTGTCGCCCCGTCTCTTGTCGCCCCGGCTCTTGTCGCCCCGGCTTTCTGTGCCGCTGGCCGTCGCGATGTGCCTGTCGATCGCTTCGCCGACCCTGGCGCTCACCTTCTCCGAGGAAGAGTTTATCTGTCCGATCGATTACACAACGTCGACCCGCATCGTCGTCAATTCCTACACTGTCTTCGACCAGCGTCTCGATCTGCGGCCCGTTGGCGCTTTGATGAGCCCGCCGCCGATTGCCGTCTGCGAATCGAATGGTTTTGTCCTCTATCAGCAAGAATTCTCGGATGCCGAACTGGTCCGGTTGCGCGCCATTGTCGAAAGCGACGAATTCCGCAGCGTCCGTGCCGCGAACAGCGACTGGTACATTGCCGCATGGCTCGCCGAGCAGATGGGCCAGAAGGGTGCCGAGACACACTGGATGTATCTCTACGCATCGTGGGAGGTGGAAGAGAGCGACCCCGCGCTCAATCGCGAGTATCTGATGCTTGCCTACGATCGCTTCGTGCTCGGCGAACGGGCGGCGGAGCCCGGGTCTGACACCTGGTGGACCGCGCGGCTGCTGCGGATCGAACTCCATCGACGTCTCGAGCGATTTCCCGAAGCGGCCCTGCTGCTGGAGGAAACCGAAGCCGGCGCCGTGCCGGAAGGTTATCGGAGCATGCTCGACCGGGAGAGGCAGCTGATTCTGGAGCGTGACGCCAGCGCGCAATAGCCCGTCGGTCCGGCCCGCTGGCGGCTGCCATCCCACGGGGCTCGCCCAATGGCGCATTTCTCGGTTATGGTGCCGGCATCGTCGCCGCCGAAATCGAGAGTACGAGACCGACCGGAATGTTGCGCCCGCCATCCACCTCGCTTGCCGTGGCCCTGTCCGCTGCCTTGCTGGCAGCGACGCCGGTTGCGGCGGCCGACATGTTCCTCGGTGAAGTCATCTGCCCGATCGACGGCGAAGCCTTCACGGCCATAACCAGCGTCAATGCCGAGGCGGTGGCGCAACGGCTCGATACGCGCCGTGTCGGGTCGATCGTCGATCCGATCCCGCTGCCGATCTGTCCGACCAGCGGTTTCGTCGTCTATCGCCGCAATTTCACCGAACAGGAGCTTGCCGTCGCGCGCGAACTGGTTGCCAGTTCGCAGTTCCGCGGCGCGCAGCAGCACAGCAACGAATACAATACCGCGGCCTGGATCGCCGAGCGCCTCGACGAGCCGCCATTGGTCGTCGCGCATTTTTATCTCGAGGCGTCGTGGCTCGAGGAGCGGGATCCGGTCAAGAATGTCAAATATCTCGAACAGGCGCTGGGCTGGTACACGATTGCCGGCGACCGTTTGACGCCCGGCGAAGAAAAATGGTGGCAGGTCCAGGCATTGCGCGTCGAGCTGCTGCGCCGGCTCGGGCACTTCGCCGATTCCCAGGCCCTGCTCAACCAGCTTCCGATCAACCAGCTTCCGACCGGGCATTTGCTGCGCAAGGGGCTGGTGCAGCAGGCGCAACTTCTGCAGCGCAGCGACAGCCAGCCACGCACGCTCGGCCGCTAGCGGGCGTCTTCGTCGGGGTCCTCGACCGATGGCGCACCCGCGCGCTTCGGTGCCGGATCGGGCTTGGGTGGCGGCGGGTTGAGAATGACATCGACGCGGCTGCGGAACCGATCGGGGTCGCCCGCCGCCATCAGCGGGAACGCCTCTGCGATTGCATCCAGCACGCACGCCACATCCGGCATTTCGTCTTTCGAGAAATCGTCGAGAACGAAGCCTTTGACCCGACCCTGTTCGCCGGGATGGCCGACGCCGATACGGATACGCCAGTAATCGGGGCCGATCGTGTCGTCGATGCTGCGCAGCCCGTTATGGCCCGCAGCCCCACCGCCGCGCTTGATGCGAACGCGGGCGAGCGGCAGGTCGATATCGTCGTGGAGTACAATGATGTCGGCCGGCAGGAGCTTGAAAAACTGCAGGGCCGGAAGCACCGCGTCGCCGGAGAGGTTCATGAAGGTTTGCGGCTTGAGGGCGACGATTTTTTCGCCGTCGATATGTCCTTCCGAGGCGAGCGCGTTGAAGCGCGAACGCTCGCCGCTGAAATTGTAGCGGCGAGCGATCGCGTCCAAAGCCATGAATCCGATATTGTGCCGGCTGCCGGTATAGCGCGAACCGGGATTGCCGAGGCCGACCAGAAGTCGCATGGCGGCAGACCTTCCCGGGTTTCCTGCAAAGGCGAACGAAGGCTAGCTCTTGCTGTCCTTCTTTTCGCCCTTCTCGGCCTCTTCCTTCTTTTCACCTTCCACCGTGTCGCCGGCCGCAGGCACACCCTCGGCAGCAGCGGTTGCAGCTTCGGCTGCAGCGGCGGCTTCGGCGGCTTCCTGCGCTTCCATGCGGATCGCGCTCGGTGCCGCGATCGTGGCGATCGTGAAATCGCGATCGGCAATGGCCGGTCGCACGCCTTCCGGCAGCTTGACAATGCTGATATGCACGCCGTCGCCGATCTCCAGATCGGTCAGATCGATCTCGATCGATTGCGGAATGTTTTCGGGCGAGCAGATCAACTCGATCTGGTGGCGCACGACGTTCAGCACACCGCCGCGCTTGATACCGGGTGCAGCCTCGTGATTGAAGAAATGCACCGGCACGTTGACATACAGCTTGGTGTCTTTCCCGACGCGCATGAAGTCAGCATGGATCGGCCGGTCGTTGACCGGATCGAACTGCACATCGCGCGGTATGACGCGCTCCTTCTTCCCGCCGATCTCGAGATCGATCAGCGTGGCGAAAAAGCCCGACTTGTTCAGCTGGCGGGTCAGCTCGCGCGGCTCGACCGATACCAGGACAGGGGGTTGCTTCAGGCCATAAACCACGGCGGGAACGCTCCCCGCTCGCCGAACGGCACGGGCGGCCCCCTTTCCGGCCCGCTCCCTCGGCTCCACTTTCAACATCTGAACCTCGGTCATCGAAATAGCTCCTTTATCTCCGGGTTCTGTCGGCGGGGCCTCCAGGGGTGCCCACGCCCTCCCTCCGGGCCCGCCACCATTGGAGGCAAGCCACGGAAACTACTCATTAAACTTTCAATCGAACAGGCTCGAAACCGAGCGCTCTTCACTGATGCGGCGCATGGCTTCGGCCATCAGGGGGGCAATTGTCAACTGCCGGACATTTTGCGACACCCGGACCGCCTCGGTACCCATGATGCTGTCGGTGATGACTAGCTCCTCGAGCGGGGAGGCGGAAACCCGGGCAACCGCCCCGCCGGAGAGCACGCCATGCGTCACATAGGCGCTCACGACGGAAGCCCCGGCCTCCTTCAAGGCAACCGCGGCATTGCAGAGCGTACCGGCCGAATCGACGATATCGTCGACCAGGATGCAACGTCGGCCTGCGACGTCGCCGATGATGTTCATCACCTCGGATACACCGGCACGCTCGCGGCGCTTGTCGATGATAGCAAGATCGGCATCGAGTCGACGCGCAACCGCCCGGGCGCGCACCACGCCGCCCACGTCCGGCGATACGATGACGAGATTGCCGCGGCCGTATTTCATTTCGATGTCGTTGGTCAGGACCGGCGCACCATAAAGATTGTCGGTCGGGATATCGAAGAAACCCTGGATCTGGCCCGCGTGGAGATCGAGGGTCAGGACGCGGTCGGCCCCGGCAATGGTGATCAGGTTGGCGACCAGCTTGGCCGATATCGGCGTTCGCGGGCCCGACTTCCGGTCCTGGCGCGCATAGCCGTAATAGGGAATGACGGCGGTCGTGCGCCGCGCGGAGCCGCGTTTCAGCGCATCGAGCGTGACCAGCAGTTCCATTAGATTGTCGTTGGCGGGAAACGATGTCGACTGAATCACGAACACGTCTTCGCCGCGGACGTTCTCGTGGATCTCGACGAACACTTCCATGTCGGAGAATCGCCGCACGCTTGCCTGGGTCAGCGGCAGATTGAGATAGGCGGAGATCGCCTCGGCCAGCGGCCGATTGCTGTTTCCGGTCAGGATCTTCATGCCGAGCCTTCTCCCCGCAACGGCCGCGGCGCGCCCCCATCGGCGTTGCCGGCGGGCAGCCCCGCGCCCAAGGCGCGCGGACCATAACAAACCGTCATGTCACTGTAAACGACCGGGTCGGGCACCCAAGCCGCTGATACTGCGGGGTTTTCAGAGGCTGATCGGCACCACGATCCCGATCCGGCCGGCGCCGACGAAAAGGTCTGGATGCGAAACGGTCCGCGTCTATCCGACTACCAGATCGAGCGAGGCTTTCGAGAGCGGCTCGGCGCCGCTCGCGGTTACCAGCGAGGTCCGCCCATGCGTCATCGCGATGCCGCTCTCGATGTCGAAGATCATGACGTGGATGAAAAACACCATGCCCGGCGCCGCTTCGAAGGGATTGCCGTGATAGAACATCGGCCAGTCCATCCAGTTTGGCGCAAAGGTGTTGCCGAGGCTGTAGCCGGTCGCATTCATCCGCGCCGCGCGATAGCCGGCCGCATCGCAGACCCGCGCATAGGCATCGAACACCTCGCCGATCGGCCGGCCCGGCTTGAGCGCCGCTTCG
>JBBDWX010000077.1:0-6944 GCA_040902665.1 Dongiaceae bacterium
TCCATGCCGTGAACGACGACGAACAGGTGAGCCCGCAGGCTGCGATCTCGCCTCCAGCCGATTACGCGCCCACAGTCGCGTCGGAAGAACCCGGCATCGGCGATCTCATCGCCGCGTTGCCGCAACCCACGACGGCCGCCCAGCAACCGGCGCCGCAACCAGCAGAGGCACCGGCGATCGACCTCGCATCGGTCGCGCTGCCGGCAGCACCGAGCGCCTCGTCGGGTGCGTGGCTTGCCAATGCCCTGCCGCCGGTCGATGCGCAGGGCCGTGCGATGATCGCGATCGTGATCGACGATGTCGGGGTCGACCGCTCGAACGCCGAGCGTGCGATCGACCTGCCGGCTCCGGTCACGCTTTCCCTGATGAGCTATGCCGACGATCTGCCTTCGCTCGCTGCAAACGCCCGCGCGCGCGGCCATGAACTCATGCTGCATCTGCCGATGCAGCCGCTCGATCCGACGGTGAATGCCGGCACGAACAGCTTGCGCATCGATCAGTCGCCGTCGGAACTGATTGCCACGCTCGACTGGGCGCTGGCACGGTTCGACGGCTATATCGGCGTCAACAATCACATGGGCAGCGCGTTCACCCGTCAGGCCGGATCGATGGCGGTGGTGCTCGGCGAACTGCACAAGCGCGGGCTGATGTTTCTCGATTCACGCACCGTCGCCGATACGGCCGGCGGCGCGATCGCGATACGACTTGGCCTGCCGCATCTCGACCGCGACATCTTCCTCGACAACGATCCTTCCGCGAGTGCGATCGCGGCACAGCTCGCGGAACTCGAACGCGTCGCACATGAGAAGGGCTTCGCCATCGGTATCGGGCATCCGTATCCGTCGACGATAGAAGCGCTGCAGCGCTGGATCCCCGAACTTGAATCGCGCGGCATCGTGATCGTGCCGGTCAGCACGATTCTTAGAAAGAAACTCGGTATGGCGGGGTAGAACGGCCTATCGGTTTCCGCCGGTTTCGCCGGCGAAGCGCACGGCTTCCTGCGCGGCGCGGACGAGGGCGCGGGCCTTGTGATGGCATTCCTGATATTCGCTCTCGGCCACGCTGTCGGCGACCACGCCGCCGCCGGCCTGCACATACATGCGGCCGTCCTTCACGATCGCCGTCCTGAGCGCGATGCAGGTATCCATCGCGCCGTCCGCGCCGAAATAGCCGATCGCACCGGCATAGATGCCGCGCCGGTCGGGTTCCAGTTCGTCGATGATCTCCATCGCCCGCACCTTGGGCGCGCCGGAGACGGTGCCGGCCGGAAAACCGGCCATCAGCGCGTCGATCGCATCGTGCGAAGGATCGATTTGACCTTCCACGTTCGAGACGATGTGCATGACGTGAGAGTAGTTCTCGATCTTCATCTTCTCGGTTACGCGCACCGTGCCGATCTGCGCAACGCGGCCGACATCGTTGCGCCCGAGATCGAGCAGCATCAGATGCTCGGCCAGCTCCTTCGGATCGGCGAGCAGGTCGGCCGCATTGGCGCGATCCTCGTCGCCGGTCGCACCGCGCGGGCGGGTGCCGGCGATCGGGCGGATCGTCACCGTGCCGTCGCGCAAACGGACCAGTATCTCCGGGCTCGATCCGACCACGGAAAACTTGTCGAAATCGAGATAGAACAAAAACGGCGAGGGGTTGAGCCGGCGCAGCGAGCGATAGAGCGCGATCGGCGGCAAGGCGAACGGCATCGAAAAGCGCTGCGAAAGCACGACCTGAAAGATGTCGCCGGCGAGGATGTACTCCTTCGCCTTCGCGACCATAGAATGATATTGCTCGCGCGTTTGGTTCGATTCCGGTTCCGGCACCGGAAGCGACGCATCCTCGCGGCTCTGCCGTCCGGGCAAACTGCGATCGAGATCGGCAACCACATCGGAGAGCCGTTCGAGCGCCTGATTGTAGGCAGCACGCGCGCCGAGCTTTCCGCCCCCATCGCCCGTCGGCCGGGCCGGCGTCACCAGAGTCATGTGATCCTCGATATTGTCGAAGATCGCGATCACCGTCGGCCGCACGAACATGCCTTCGGGCAGGGCGAGCAGATCGGGCTTGTCGGTCGGCAGCCGCTCGATCAGCCGCACCATGTCGTAACCCATATAGCCGAACAGCCCTGCCGCCATCGGCGGCAGCTTCTCGGGCAGATCGACCTTGCATTCCTCGATCAATGCCCGCAGGGAGTCGAGCGGCGGCTTGTCGTCCCTGACGAACGTGTCGGGCTCGAAGCGCGCCTGGCGGTTGATCTCCGCAACATGGCCGGTGCAGCGCCAGATCAGATCGGGCTTCAAGCCGATGAATGAGTAACGCCCGCGCACGGCGCCGCCTTCGACGGATTCCAGCAGGAAACTGTATGGCCGTCCGTCCGCAAGCTTGAGCATGGCCGAAACGGGCGTCTCGAGATCGGCGACCAGCCGCGTCCAGACGAGCTGCGGTCGCCCGGCATCCCACCCGGAAGCAAATGTCTCGAAAGCGGGCTCGAAGCGGGCCATGCTCAGAACTGCTGGTCCGCATCGAGCGCGGCTTCGTCGATCTTGACCGGATAGCGCGCGCGCAGCGCTTCCGCCATCGACGTTACGATATCGCCCGCAGCACCCGACTGCATCTGGTCGCGCAAGGCGGCGACCAGTTCCGTATCGATGGCAGGATCGGCGGGCACAATCTCCTTGAGCACGGCCACGACAAATCCGTTCGCAACCGGTCCGGCAATGGCAGAGCCCTGCGTCTCCCAGAAAAGCCCACTGGTCAATGACGAGGGCAGATTTGCGGCGCTGTCGCCCTGCGTGCGTGTCAACGGCGAACTCGTGGCGATCGTCAGACCTTCTTCCGCAGCAACGGTCGCGAGCGTCGTGCCGGCATTGACGCGATCGGCAATCGCATTGGCCTTTTCTTCGGCAAGCCGCAGACGTTCCTGATCGCGCCAGGCAGCCAGCACGTCGTCGCGAACCGCGTCGAGCGGGCGCAGGCTCGGCGGCGTCGCGCCGTTCACCTGCACGATGGCGTAGCCGTTACCCTCGGGATCCTCGTTCAACAAGCTGGTTTCGCCCGGCTCGGTGCGAAAAGCGAGGTCCGCTATGAAGGCAGCCGTATCGCCAGGGACTGCGGGATTGCCCGCCGGATCGTTGCCATAAGCATCGATCGCCGGAACAGACACGGCATCGATCCCGGCGGTTGCTGCGGCATCCGCCAGCGTTGCGCCGCCGGCAACTTCGTCGTCGACGAGATTGGCCGCTTCGATCATGCGATCGACGGCGATGTCCTGCATCAGCTCGTCCTCGAGCAGGTCGCGAACTTCCTCGAATGTCGGAGAATGCGCCGGCGTCACTTCATTCACGCGCAGGACATGAACACCGAGCGGCGTTTCGACCGGGCCGCCGATTGCACCGGGTTCGGTTACGAAGGCGACTTCGACCAGGACCGCAAGATCGCCGGTCAGATCGGTCATTTCCATTTCGCCCAGATCGATCGGGCCGGACCCGGTGAGTTCCTGCGCGACCGCGTCGAGGTCTTCTCCGGCTTCAATCCGATCGACCGCCGTTCCGGCGGTCTCCATATCGGAAAAGACAATCTGTTCGACCGTGCGGCGCTCCGGCTGATCGAACTCGGCTCGGCGGGCCTCGTATTCCTCGCGCAATCGCGCCTCGTCGAGAAGAATCGTGCCGGCAACGCTTTCCGTGGTCAGGCGCAGATATTCGATGTTACGAAGTTCCGGCGCCATGAAGCGCTCGGCATTCGTTTCGTGAAAGGCGACAAGGGCAGCTTCGTCGGGTGGCGTCGGTTCCGGAAATGCAGCGCCTTCGATCAACAGCGTATCGGCGGAACGCTTCTCCGCCCGATAGGCATAAATCAGTTCGACCAGCGCATCGCTTGGATGCGCGCCGGCGGTGGCGGCAATCAAAAGCTGGTCGCGCATGATTTCGCGCCGCAGCGTTTCGATCAGACCGGCTTCGCTCAGATTGGAGCGGCGCATCATGTCGTCGAGCCGCGCCATGTCGATATTGCCCGCGGCATCGACCAGGCCGGGTTCGGTGGCAAGCCGCGCCATCGCCTGCCGTTCGGATGCCGTGAGGCCGAGATCTTCCACATAATTGTCGTACAAAGTGCGGTTGACCAGCGTCTGCACGGCCGAATCCATCAGCCCCATCGACCGCGCGCGATCGGGGTCGATTGGCGTGCCGAAGGCGTCGCTGACCTGATCGGTGAGATTCGAGAATTCACGATCGACCTGCTCGCGATAGATTTTTGCATCGCCGACTTCAATGACCGGCGCGATCACGACGCGGTTGGTGAACAGGTCGCCGAACCCGAGGCTGACGATCAGGCCGCCGCCGACCAGAATCATGATTCCGCTCAGAACCCATTTGGCGACCTTCGATTTCATGGCAATCAGCATGGCGATCTGTCTCTTGGTGCTGCGGTGGATGCTGGAAAATGTCGCTGTTCCGGGTCCGGGCCGGATGGCGCGCGGCATGATAGGAGCGGGATTCCGCAGCGGCAACCGGCGATTGGCGTGCTGCGGTCCCCATGCTAGGACGCGCCAGCGGCAGAATTGGGAGCAAGATCGCGATGGGCAAGGGCAAGGCGGTTGGAGGCAAACTGATCGCCGGCAACTGGAAGATGAACGGACTGCGGGGCGATGGCGTCGCTTTGGCCACAGCCGTGGCGGAGTGGGCGCGCCACCCTGTCGCAGGACGCTCCGGCGTCGTGGCGGAACTGGTGATCTGTCCGCCGGCAACGCTCCTGACGGCAGTCGGCGATGCCATTGCGGGTAGCCCGGTCGCCCTGGGTGCGCAGGACTGTCATCCCGCTTCAAAGGGCGCCCATACCGGCGACATTGCGGCGCCGATGCTGGCCGATCTCGGGTGCCGCTATGTGATTGTCGGGCATTCCGAGCGGCGGCAGAACCACCGGGAAGACAATGGGCTGGTCGCGGCCAAGGCCAGGGCAGCCCATACGGCCGGCCTGATCGCCATTGTCTGTGTCGGCGAGACCGAGGCCGAGCGCGATCGCGGCGAGGCGCTCACCGTGGTCGGCAGCCAACTCGAGGGCTCGCTGCCCGAAGGGGCGTCAGCCGCCAACACGGTGATTGCCTATGAGCCGGTCTGGGCGATCGGGACCGGCCGGGTACCGAAGCCCGGCGATATCGCCGAAATCCACGATTTCATCCGCCGGCGGGCGACAAACCGAATGACCGAGGGTGCGAATACCAGGTTGCTCTATGGCGGCTCGGTCAAAGCCGAGAATGCGGCCGAGCTTTTGGCTATCGATCATGTGGACGGGGCCCTGGTCGGCGGCGCCAGCCTCGATGCCGGGTCGTTTACAGCCATCGCCGCAGCCGGCTAGGGCCGCGCTGAGCGATACCGTCGGTGCCCCTAGCGTCGGGGAGCCGAACGCGCTAAAAGGCCGGCCGCTGCGATCCGCGCCGGGTTAAGACCCATCGGGGCCGGATCGCGCCATCGCAACCGTCAGAGCGACCCTCGAAGGCGTCCATGCAAGAGATTCTGCTCGTCGTCCATCTGCTGATCGCGCTCGCGCTGATCGCCGTCATCCTGGTCCAGCGGACCGAGGGCGGCGCGGGGCTGAGCGGCCTCGGTGGCGGCGGTGGTGGTGGCGCCGGCGGCATGGCGGGTTTCATGACCGGGCGCGGGCAGGCCAATCTGCTGACGCGGCTGACCGCGGGTCTTGTCGTGGCGTTCTTCACGACATCGATCGTACTCGGCATTCTCGCGAGTGGCTCATCCCGGCAGCCGTCGCTGTTCGACCAGCTTCAGATGCCGACCGGCACCACGACCGAAGAGCCGGCGACCGATTCGGCCCCGGCCGAGCCCGAAACCGACGCCCCGAGCGTGCCGGTCAGCGAATAGCCTGCACAGGCGACCCCGGAATCATTGAACAATCCATCGAACGCCACGCGGCTCTTGCCGCGGGCGGTCCTTCCGCGTCATAAGGCAAGTCCATGACGCGGTTCATCTTCATCACCGGCGGCGTGGTTTCCTCTTTGGGTAAGGGTCTCTCGTCGGCGGCGCTCGGTGCGCTGCTGCAGGCGCGCGGCTTCAAGGTGCGCCTGCGCAAGCTCGATCCGTATCTCAACGTGGATCCGGGCACGATGAGCCCGACCCAGCATGGCGAGGTCTACGTCACCGACGACGGCGCCGAAACCGATCTCGATCTCGGTCATTACGAGCGCTTCACCGGCGTCTCCTCCAAACGCAGCGACAACGTGACCACCGGGCGCATCTATTCGAACGTGATCGCGCGCGAGCGACGCGGCGATTATCTCGGCGGCACCGTGCAGGTCATTCCGCATGTCACCGACGCGATAAAAGAGTTCATCCGCGCGGATATCGGCGACGAGGATTTCGTGCTGTGCGAAATTGGCGGCACGGTCGGCGACATCGAAAGCCTGCCGTTCCTCGAAGCGATCCGGCAGCTCGGCAACGAGCTCGGCAAGGAGCGCTCGCTGTTTATTCACCTGACGCTGCTGCCCTATATCCCGACGGCCGGTGAGCTCAAGACCAAGCCGACCCAGCATTCGGTCAAGGAACTGCAGGCCGTCGGCATCCAGCCCGATATCCTGTTATGCCGATGCGACCGCCCGATTCCGGCCGACGCGCGACGCAAGATCGCGTTGTTCTGCAATCTCCGGCCGGAATCGGTGATTCCCGCGCTCGACGTCGACACGATCTATCGCGTGCCGATCGCCTATCACGCGGAAGGGTTCGATTCGCAGGTCTGCCGGCATTTCGCTCTCGAGACGCGCGAGCCGGATCTGAGCGGCTGGCATCATATCGTCGAGCGGCTGGTGCAGCCGGAAGGCGAAGTGACCATCGCCGTCGTCGGCAAATATGTCTCGCTGCTCGATTCGTACAAGTCGCTTTCCGAAGCGCTGACGCATGGCGGGATCGCCAACAACACGCGGGTCAATCTCAACTGGATCGATTCCGAAA
>JBBDWX010000078.1:0-6847 GCA_040902665.1 Dongiaceae bacterium
GATCGGGTTGCGAGCGCCTATTCGATACCCGCCTGACCGGAGGCGTGCCGAACAACACCGCGCGGCACACGAACCGAGTCGATGAAGTCCTGCATCTCGCGGCTTGGCGCCGGCGTCACCAGACTGACCAGATAGGTGACCAGGAACGCGACCGGGATACCGAACAGACCGCAGGAGATATTCCTGATGCCCCACCAGAGCGGCATTTCGAAATACTGGGTGCCGATCAGGTAGAACAGGCAGATGCCGAAGCCCGCGGCCATGCCGGCACAGGCGCCGGCCGTGGTCGTGCGCTTCCACCAGATCCCCATCACCAGAGCCGGGAACAGGCCCGACGCGGCAAGGGAGAAGGCCCAGGCCACCATCGAGAGAATCCCGGCCGGCTTGGTGCCGGCGGTATAGGCAGCCGCTACCGCCACAATGATCAGAAGGATGCGGGCCACGACGAGGCGACGCTTCGTATCTGCCTTGCTGTCGATCATGCGGTAGTAGATGTCGTGGCTGAGGGCGTTCGCGATCGCCAGCAGCAACCCGTCTGCCGTCGATAGTGCGGCCGCCAGACCGCCGGCTGCCACCAGACCTGCAATCACATAGGGCAGGCCGGCGATTTCCGGCGTCGCCAGAACGATGGCGTCGTTGTTGATCTTGAACTCCGAGATCTGAAGGATGCCATCGGCATTGCCGACGACACCCACGCACATGGCGAAGATTTCCGCCGCGTTCGCTGCATCGCAGGCCCCGACCAATCCAACGGCCCCCCAGCTTGCCACCCAGGCCGGCAGAGCCGCGATCGGTTGCCCGATGACGTTCTGATAGACCTCGAGTTTGGCAAAGGCTGCATAGGACGGCGCCGTGAAATAGAGCAGGAAGATAAAGAACAGGCTCCATGCCACGGATTTGCGAGCGTCGCGTACCGACGGCGTCGTGAAGTACCGCATCAGAATATGCGGCAGCGACGCCGTGCCGACCATCAGACAGAAGATCAGTGCGAAGAAGTTGATCGCCGCCGATAGCGAGTAATTGCCCTCCGCATCGACGAACGCCGAAACATGGTGCTTGGCCACGCCGAGGGTTTCTTCGAGTGCGGTGATCTGCTGCAGCGCTTCGCCGTACATCAGCTGCGGGATCGGAATGCCGGTCTGCTTGGCTGAAAGCAAAACGACCGGTATCAGGTAGGCGATGATCAGAATGATGTACTGCGCAACCTGGGTCCAGGTAACGGCCCGCATTCCGCCGAGCATCGAACAGACGAGAATGCCGACGAGGCCGACGAAGACCGCCACCTCGAAGGGAAGGCCAAGGAAGCGCGAGGTGATGATGCCGACGCCGTAGACCTGGGCGACGACATAGGTGAAGGACGCGGCCAGCAGCACGAGAATGCCGATGAAACGCGCCAGATTGCCGCCGTACCGGGCACCCAGGAAGTCGGGCACCGTGTACTGGCCGAACTTGCGCAAATAGGGCGCGAGCAGGACCGCGACGAGCACATATCCGCCGGTCCAGCCGAGCACGAAAGCCAGCCCGTCATAACCGAGCGCATAGAGTGTGCCCGCCATACCGATGAACGACGCGGCGCTCATCCAGTCGGCGCCGGTCGCCATGCCGTTGTAGAACGCCGGAACGCGACGTCCCGCAACATAATATTCGGATAGCTGCGCGGTTCTGGAAATGATGCCGATCAGGGCGTAGATGCCGATCGTCATGAAGACGAACAGGTATCCGAGAATTTTGTCCGGAACGCCAAGGTACTCGAGAATGCCGAGCGCGATGACGAAGGCCACGAAACCGCCGGTATAGATACCGTAGATGCGGCCAAGGTTGGAGAGGAAATCTCCCTTGTTCGCTTGCGCCATTGTAGTGCCCCCTTAATGCCGGTTCAGTCTTCCTGAACGCCGAATTCCTCGTCGATCCGATTTTGCCTGGAAGCGAACCAGAAAATCAGAAGGACGAACACGATCAACGAACCCTGCGCGGCCATGTAGAAACCGAGCGGGAATCCGATGAAGGTGATTTCGTTGAGACTCGGTGCAAAGAGGTGCACCACGAAGCTGAAGACGAGCCAGACTGCCAGCGTCGTCCACATCAGCCCACGGGTTTTCGTCCAGTGTTCAATCGCTTTTTCGGGTGTCAGAGCGTCTTGTACCATCGTGATGGATCTCCCTTGGCCAGATTCCACGACACGGTCGTCGCACCGCCCGATATTTGTCGACGACGATCGCAGAGCCCCCAGTTAATCGAACTAGCCATGACCCGGCCCCAAGACTGCAATGGCGGTGGAGCCACCGCGCGGGCCGATTTCTGTGATACCATTGTCGGACGATTCAGACAATTTTCTTTACCGGATACGAGTTTGACGCGCGCATGCGGAGGGCGCCGGCCGACATGATCGCAAGGACGATGCAGAGCTTCCTTCGATTGTTCGGCGGGCGACCCCAGCCGATCCAGAACCGTTTGGAATTGCTCGATTTTCTGAAGGCTCAATCGTCCTTTGTCGCGCAGAAGGCGGTCATCGAGTATTGCCGTATCAAGGCCGGTGTGCGCTGGCAGAAGCTCTTTGCCGAACGCGCCTTCCTCGAAGTGCTCGAAGAACGTCGCTGGTTGGCGATGCGCGCGGTGTTATGCGATATGACCGTAATAGCGGAAGGGTATTTGCGCGAGACGGCAGCTCCAAACCAGACAGCGTTAGCGGATGCGCTCTGTTCATTAATCGATGAATTATTGAGCGGATACCCGCGCGATGCCGCCTGGCACGCCGATAACAGGGCAGTCGTTGCCGCGTTGCGGCGGCGTCTTGCGCTAGCGCAACTCGCAGTACCTCAGACGCCAGACAGAATCGCAAAGACATCGGGCAACATTGTCTTCGATCTGTTGCCGGTACATCCGGATCTGCGCGCCCACGATCGGCAGGTCATCGTGAACAACGTGCGTTTTAGTACATTGCGGGTGTGGGAAACCCTGATGGCGCGGACGCCCGACCGGGCAGGGCTGGTCGCGTCCCTGCTGGCCGGGCCGCACGGCGCGCGCGGCGATGATTAGCCGCCTAATCGACCGGTTGCGTTTCTCCGGGACCTCGCCCGATCCATCGCTCGAGACGCCAATTGCCGATGTGCAATTCGTTGCCCTCGACTGCGAAACGACAGGCCTCGATACCGGGCGCGACCGCATCGTTTCGATCGCGACCGTTCCGGTTCGCGCCGGCCGGCTCGACGAGGCAATGGGCCTCGATCGGCTGGTGAACCCCGGTTGCCCGATCCCCGCCCGATCGAGCGGCGTGCATGGCATTCTCGATGCGCATGTAGCGGCGGCGCCGGAATTCCCGGCAATCCTCCCGGAACTTGCAGCCTCGCTCGAGGGTGCGGCGATGATCGGGCATGAGATCGGCTTCGATGCGGCAATGATCCGGCGCGAGGCGAAGCTGGCACGGATATACTGGGTGGCGCCGCCTCTGCTCGACACGATGCTGCTGGGTGCCGCCTTCATTCCCCATTGCAGCGACCTGCGTCTCGAGGCAATCGCCGAGCGACTCGGCGTCGTCGTGCGTGACCGCCATACCGCGCTGGGCGATGCCCGTGCGGCCGCCGAAATCTTCGTGCGGTTGCTGCCGGCTTTCGCGACGAAGCGCGTGAGGCATCTTGGCGGTCTCCTGGCCGTATGCCGCGAACAGGACCGTGCCTTGCGGCGGCGGCTGGGATCCGGCTGGTGAGGCGATGAGCCTCGATCCCAGGGAGCGAATCGATGCCTTTCCCTACCGGCATCGGCTGGCCGAAGTGATGGGCCATCCCGTCGTCTCGGCGGCGGCTGGTATGCGCCTTGCCGACGCAGCGGCGCGCATGCTGCAGGCCAAGGTGAGTTCGCTGCTGCTGCTCGATGCGGCTGGAAAGCCGGCAGGGATCTTCACCGAACACGACTTGCTGGAAGCGATAGCAGCGAACGGATCGGCGGCGCTCGAGGCACCGCTATCCGATCACGCCAGCCGGCCGGTCGAAACGCTCTCGTCGGATGTGTTCGTCTATCGCGCGCTCGCGCGAATGGACCGGCTCGGCATTCGCCATATCGTCGTGGTCGATCCGAACGACGGCACCGCGGTCGGCGTCGTCTCGGCGCGCGGCTTGTTGAAACAGCGTGCGGGGCTGTCGCTCGCATTGGGCGATGCGATTGCCGTTGCCGAAGACGGGCGCGATCTGGCGGCGGTCCAGGCGGCCTTGCCGGCGCTCGCTCGCGAATTGCTGGCCGAAGGGCTCGACGTGCGTGCCGTTGCCGCGCTGATCAGCGCCGTACTGCGCGATATGAGTGCGCGCGCTGCCTCCCTTGCTGCATCGGCGCTCGCCGATGTCGGCCGCCCCGCGCCGGCCAACTGGTGCTACCTCGTACTCGGTTCGGGCGGTCGCGGCGAGAGCCAGCTCATTCCCGATCAGGACAACGCGCTTGTTCACGACGGTGGTGCCGGGGACGATCCCTGGTTTGCCGAACTCGGTACGCGCGCATCCGATATTCTCGACCAGGCGGGCATCCCCTATTGCAAGGGCAAGGTGATGGCGAGCAACCCGGCCTGGCGCGGCAGCCTTGCCGACTGGCACACGCGGATCGATGGCTGGATCACCCGCGCAACCGAAGAGAATCTTCTGTCGGTCGATATCTTCTACGATTTCGAACCGGTTCACGGCGATCGTGCCCTGGCGGCCAAGCTGCGCGATCACGCGGCCGAAGCCGGGCGTGCGCGGCCGTTTCTGGTCATGCTTGCCAGGGAACTCGGCGCCGGCGGGACGCCGCTCGGCTTCTTCGGCGGGCTGAAGACCGAGCAGGGTCGGCTCGATCTCAAACTCCATGGCCTGTTTCCCATCGTAGCGGGTGCGCGCGTGCTGGCGCTCAAGCTCGGCGAGGTGCAGACATCGACGCTCGAACGTCTGCGCGCCGCCACGACGGCGGGCATCATCGCCGAAGACGATTTCGCGGCGCTGGATCATGCGCAGGCTTTGTTCCTGCGGCTCATCCTCGATCAGCAGATCCTCGATATCGAGGCGGGTCTCGCGCCCACGGTCCGGGTCGATATCCGCCGCCTCGGCGGTGTCGTGCGACGGCGGCTGAAAGAGGCGCTGCGGCAAACAGGTATCGTGCAACGCCTCGTGCAGGATGCCCTGACGAGCGATCGCCGATCGTTTGGCGACCGCTGATCCTTTGGCGGCCGTCGGGTGCTTCATGCTAAGGGTAGGCGATGCAGCTCCGGCATCTGCAATATTTCGTGACGCTGGCGGAGGAACGTCATTTCCGCCGCGCGGCCGAGATCTGCCATATCACGCAGTCCACTTTGTCGGCTGCGATCCGCCAGCTTGAGGACGAGCTCGGCGCATCGGTGATCGAGCGCGACAAGCGCTTCAAGGGCTTGACGCCGGAAGGTCGCGCGCTGCTCGATTGGGCGCACCGGATCCTGGCCGAGCGGCGCAATCTCGATCAGGAGATCGGGCTGCTGCGCGACGGGCTGGTCGGTCAGTTGCGCCTGGGCGTGGTGCCGGCGGCCTTGCCGACGATTTCGCTCCTGACCACACCGTTCAACCAGCGCCACCCGAACGTCACGCTACAGGTGCTCTCGCGCACGTCGAACGAGGTGCAGCACGCGCTCGACGATTTCGCCTTCGATGCCGGCGTCACCTATCTCGACAACGAGCCGCTGCACAGCGTTCGCTCGATCCCGCTCTATCAGGAACGCTACATCCTGCTCACGCCGGCCAAGGGCCCGTTCGCCGGGCGCGAAGAAGTCACCTGGGCCGAAGTGGCGGAAACGCCGCTCTGCCTGCTGACCCCCGACATGCAGAACCGGCGCATCATCGACGGCATCTTCCGTTCGGTCGACAAGCGGCCGCGGGTGCTGGTCGAGACCAACTCGGTCATGACCCTCTGCTCCCATATCCGGATCGGCGCCTGGTCGAGCGTATTTCCACATAATTTTTTGTGGGTATTCGGGACGCCGCCCGGCATGCTGGCGCTGCCGCTGGTGCAGCCGGTCCAGACCCATGAAGTCGGCCTGGTGGTGCCGGATCGGGCGCCTCTGGCGCCGGTCGTGCGAGCTCTCGAGACCGTCGCCCGGCTGACCCGAATGAATGCCGAGTTCGAGTCCCTTCTGCCGGGCCGTTGATCGGTTTTCTCGATCAGGATATTGATAAATCTCGTTTGAGTGCGACCAGCAAGGAGCCCATTCTCCCTACAGAACGGCCGGGAATTACGTTGGTCGCCTTGGCCGGCCATGGCGGACCGGGCAAATGCAGGAAAACAGGCACAGCACGATGCAAGGTGGCTGGGACGAAACGGCTGTCCGCGAGACGGCCGAAGGATTGAAGGGCCTGGACGGGGCCCTGCTGCCGATCCTGCACGCCTTGTGCGAGCGCTTCGGGTATGTGGACGAGCGTGCCATCCCGGTTGTCGCCGATGTCCTCAATCTGTCGCGCGCCGATGTGCATGGCGTGGTCAGCTTCTATCACGATTTCCGGCGCGAGCCGGCCGGCCGGCATGTCGTCAAGGTCTGTCGCGCCGAAGCCTGCCAGTCGATGGGCAGCGATCGCCTGGTCGATCAACTTGAAAAAGCATTCGGCATCGGCTGCGGTGAAACCACGCCCGACGGTCGCGTGACGCTTGAGGCGGTTTACTGCCTCGGCAATTGCGCGCTGTCGCCGGCGGCGCTCGTCGATGGCAAACTCTACGGCCGGCTCGATGCCGACAGGACCGTCGCGCTCGTCGGTCGGAGCGCGCGATGACCGCGCGCATTTTCGTGCCGTGCGATGCGGCGGCGCTCTCGATGGGCGCCGAAGACGTCGCGGACGCAATTCGTGCCGAACTGGCGGCGCGCAGGATCGAT
>JBBDWX010000079.1:0-1072 GCA_040902665.1 Dongiaceae bacterium
AAAAAGCCGAGCTAAAAACATAAACCAAAAAACGCTTCGAAAAAATCTAGGTCATCAGAGAATAGACAATGGCGACACTATTATCAATTTCAACCCGAAGCCGGAACTGGCATTCTCTTTCAGCGATACCCGCGAAACGCCTAAGCGGCCTCCGCGAATCACCGCACCGACAATTCTATAACCACGACTCACGTTTGCAAGTGCCTCGAGCCGGCGCCTGCGTGGCGGGGGAAACACCGTCGCGGAAAAACGCGGGCTTCGCCTTGATTTTCGGCCACGCGGCGGCTGCGACCGACCTGTCCGCGCGGTAAGCAGCCGGTCAATCGATCGGGTCGCCTCTTCCTCGATTCGGCATGACCATCGCTTCGCCGACGCAGAAATAGCCGCCCTGGTTGAGGTCGACGCGTGCGTTGCCCGTGATCCCGGTGTCCGCGGCGAGGATCTCGGCCGCGAAATCCTCCGAGCGATCCTGCGGCCGGTAGCCGAGCCGCGCCGCGTTGTCGTTGTCCCACCAGGCACGTTCGTTATCCGACATCCCGTAGACGATCTCGTGCCGGATGCCCGGCGTTTCGAGGCCGATCCGGATGAGCTGGCAGAGATCGCGCGGCGAGAGCCAGATCGACAGGTCGCGGCGGTTCCTGGGCTTTGGCAGAATGTGGCCGATGCGGATTGAGAGGACCTCGGCCCCGTACTTGTGGGCGTAGAGGCTGGCGAGCGCCTCGCCGAACGCCTTGGAAAGGCCGTAGCGGCTGTCCGGCCTCACGGTAACGTCGGCGGGGATGGTTTCGGCGCGCCGATAGAACCCCATGACGTGGTTCGATGACGCGAACACGATCCGCCTGACGCCTTCCAGCCGCGCCGCCTCGAAGAGATTGTAGGCGCCGTTGATGTTGGCCCTGAGAATCGTTTCCCAATCCGACTCCAGCGAGTAGCCGCCGAGGTGGACGATGCCGTCGACGCCCCCGACCGCGGCGCGGACCGACGCCAGGTCGGCAAGGTCGGCCGGCGCGCTCTCTTCGCCCACCTCGACGTCGTCGATCGCAGCGACGTCGGAGAGGCGCAGCCGGTAGTC
>JBBDWX010000080.1:0-6727 GCA_040902665.1 Dongiaceae bacterium
CGCCGACCGCGCCATGCGCGCGGCACGATGCATGGCGGGCCTGATCGCTGCCGACAATGAACGTCGGCTGCACAAGGAATTGCGGCCCGTCCGCCTGCGCATCGGCATTCATACCGGGCCCGCCGTCGCGGGCAATATCGGCGCGCCGGGTCGGGTGAACTACACACTGGTCGGCGACACGGTCAACACGGCGCAACGCCTCGAGGCGCTGGGCAAGGAGCTGCAACCGGATGCGCCGGTCTCGATCCTGGTCAGCGAAACCGTGGTCGCTGCGCTGAACTTGGCAGTGCCGGTTCTGCCGCTCGGCAATGTCGTGCTGCGCGGCCGGCATGAACCGCTGAATGTCTTCGGCGTACGCGCGGATGCATCGTGAGCAGCGCAGCAAAGGACGAAGCCGCGGCGGCGTTGCCGCTGCTCTATACCGAACTCGCCGGCTGGTTCCATTTGCTGACCGCGCCCGAAGACTATGAAGAGGAAGCGACCGAGTATTTCGGTCGCATCGAGGCGGCGCTGGGTGGCCGGCCGGGTACGCTGCTCGAGCTCGGTTGCGGCGGCGGCAACAACGCGTCCTACATGAAGCATTGGACGCAGCCGACCTTGACGGATGTTTCGCCGGCGATGCTGGCTGTGAGCCGCCGCATCAATCCCGACTGCGAGCATGTCGCTGGCGACATGCGCAGCCTGCGTCTCGACCGGACCTTCGATGCCGTCTTCCTGCACGATGCGGTCTGCTACATGCGCAGCGTTGCGGATCTGCGCCGGGCGCTGGAAACCATGTTCGTCCATTGCCGGCCGGGCGGCGTCGCCTTCGTCGTGCCCGACGATGTCACCGAGACCTTTTTGCCCCGCACCGATCATGGTGGCCATGATGGGAAGGCCGGTGGACCCGACGAAGGCCGCGCGCTGCGTTATCTCGAATGGAGCCGGGACCCCGATCCTGCCGACACCGAAGCCGTGACCGACTTCGCCTATCTGCTGCGCGAGCGCGACGGATCGGTCCGCGCCCTGAAAGACCGGCATGTGTTCGGCCTGTTTCCGCGCGCGACCTGGCTCGGTCTTCTTGCGGATGTCGGGTTCGTTGCGGAACCGGCGCCGTCCGAGATCGGCGGCGCGCCGTTCATCGCGCGGCGGCCGCGTTAGCTTTGCGGCCGCGTTAGGTCTCGATCCGGTCGGCGATCGCGCCATTTCGGTCGAAACAGACCGCGGCCAGCGGTCCGCCGAAACCGGCACCCGCATCGATGCTGGCCGACCAGCCGGTCGTCTCGATGCCGGCATGGGTCCGGTCGTAGCCGCGTATTACGCAGCGAAACTCGCCGAACGGCCCGCGCATCCGTGCAAAACCGTCGCCGCCCCACCAGAGCTCGTCGCTCTGCGCCGAGAGCGGCCGATCGGGGTCGATCCCGGCATGGACGAAGAGCAGCGCGTTGTCGTCGGTATAGGCAGCCCGGCGCAGCGCGCTCATCAGCACGTAGTGGCCCGGCCGCGCCTGCATTGCGGCGCGCAGCCCGTTGGTCCAGCGCGTGATCGAAACCGCGCCGTCGCGCGCCGAGAGCATGCCTTCCTGCGCGCTGCCGCCATAGGCGGCGAGGGTCGGGCCGACACCGTGTTCGAGCATCCATTGCAGAACTTCGCGGGGGTTCGGCGCAAACTGGAGCTGCAGCAGCTTCTGCCACATCTCCTCCTGGCTGCCGCGCAGATAGGCGATGTCGTAAGCAAACACACGCGGTCGAGCGAGAAAATACCGGCGATAGGACAGCAGCGCATCGATCGTCGCCGCGACGCGATCGCCATGGCCGAGATAATTGCCGAGATAGACGATGCGGTCGCCTTCGGCGAGCCGGCGATCGAGCTCGACATGCAGCCGGTCGAGCTGATCGGCCATGCCGTGCACCGCCGCAATGGCCCAGACGCGCGACGGCTGGCGGAGCAGCGCGAATTTATCCCGATCGGCAGAGGTCACGTCTGATTCCTGGCCCTTTGGCCGCAAGAATAAGCGGCCCGCCGCGTGCTGCCAACTCCAACCGGTGCAAATGCGACAATGAAAAGAAAACGCCCGGCCGCGTTGGCAGCCGGGCGTCGTTATTCTCCACCGCCGCAGCGGCGCTCGTCTGCGCTCAGGCGGCTTTAAGCACCTGGTTGAGGCGCTTGGTCGCCTGTTCCTCGTCGATATCCTCGATGGCCGCGAACTCGCGCACCAGCCGGTCGAGCGCGGCCTGATAGATCTGCCGCTCGGAATAGGACTGGTCGGGCTGATCGGCGTTGCGATGCAGATCGCGTACCACCTCGGCGACCTGGACCGGATCGCCGGAATTGATCTTGGCCTCGTACTCCTGCGCGCGACGGCTCCACATCGTGCGCTTGATGCGCGAGCGGCCCTTGAGCGTGGCAAGTGCGGTATCCATCACCTTGCGGCTCGAAAGGCGCCGCAGGCCGGAATTCTGTGCCTTCGCCACCGGCACGCGCAGCGTCATCCGATCCTTTTCGAAGCGGATGGTGATGAGCTGAAGCTTGTGGCCGGCGATGTCGTGCATTTCGACGCCCATCACCTTGCCCACGCCATGCGTCGGATAGACGACGAAATCGCCCTTGCGGAACGGCGGTTCCGCCTTTGCCTTGGGCGCCATCGGATCGATGACGGGCTTCGGCATCTCGACCGCGCGCAACTCGACCTTCGGTTTCATGCCGAACGGCGAGGGTTTTCCCTTGGCCACGAGAACCGGCTTCTGGAAAGGTTTCGCCTCGGGCTTCGCGGCAGCGGGTTTCGCCGGCGCCTTGCTTGCGCCCGGCTTCGCAGCAACCGGCTTCGCAGCAACCGGCTTCGCAGCAACCGGCTTCGCGGGGGCCGCTTTTACAGGAGTCGATTTTGCGGGGGTCGATTTGACCGCCGCAGTCTTGCCCGCCGGCTTGCCGGTTGGTTTCGCTGCCGATGCCTTGGCCGCAGGCTTCGCCTTTGCAGACGGTTTCGGCTTTGCAACCGACTTGGCCGCAACCGACTTGGCCGGGATCTTGCCGCCGGCCTTGGCCGGCTTCGCTGTCTTTTTCGTCGCGGTCTTCGTCACGTTTGTTGCTTTCTTTTTTGTCGTAACCGGTTTCGTTTTCGAAGCCGCCTTGTCGCGCCGCCTGGCCTCGGCCTTCCTGGCCGCAGGCCGTGCAGCGCCGTTCGCCCGCTTTGCGGTCGAGCCCGATTTGGCCGCCGGCCTGCCGGCCGTGCTGGTCTTTTTTTTCGCCTTTTTGTCCGCGCCCTGCCCGGATGCGGTTTTGCTGCTCGCCATGGATCGCCTCTCGTGCCTGTCAGCGGCAGATCGCCGTCCCGAAATCCTGTTCGCGCCGTCGACGGCGATCAGGGAGCCTTTCGCAGCCGCAGCAAAACGGCCAACGCTCCCGATCCGTCGGTATCCCCGGATTGAGGCCGGAGTGTCCACCCCGACCTATGGATAAAATGTAACAGAAAATCCGCCGATTTTCAATCGGCGGTCTTGGCCCAAGGCGGTTGCCGAGCCCAGCGTGCAACGGATTCTATAACAGAATCAAATGGTTAAGGTTTTCCCGGATTTGCGCTGAATTGGGTCTCGAGCTTGTCCGGCACGTCCTTCCACTGGTCGGCATCGGCCGGTGGCTCTCCCTTGCGGGTGATGTTCGGCCATTGTTCCGCATATTGCCGGTTCATCTCGACCCATTTCTCGGCGTCCGAATCGGTATCCGGGATGATGGCGTCGATCGGGCATTCCGGCTCGCAGACCCCGCAATCGATGCATTCGTCGGGGTGGATCACCAGCATGTTCTCGCCGACATAGAAACAATCGACCGGGCAGACCTCGATGCAGTCCATGTACTTGCAGCGGATGCAGGCCTGGGTGACGACGTAGGTCATGTCGACTGGTTCTCCCGATGGCGGCGGTGCCCCCGGCAACGTCCCGGGAGGTCTCCATGTTGCGCCGCGAAACGGCCGATCCGTATCACGCGTTTCGACGCGCTTGCAACCCTGTCGCCGACGCGGGAAAGCGGCCTCTAGTCGCGATCGCCCGGCGCGCGGGTCGGGCCTTCGCCGGTCGGGCCTTCGCCGGTCGGGCCATCACGGGTCGGGCCATCACGGGTCGGGCCATCGCGGGTTGGGCCACCGCCGGTGAGACGATCCGTCGCGCGGCGCTCGGCCTTGGTCGGCCGGCCGCTGCCGCGCGTGCGCTGCGCGGGTGACGCCTCGATCGGATTGACGACCGACGGATCGGGGCGCGGCGTGCTGAGATCCTCATAGAGAAGGCGCGCCTCCGGTGCCGGGCCGCGCCTGGCGCCGAGGGCGACAACCCGCAGAACTTTCACGTCGCGGCCATGCGCGAAGGTAAGCACGTCGCCCGGCTTCACGGCGTAATGCGCCTTGTCGATCACGCGCCCGCCGATGCGGATGCGGCCCTCGCTGCAGAAGCGCGTGGCGAGGCTGCGCGTCTTGAACACGCGCGCATGCCACAGCCACTTGTCGAGCCGCAGCGTTGCCGTATCGGGAGCTGCCGGCTTCTCCGGCGCCACAAGCGCGCTCACGAACGGACGCTCCATTTGATCGTGGCCAGCACGGCGAACGGCGAATCGGGATCCGGCGCCTTGCGCCGCGGCGATCCGGCTGGTTTCGGTGTTGCTTTCGATGGCGCCGCTTTCTGGCCGCGGGCTTCCGTTCCCGACGGTTTCGACGCGGGTCGCGCCACGGCATCGGTCGTGCTGTCCGCCTTGTTGTCGTTGACCGCGGCCTGCCCGGCGCGGCGTTTCTCGCGGCGCCGCCGCCGGCGCGCGGCGTTCCTCGAAAGCGGTCGCGGTGGCACCGCCGCGAGCGTTGCCTGGTCGTCCGGCGCAACGACTGCAGCGTCGATCTTGTTTGTCGTGGCAGGCGCGGTTGTCGTTGATGTGTTTGTCGGCGGCGCGGCTACCGTGGGCGCGGTTGCGGGCACCGGCGCATCGGCGGACCTGATCTTGCGCCGGAAGCGCCGCTCGAAGGTCACCGTCTTGCCGTTCGGGCCGCCGCCGCTGCGGCGATAGCCAAGCGATTGCAGTACGGGGGCGAGTTTTTCGGGTTCGATGCCGACACTGGCCGCGAGCGCCGCGGTGATCGCGAACGCGCTTTGTTCGCCGAGCTTGGCGGCGGCACCGGCGAGCCGCTCCAGCGCATCGACACGGATTGCGATGCCGCCGATCAGCCGATAGCCGGCCGCCTGCAGCGCCGCCGCATCGTCGTCCGCCGGCGGAACGAAACTCAGCGGCCGCCGCCGCGGCACCGGCGGTGTGGCGCGACCGCGATGGAGGGCGAGCAGCATCTGCGCGAGCAAGGCGGCTCTCTCGTTCTGAACCGCGCGCACCCAGAGGCTCATCCGGCCGATCGTGACGCCGAGTTCGGCGAGCGTCCGCCGCTCGGCTTTGCCGATCGCCTGCACCTGGTCGCGCACGGCGTTGCGCGAGAGCGTGCCGAGCGCTTCGGCGAGCTGATAGGCGACGCCGCGCGCAGCCCCGGTCAGAGCCGCGGCTTCGAGCCGCGCCAGCACGCCGAGCCGTTCGTCGCGATAGGCATCGAACCATTGCGCGAGGCGGCGGCGGATTCGTTCGCGCGCCGGCCCGTCGATGAACTCGCCGTCGCGCACCTCGATGCGCGGCCTGAGCGGATGATCGCCGGCAGTCAATCGCGCGATCGCCTGGCCCTGCCATTCGATCGTGCCGTCGGGCAGCAACGCGAGCGTCTTGTCTTCGTCGCGTTCGAGCCGCCGGATCCGCTGCGGGATTGCGCTCTGCAAGGCGTGCCGTGCTGCGGTCATCAGCGGCCGCGCATCGCCGCCGGCACGGATATCGGCATCGGGCACGAAGCGGAACCCGTCGAGATGGCCGACCAGATGGCCCTCGATCATCACCTCGTCGGTCGCGGTCACGCCGCCCTCGAGCCGGCCACCGCCCTGCATGCGGCGCGCGAGATGCGCATGGCGCTGGTCGACGAAGCGCTGCGTCAGCGCTTTGTGCAGGGCATCCGACAGACCGTCCTCGACCTCGCGCGTGCGCTCCTGCCAGCTGATGGAATCGGCCAGCCAGTCGGCGCGGTTCGCGACATAGGTCCAGGTGCGGATATGGGCGAGGCGTTGCATCAGCGTGTCGATATCGCCCTCGCGCCGATCGAGTCGCTGGATCTGGTCGGCGACCCATTCGTTCGGCAGCCGCGCATCGGGCTGCTCGCGCAGATAGCGATAGATCTGGCCCAACAGGCGCGTGTGGGCGTCGGAGAGAATCTTTCGGAAATCCGGAACCTGACAGACCTCCCAGAGCAGGGCGACCTGATCGCGGCCCTGCGTCAAAGCGCGGATTTCGGTATCGCGCCATAGCGCGCCGAGTGCGAGGTGATCGTCGGCATCGCGCACGCGAATGAGGCCGGGCAAAGGCGTGCGTCGTTCGAGACTGCGAAGCAAAGCCTCGCCGGAGCGGAAATCGAGATCGGCGTTGCGCCAATAGACTGCGGCGAGCGGATCGAAGCGGTGCGATTCGACCGCCTCGACGATCTCGGCCTCGAGCGGCGGCGCGCCTTCGGTGGTGCCGAACGTGCCGTCGTTCATGTGTCGGCCGGCGCGACCGGCGATCTGCGCGATTTCGGCGGCGGTCAGCCGGCGCGGCTTGTGTCCGTCGAACTTGTTCAGCCGCGCAAAGGCGACATGGTCGAGATCCATGTTGAGGCCCATGCCGATCGCATCGGTCGCCACCATGAAATCGA
>JBBDWX010000081.1:0-6705 GCA_040902665.1 Dongiaceae bacterium
AACCCTTGCCGATTGCCGCAGCGAAGGTCGCTTCCCGCCATGAACCAGCCGAACGCGTCGGGCGCAGAGCCCCTGAGCCGCATCTTTTCGGGCGTCCAGCCGACCGGAAACCTGCATCTCGGCAATTACCTGGGCGCGATCCGCAACTGGGTGAAGTTGCAGGAAAGCTTCGAGTGCCTTTATTGCATCGTCGACATGCACGCGATCACGGTCTGGCAGGATCCGGCCGAACTGCGCAAAAGCACGCGCGAGGTGGCCGCCGCCTTCCTCGCCGCCGGCATCGATGCGCGCAAACACATCGTGTTCAACCAGAGCCAGGCCTCGGGCCATGCGCGGCTCGCCTGGATCCTGAACTGCGTGGCGCGGCTTGGCTGGCTCAACCGCATGACCCAGTTCAAGGAGAAGGCTGGCAAGGATCGCGAGAACGCCTCGGTCGGGCTTTATGCCTATCCCTGCCTGATGGCAGCCGACATCCTCGCCTACAAGGCGACGCATGTACCGGTCGGCGAGGATCAGAAGCAGCATATCGAGCTGGCGCGCGACATCGCGCAGAAGTTCAACAACGATTTCGGCGTCGAGTTCTTCCCGCTGCCCGAGCCGCAAATCTTCGGCACCGCGACGCGCGTGATGAGCCTGCGCGACGGCACCAAAAAGATGAGCAAGTCCGATCCGTCTGACTATTCGCGGATCAACATGACCGACGATGCCGAGACGGTCGCGCTCAAGATCCGCAAGGCGAAGACCGATCCGAACCCGCTGCCGGGCCCCGATGCGCTCGACGCCAAAGGCGAGGTCGAGGCGCTGCGCTGGGCGGAACGGCCCGAGGCCTTCAACCTGCTCGGCATCTACGCGGCGCTGTCGGACAAATCCCTTGCCGCCACGCTGGCCGAGTTCGAAGGCCAGAGCTTCTCGCATTTCAAGCAGGTTCTGACCGATCTCGCGGTCGCGACGATCGGCCAGATCGGCAACGAGATGAAGCGCCTGATGGCCGATCCGGCGGAGATCGACGGCGTGCTGCGCGACGGCGCCGAACGCGCCCGTGGCCTGTCCGATCCGATCGTGCGCGAGGTCGAGGGGATCGTCGGCTTCCTGCATCCCTAAGCCGGCCGGCGCTGCGATCCTTGCGGCGCGCCATCCTTGCGGTGCGTCATCCTTGTGGTGCTGGGGGCCGGTCCCCATTTCAGCGGCGGCATCGCCCGCGCGCCCGCGCCCTTGTTAGACTGGCCCCATGTCGGACACCCTTGGCTACGACGCGCCGCCCGTCGATCCCGGCCGCGACGACTTCCTTAACCAGCCCGCTCCGCGCCGGCGCTTCGGCGGCTGGCTGCGGCGGCGCTTTAGCGGCGGCATGCTGCTGCGCATCGGGCTCGGGCTGCTGATCCTGTTGCTGCTCTATTACCCGGTCGGGATGATCGTCATGCACGAGATCGACGACGATCCGGCCTTCGATTCTTCCGACGTGCCGGAAGGGGCCAGCCATGCCGTCGCTCTGGCCGCCGACCTGATCGAGCGCGAAATCGATGTGAACGGCTGGCGCGCCAACGATCCGTTCTTCCTGCCGAGTGCGGCGCTCGACAACATGCCGAACTACCAGCAGGGCATCATGGCGGCGATGTCACGTTTCGCGGTCGAGATGACGGACCAGATCGGCCGCGCCCGCGGTTCGAGCCAGGCCGACCCCGATCTCGAAAAGGCAGTCGGGCTGCTGAAATACTCGGGCACGATCTGGATCTTCGATCTGTCGACCAGCTGGGCGCCGACCGCGTCGTCGGAACAGCAATATCGCGAGGGCGTGCGCCGCCTGCGGGCCTATAACGAGCGCCTTGCTGCCGGGCGTGCCTCGTTCGAACGGCGCGCCGACAATCTGCTGGCGACGCTCGAACGCATCGCCGCCGATCTCGGCTCGGCCTCGGCCGAGATCGACCAGCGTGTGCTGCATGGCGGGGGCATCCTGTTCGACTTCCACTCCGACGACGTCTATTACCGCGCCAAGGGCAAGCTCTATGGCTATGCCCTGCTGCTGCGCGCCCTCGAGCGCGACTTTGCCGACGTCATCGTCGAGCGTTCGCTCGGCACGGTATGGAACGAGATGGAAGAAAGCCTGTTCGCGGCTGCCGATCTGCAGCCCTGGGTGGTCGTGAACGGCAGCCCGGAGAGCCAGATGCTGCCGAGCCATCTCGCGGCGCAGGGCTTCTTCCTGCTGCGCGCCCGTGTGCAGATGCGCGAGATCGCGAACATCCTGCTCAAGTAGCGGCCCGTCGGCGCGCCCGGTCCGAAAAGCCGATCGGGGCACTTCGCAGCCGGATCGGGCCGGTCTCGGCCTGCCGGCCCTTCCGAACTGCGCGGCGCGCGTGTACATTGAATATCGCGAATCCGGCGGCTCCGCCGGCGCTTCCTGTGCCCGATCGCGGGGGAAGGACCGACCCGCAACATGCAGGTTTATCTGCCGATCGCCGAGATGTCGCTGGACGTGTTCCTGCTGCTCGGCCTCGGCGGCGCAATCGGTTTCCTCTCCGGCATGTTCGGCGTCGGCGGCGGTTTCCTGCTGACCCCGATGCTGATCTTCATCGGCGTCCCGCCGGCGGTCGCGGTCGCCACCCAGGCCAACCAGGTCGTTGCCTCCTCGGTCTCCGGCGTGCTCGCGCATTGGAGCCGCGGCAATGTCGATTTTCGCATGGGCCTCGTGCTGCTTGCGGGCGGCATCCTCGGATCGACCGCGGGCGTGTTCCTGTTCGGTCTTCTGAAGCAGATCGGGCAGATCGATCTGGTGATCGCGCTCGCTTATGTCGTGCTGCTCGCCTTCATCGGCGTCACCATGCTGCAGGAAAGCATCCGTGCCCTGCTGCGCCGCCGGCGACCCAAGGGAACCGCGCGCAAGCTGCATCAGCATACCTGGGTGCACGGGCTTCCCTTCAAGATGCGATTTCGCAAATCGCGGCTCTATATCAGCGCGCTGCTGCCGATCGCCGTCGGCTTCTTCGTCGGGATTCTCGCAGCGCTGATGGGCGTCGGCGGCGCCTTCCTGATGGTGCCGGCGATGATCTATCTGCTCGGCATGCCGACGACGGTGGTGGTCGGCACGTCGCTGTTCCAGATCATTTTCGTCGCGATCAACGTCACGCTTCTGCATTCGGTCGAAAACCAGACCGTCGATGCGGTGCTCGGCCTTATCCTGGTTCTGGGCGGCGTCATCGGTGCGCAGATCGGCGGTCGGCTCGGCAGCCGCCTCAAAGGCGAGCAGCTGCGCATCCTGCTGGCGCTGATCGTTTTCATCGTCGGTGCCGGCCTTGCCTATGAACTCGTCGCGGTGCCGGACGAGATTTACTCGATCGCGCCGCTGGGGATCCCGCTATGACCCGCGCGCGATGCCCGATCGTTCTGGCAGCGGCAATCGCCGCACTGCTTCTGGCGCCGGCAGCCGTGCCGCGGGCAGCCCCGCTGGTCGCCGATCTTTCCAACCACCTGATCGCGATCACCACGGATTTCACCGGCACCGAGGTTCTGCTGTTCGGCGCGGTCGACGGGCCGGGCGATGTGGTCGTGGTGGTGCGCGGCCCGGTCAACGATGTCGCGGTTCGCCGCAAGGAACGCATCGCCGGGATCTGGGTCAATCGCGACAGCCTCGAGTTCGTCGCAGTACCGAGTTTCTACGCGGTCGCCAGCACCCGCCCGCTCGACGACATCCTCGACGAGGCGACGCGCAGGCGTCATGCGATCGGGCTCGATACGCTGCAGTTTACGGTCATGCCCGATGACGATGTCGACGATCCGGACGCATTTCGCGAAGCGCTGGAACGCATCAAGATGGACCAACTGCTATTCTGGCGGAATCCGCTCGAGGTGAATTTTCTGGGCGATACGCTGTTCCGCACCGACATCTGGTTTCCCTCGAACGTGCCGATCGGGTCCTACGTCGTGGAAGTCCTGCTGGTGCGCGAGGGCGCTGTGGTCAGTGCGCAAACCACGCCGCTGGTCATCTCGAAGATCGGCATCGGCGCCGATATCTTCGAATACGCACATCGCCGGGCTTTTTTTTACGGTCTCGCGACGGTCGCGATGGCGCTGCTCGCCGGCTGGATCGCGCATCTCGTGTTCCGCCGTATCTGATATAAACCCGTTGCAACGGAGAGGACGAGGGACGTCATGGCCGAGGAGAACAACGCTGCGGGATCGGCGGAACAGGCGCCGCCCAAGGCACCCGACCGGGTCTTTCTCGTGGTGATCGACGATACGCCCGAGCTGAACGTCGCATTGCGGTATGCCTGCCGGCGCGCATGGAACACCGGTGGCCGCGTTGCCCTTCTGCATGTGGTGGAGGAGGACGAGGTCAGCCCGTTTGCCGGTGTCGAGCGCCTGATGGAAGAGGAAAGTCGCCAGGCCGCCGAACAGCTCATGCAGAAAATGGCAACCCAGGTCCAGACCTGGTCCGGTTCGATGCCGGTTCTCTATTTCCGTCAGGGCAACCGGCGCGACGAAGTGCTGAAGCTGATGCACGAGGAGCCGTCGATCTCGATTCTGGTGCTGGGCGCGGCGACGACCGGCAAGGGACCGGGGCCGCTGGTTTCGGCGCTCGCCGGCAAGTTCGTCGGCAAGCTGCGCATCCCGATCACCATCGTGCCGGGCAGTCTGACCGAAGCGGATATCGAGAAGATCGCCTAGATCGGGGGCAGCCGCCCGGCCCGCAAACCCGTGACGTTAAACACAAGACTTCCTCATGGTGAGTCTCGCCCTGAGCTTGTCGAAGGGCGAACCATGAGGCCGCAAGTTTGCTGTTCGCCCTCATCCTTCGCCCTTCGACAAGCTCAGGAGGCTCAGGATGAGGAAGCTGAAACTGCGTCGCCCTCAGCCCGGCAGTCCGTAAACCTGCTGTTCGTCGGCGATGCCCTTGAAGCGATGGCGGCCGATCGGCACGAGATCGGAATGGCAGGCCGAAGCGAAGCGCCGGCTCGCGATGATGCGCCGGCCGAGCGGCTCGCAGAGCGACTGCATGCGGCTCACCAGATTGACGGCCGGGCCGATCACGGTGAAATCGAGTCGGTCTGCGGTACCGATATTGCCGTAAGACACCGAGCCGGAATGCAGCGTAATGCCGACATCGAGCGGCGAGAGACCGTCCTTCGCACGCTCGACATTGAGTGCGTCGATCGCCGCACTGCCGTCTTTCGCAGCGACGAGAGCCGAGCGACAGGCCCGATCGCGATCGAGATCGTCCTTCATCGGAAAGATCGCGAGCATACCGTCGCCGACGAATTTCAGAATTTCGCCGCCCTGCGCCTGCACCGCTGGCGCCATTGCATCGAAATAGCTGTTCAGCAGATCGAGCACCTGTTCGCGCGACAGCGTTTCGCTCATCGCCGTGAAGCCGCGCAGATCGGTGAACATGAGGGCGGCGGCAATTGTCACGCCATCGCCACGCCGCACCAGCCCGTCGAGCACGCGTCGTCCTGCGTCGGCACCGAGATAGGTGCCGAGCAAGGCGCGCGCGATGCGGCGCGTCTCGAGCGGATCGAGAACCAGCGCCAGCACGCGGGAGAAGCTCTGCAAGGCGGCGACGGCATCGTCGTCGAACCCGTCCGGGTGCCGCGTCGTGAAACTGACAGCATTGATCCGGTTGCCGCTGAACTTGAGCGGCAGCACGATATAGTCGGTGGCACCGGCAGAGCGCAGCTCGTCGAGAATGGGAAAATCGTCCGCCTGCGAGCGGTCCACCAGCCGGCGCCGGATCATCGGTTCGCCCGAGTGGATATGCCGGATCGGGCTCGCAAGATACATGTCGTTGCTGAGCACGCTGTGGCCGCGAGGCGTCACTTCGACATCGCTTTGCCCGGCATTCCACGCATAGGTGATCGCAGCCACCTGCGGATGGAGCGTGCGGATCGACACCATGACCCGCGACAGCAGACAACCGCCCGCACAGATGCGTCCCACGGCCTCGCGCAGCACGTCGTCGGCAGTTGCCTGATCCGGGCCGTGCTCGAGCAGCCAGTCGCGCGCGGCGATGATGCCGGCGGCTACCGAGGTCTTTTTTCCGGGGCGGGTCTGCCGGGTGCTGGTCGCGTGAAACGACGCCGCCAGCGGCGTGGCGCTTTCCGGCTCAGGCGATTCGAGATCGGGGGTGGGCATGGGCTCATTAGGTGGCGCAGTACCGGCCCGGATCAAGGCCCGGCCACGATCGGCCGCCGCGATCCGTTGACATAATTCTTAAATTAGAATAATTATAATATATTGGAGGTGGCACCCTCTCTCCCAAGCCCTGGAGGAACCCGATGGACAAATCGAAGAAGCGCCCGACCCTGACCACCGCTGCCGGCATTCCCGTCGGCGACAACCAGAACGCACTGACCGCCGGCCCGCGCGGCCCGCTCCTGGTGCAGGACTGGCAGCTCTTCGAGAAGCACGCGCATTTCAACCGGGAACGGATTCCCGAACGCGTCGTCCATGCCAAGGGTTCGGCCGCCTACGGCACGCTCACCGTCACCGGCGACATTTCGAAATACACCAAGGCGAAGGCGCTGCAGAAAGGCGCCTCGAGCGAATGCTTCCTGCGTTTCTCGACCGTCGCCGGCGAGCGCGGTGCCGCCGATGCCGAGCGCGACGTACGCGGCTTCGCGCTCAAGATCTATACCGAAGAGGGCAACTGGGATCTGGTCGGCAACAACACGCCGGTCTTCTTCGTGCGCGACCCGTACAAGTTCTCGGACTTCA
>JBBDWX010000082.1:0-2116 GCA_040902665.1 Dongiaceae bacterium
ACTGCCCGATTTCGGAATTGGGCAAAGTGGTGAAGAAACACGGCGTCATCATCGTCGGCCATGCGAACGTGCCGGGCCGGCTGGCGGCGGATGCATCGTCGCTCTATGCCCGCAATCTCTTCGCGCTGGTGTCGCTGCTCTACGACAAGGAAGCGAAGGCGCTCAAGATCGACTGGGAGGACGAAATTGTGAAAGGCACGGCGCTGACCCGCGACGGCCAGATCGTTCATCCGGCGCTCGCCAGGCAGGGAGGCTGACATGGAATCGCATGTTCCCTTCGTCCAGCTCTTCACGGTGTTCGTGCTGGCCTGTTTCGTCGGCTATTACGTCGTCTGGCGGGTGACGCCGGCGCTGCATTCGCCGCTGATGGCCGTCACCAACGCAATATCGTCGGTGATCATCGTCGGCGCGCTGATCGCCGCCGGGCCGGCCGATTTCAATTTCAGCCAGATCATGGGCTTCATCGCGGTCGTGCTGGCTTCGGTCAATATCTTCGGCGGCTTCATCGTGACCAAACGCATGCTCTCGATGTTCCGCAAGAAGGATGCCGTGCCCGCAAAGGGTAAAACCGCCGCGGGCGACGGCAAGATTAAGGACCAGGGGCGGGCGGGCGCATGAGCGACATCAATCCGTTGATCGCGCTCGAGGGCTTCATGGCCGAAGCGACGCCGTTCCTCTATCTGATCGCGGCCGTATGTTTCATCATGGCGCTGCGCGGTCTTTCCTCGCCGGTCAGTTCGCGCGCCGGCAATCGCTACGGCATGATCGGCATGGCGATCGCCATCCTGACCACGCTCGCCTCGCCGGGCGTGCTCAGCTACGGCACGATCCTCGCCGGCATCGTAATCGGCGGTGCGATCGGCAGCTTCATCGCGATGCGCATCCAGATGACGGCGCTGCCGCAGCTTGTCGCAGCGTTCCACAGCCTGGTCGGCCTCGCCGCCGTGTTCGTCGCGGCGGCGGCGTTCTTCAGTCCCGAGGAGTACGGCATCGGCGTCGCCGGCGCGATCAAGCCGCTGAGCCTGGTCGAGATGGGGATCGGCGCCGCCGTCGGTGCGATCACCTTCACCGGGTCGATCGTTGCCTTTGCCAAGCTGCAGGGGCTGGTGTCCGGCGCGCCGCTGGTCTTTTCGGGCCAGCATCTGCTGAACGCCGCGCAGGCGATCGCGATCGTCGCGCTGATCGTGCTGCTGGTGATGGGGCAGCAGGACTGGATGTTCTGGGCGCTGGTGGCGGTCGCGTTGCTGCTCGGCTTCCTGCTGATCGTGCCGATCGGCGGCGCCGACATGCCGGTCGTCGTGTCGATGCTGAACTCCTATTCGGGATGGGCTGCGGCCGGCATCGGCTTCACGCTCGGCAACAGCCTCCTGATCATCACCGGCGCGCTGGTCGGTGCTTCGGGCGCGATCCTTTCCTACATCATGTGCAAGGGCATGAACCGCTCGATCATCAACGTGATCGCGGGCGGTTTCGGCACCGATGTGGGTGCGGGGGGCCCGGGCGGTCCGAAGATCGACCGGCCGTTCAAATCGGGCAGCGCCGACGATGCGGCGTTCATCCTGAAGAATGCGAGCTCGGTCATCGTGGTGCCGGGCTATGGCATGGCGGTCGCCCAGGCGCAGCATGCGCTGCGCGAGATGGCCGATCTCCTGAAGCATGAGGGCGTGAAGGTCTCCTATGCGATCCACCCGGTCGCGGGCCGCATGCCCGGCCATATGAACGTGCTGCTGGCCGAGGCGAACGTGCCCTATGACGAGGTGTTCGAGCTCGAGGATGTGAACCGGGATTTCCCGCAGGCCGACGTCGCCTTCGTGATCGGCGCCAACGACGTGACCAACCCCGCCGCCAAGACCGATCCGCAGAGCCCGATCTACGGGATGCCGATCCTCGACGTGGCGAGCGCCAAGACCGTGTTGTTCATCAAGCGCTCGCTCGGCGCCGGCTATGCCGGTGTCGAGAACGAACTCTTCTTCCGCAACAACACGATGATGCTGCTCGGCGACGCGAAGAAGATGTGCGAAGGGATCGTCAAGGCGCTGGGATAGGGGCGGGTGTTGCCTCGTCCTTCGACAAGCTCAGGACGAGGTGATAAATTTTATAACGTCTATAGTATTCC
>JBBDWX010000082.1:2216-6701 GCA_040902665.1 Dongiaceae bacterium
AAGGAATCCTCACACCGAGCCTGTTCCCTCATGCTGAGCTTGTCGAAGCATGAGGGCCGCAGGGTGTTGCCTTGTCCTTCGACAAGCTCAGGACGAGGTGATAAATTTTATAACGTCTATAGTATTCCGGGACGTTCAAGGAATCCTCACACCGAGCCTGTTCCCTCATGCTGAGCTTGTCGAAGCATGAGGATTCTGTGATCCAGCCGGCTTCATCCTTCGGCAAGCTCAGGGGGCTCAGGACGAGGCGCTAGAGTTTCGGCCTTCGACGGCGGCCAGGGCGGACGATGACCGGCAATCTTTCGACGCAATGCTGCATCGCGGGCGGCGGACCCGCCGGATTGATGCTGGGGTTCCTGCTGGCGCGCGCCGGCGTCGACACGATCGTGCTCGAGAAGCACCCGGATTTCCTGCGCGATTTTCGCGGCGATACGATCCACCCCTCGACCCTCGAGCTGATGCACGAGCTCGGGTTGCTCGAGGATTTTCTCAAGCTGCCGCATCACAAGGTCGAAACCCTCAACGCCTATTTCGGGCGGCGCCGGCTGGTTCTGGCCGATCTGCGTCATTTGCCGGTCCAATACGGTTTCATCGCGATGATGCCGCAATGGGATTTCCTGAATTTTCTGGCGGCGCGCGCGAGACTTTACCCGAATTTTCGGCTGATGATGCGCGCGAAGGCGAAGCATCTCGTCCGCATCGGCGACACAGTGACGGGCGTCGATGTCGATACGCCGGAAGGGCGCCGGCGCATCGCGGCCGATCTGACGATCGGTGCCGACGGGCGGCGTTCGACAATGCGGGCCGAGGCCGGGCTGGTGGCGACGGATTTCGGCGCACCGATGGATGTGTTCTGGTTTCGCCTGCCGCGTCTTCCGAACGACCCGGACGAGACCGCCGGCTATTTCGGCGTCGGGCATATCCTGGTGCTGCTCAATCGCGGCGATTACTGGCAGAGCGCGCTGGTTATTCCCAAGGGCGGCGCCGATGCGATGCGGGCGCGTGGCCTCGATCATCTGCGCAATTCAATCGCCGAGCTGGCGCCGTTTCTTGCCGACCGCGGTGCTGCCATCCAGGACTGGGATGCGGTCAAGCTTTTGACCGTGACGGTCGACCGGCTCGAGACCTGGTATCGCGACGGACTGCTCTGCATCGGCGATGCGGCGCATGCGATGTCGCCGATCGGCGGCGTCGGGGTGAATATCGCGGTGCAGGACGCAGTCGCGGCGGCGAACCTTCTCTGGCAGCCGTTGCGCGCCGGCATTGTCACGCCGGCCGATCTGCAGCGGGTTCAGGATCGGCGCGTGTTTCCCGCGCGCGTCACGCAAAGGCTGCAGCTCGCGATCCAGAACCGGATTATCTCGGCGGCATTGCAGGGTGGCGAGTCGATGGCGCCGCCCTTGTTCCTGCGCGCGATGAATGCGGTGCCGCTGCTGCGGCGTATTCCCGCGCGGCTGCTCGGGTTCGGCGTTCGCCCGGAGCATATTCGTTCGCCGACGCTGGCGCGACTCTAGTCGTGCGTCAGGCGATTCTCCAAAGCAAAAGCCGCGGGGCTTGCGCCGCTGCGGCTTCGTCTTTTGAAGTGAACCAGGACTTGGCCGAACGAGGAATCGGCCGAACGAGGAATCGGCCGAACGAGGAATCGGCTAGAAGCCCTCGCGCTCCATGCGCTTGCGCAGCATCTTGCGATGGCGCCGAACCGATTCGGCCCGTTCCCGCGCGCGCTTCTCCGAGGGTTTCTCGTAATTCCGGCGCATTTTCATTTCCCGGAAGATGCCCTCGCGCTGCATCTTCTTTTTCAGCGCGCGAAGGGCCTGATCGACATTGTTGTCGCGAACGATGACCTGCAAGTGGTCCCACTCCTCTTGGACGAACGGGTTCGAAAACGGGGTAGAATCGGGGGTCCGGCAAGGGATACCCCGCCGGAACAGGCGGCGCTTCTAGCACAGGCCGGCGGGTTTGGGAACCGGGGCAGGGCCGAGCCTTTCCGGCAGCCGCGGCCTTTTCGAGGGCCGGACCCTGCGCCATATTGATCCCTATGGCCATTCTCAAAGTCGCCCGCATGGGCCATCCCGTGCTGCGCCGCCCGGCAGACCCGGTCAGAGACCCCGGGGCCCCGGAAATCCGCCGGCTGGTGGCCGATATGCTGGACACCATGCGCGACGAAAGCGGGGTCGGGCTGGCCGCCACCCAGGTCCATGTGCCGCTCCGGCTGGTGATCTTCGAGGTGCCGGCCCAGCGCATGGCACCAGGGACCGGGCCGGACAGCGTGGCGGGCGTGCCGCTCACGGTGCTGATCAACCCCGAGATCGAGCCGCTGGACGAGGAGAAGGAACTCGGCTGGGAGGCCTGCCTTTCGGTCCCCGGCCTGACCGGCGTGGTGCCGCGCTGGCGGCGGATCCGCTATCGCGGGCTGACGCCGACCGGCGAGACGATCGAGCGCGAGGCCGAGGGCTTCCACGCCCGCGTCGTGCAGCACGAGTGCGATCATCTCGACGGTATTCTCTATCCGATGCGCATGACCGATCTGTCGCTGCTCGGCTTCGCCGACGAAATCCATCGCGCAGCGCCCGGCAATCCGGACGAGGTGGCCGAACCCGAAGAGGCGGTCGCATGACGGACGCAATGCACGACAGCGAAGACCGGCGCGATGCGCTGATGCTGGCGACGCTGCGCCATGTCGCCTTCGATGGCTGGACCCATCGCGCGATCCATGCCGGCGCCGACGAACTCGGGCTCGATGTGGCGAGCGCCGACAATCTTCTGCCCGGCGGGCCGGCCGAAGCGATGGCGCTCTTTCACAACTGGGCCGACCGGCAGATGCTGGCAGCGCTCGCGCGCGAGGCGCCGGCCGATATGCGCATCCGCGACAAGGCGGCGCTTGCGCTCAAGCTTCGGCTGCGCGCCTGCCTGCCCCATCGCGAGGCGGTGCGGCAGGGCGTCGCGTTTCTGGCCCGGCCCCATCACGCGACGCTGGGCGCAAAACTGACATGGCGCACGGTCGACGCGGTCTGGCACGCGCTCGGCGATACGGCGACCGATTTCAATTATTACACCAAGCGCGGATTGCTGGCGGGGGTCCATGCGTCGTCGGCGATGTACTGGCTGGCCGATCGGTCGCCCGACAACGCTGCGACCGAGGCCTTCATCGATCGCCGCATCGACGACGTGATGCGCGTACCGAAGGCGATGGGAAAACTGCGCCAGGCGGCGGAGAAGTTGCCCAATCCGTTCCGGCTGTTCCGCAATCCGCGCGGCGGCCGCTTCTATCGCGGGTTTTAACGCGGGTCCTGGCGCGCGCTCAGTTCTGCTGCTTCGGCGAGAGCCGCGTAACATGGCCCATCTTGCGACCGGGCCGCGCTTCGGATTTGCCGTAGAGATGCAGCTTCGCCGACGGCTCGGCGATGATCTCGCGCCAGGTATCGATCTCGTCGCCGATCAGATTTTTCATGACGGCGTTGGAATGGCGATCGATCGCGCCGAGCGGCAAGCCGCAGACCGCGCGCACGAACTGCTCGAACTGGCTGGTCAGGCAGGCATCGATGGTCCAGTGGCCGGAATTATGCGGCCGCGGCGCCAGCTCATTCACCAGCACTTCGCCCTTTGCCGTCACGAACATCTCGACCGCGAGCAGACCGAGCAGGCCGATCTGCTCGGCGATATGCCGGGCGATCGCCTCGGCCTTCATGGAAACCGCCGATTCGATCCGCGCCGGCACGATGGTCGCATCGAGGATGTGATTGCGGTGGATGTTTTCGACCGGCGGATAGGCGACGACATTGCCGTCGAGATCGCGCGCGACGATCACCGAGATCTCGAGCGAGAAATCGACATAGCCTTCGAGAATGCCGAGATTGCCGCCCATGCGCTTCCAGGCGTCCTTCAGATCGGTGTCGGTGCCGATCGCAACCTGGCCCTTGCCGTCGTAACCGAGGCGTACGGATTTGAGAACCGACGGCCGGCCGATATTGCGCACCGCGCGTTCGAGCCCGTCCGCGCGCGCGACCTCCATGTATCGCGTCGTCGGCACGTTGATCGAGACCAGATAGTCTTTCTCCTTGAGGCGGTCCTGCGCGATCTCGAGCACGCGCGGCGACGGCCGGAACGGCTTGAGCGTCGCGAGATATTCGGCCGCGCTCGCCGGCACGTTTTCGAACTCGATGGTGACGACATCGACCGCGTCGGCGAAGGCATCGAGCGCGCTGCGATCCTCGTAGGGTGCGACGGTGGTCGCTGCGGCGACATGCGAGGCGGGGGCGTCGCGCTCCGGGCAGAGAACATGACAGCGATAGCCGAGGCGGGCAGCCGCCATCGCCGTCATGCGGCCAAGCTGGCCGCCGCCGAGAATGCCGATCGTGCCGCCCGGCGCGATGCGCTGGCCCTGTTCGCCGGACATGGGATCAGGCTCCGTCTTTGGGAAATTCGGCAACGCCCTTGGTGTGCGCTGCGCGCCAGGCATCGAGCGCCTTGCGCACGCGCGCGTCG
>JBBDWX010000083.1:0-17158 GCA_040902665.1 Dongiaceae bacterium
ATACGATCCGCGTCGATCTTCAGCTCATTGCGGACATGATACAGCCGAAATCGCGTGTGCTCGACGTCGGCTGCGGCGACGGGGCGTTGCTCGAATATCTCATGCACTTTAAGCAGGTCGACGGACGCGGCGTCGAGATCAGCCAGGCCGGCGTCAATGCCTGTGTGGCGCGCGGCCTTTCGGTCGTCCAGGGCGATGCCGACACGGATCTCAAGGATTATCCGGACGATGCCTTCGACTATGTGGTGCTGAGCCAGACCCTGCAGGCAACGCGACGTCCACGGGCAGTGACCGAACATCTGGTTCGGATCGGACGGCGGGCGGTGGTGTCGTTTCCCAATTTCGGCCATTGGCGCGTTCGCTGGCATCTGGCAACGCGTGGCCGAATGCCGGAGACCGACTTGCTGCCGGCGAAATGGTACGATACCGAGAACATCCATTTCTGCACGATCGCCGACTTTACGGCGCTGTGCGGCGAGATCGACGTCGAGGTCGAGCGAGCAATCGCGATCACTGCAAACGGCGCGCCGCAGCGGATCCATTCGCTCCGACTGGCGAACCTGTTTGGCGAACAGGCGCTGTTTTTGCTGAAACGGACCTGACGCCGGCCCGCCGGACGATGGCGAACCCGAACCGCCCGCGATGACCGGCCCGCTCGCCGCATTTTTCTGGGGACTGGTCGGCGGTTCGGCACTGGTTCTGGGCGCGGGTATCGCCTATCTCGTGACGATCCCCCATCGCATCGTAGCCGCTGTCATGGCCTTCGGCAGCGGCGTGCTGATCTCGGCTTTGTCGTTCGAGCTGATGGACAATGCCTATGACAAAGGCGGCACAATCGGCGTCACGATCGGTTTCCTCGGCGGCGCGCTGATCTATTCGCTTGCCAATGTCGCGGTGAACCGCGCCGGCGGTCACAACCGCAAACGCTCCCGACAGCCGCAGCAATCGGCCGCCCAGGGAACCGGTCTCGCGATCGCCATCGGCGCGGTGATCGACGGCATTCCGGAATCGGTCGCCATCGGCGCCGGCCTTCTCGAAGGGGCCGGCGTCAGCCTGGTCACCGTGCTGGCCGTCTTCCTCTCGAACATACCCGAAGGATTGTCGAGTGCCGCCGGCATGCGCCAGAGCGGCCGCCGCGGCGCTTACGTGTTCGGCGTCTGGATCGGTATAGCGCTGCTCTCTGGCATCGCGGCTCTCGTCGGCAATGTCGCGCTCGCCGGCTCGGATCCCGTGGTGATCGCAATCGTGCTCGCCATTGCCGCTGGCGGCATCCTCGCCATGATTGTCGACACCATGATCCCCGAGGCCTTCGAGATTGCACATGAATTTGCCGGCATCATCACCGTGATCGGATTTCTGTTGGCTTTCCTGCTGTCGAAGATCGCCGGCTAGGCACCTTTTCGATCGGCCATTTCGCGCAGGTTCTGCGCGGCATGCGCATTGCGCGCCGGCTGGGGCAACGACACGACGACCGGCCGGCGGCGGCGTACAGGAACGGCATTGGCGCCGTAGAGCTGCTTTGCCGCCTCGATCACCATGACGCCGCCGTGCCTGGGAAAAAGTCGCGACCCCGCCCGCTCCCACGCACCCGCCATGCGCAGCATCGGCCTGAAACGCATCGGCGGCATGTAGAGCGCGCGCAACGTCCCGAGCGGGGTGAACATGCAGCCGCGCAGCAGGCGATGGATCTGCGCCTGACTGTAAGGATGACCCTGACCGAAAGGCGTGCGCTCGATCTGCGCCCACAGGCTGCTGCGGTTGGGCACCACGAAGGCAATCCGGCCCGAGGCGGCCATCACGCGCCACAGCTCGCGCAACATGTCTCGAAGATGCTCGGCGCATTCGACGCCGTGTACGATCAATGCGCGGTCAACCGATTCATCGGCCAGCGGCAGCGCGGTCTCGTCGACCAGCATGGCGCGGTTTGGGCCCTCGACCGGCCAGGGAATGATGCCCTGCTGCGCCGGCATCGCGGCAATGACCCGACCGGCCTCACCGCCAAACTGGCGGAGATAGGGCGTCGCATAACCGAGGCCGAGCAGCGTCATGCCCTCGAGATCGGGCCACAGCGCCCGCAGCCGCAGCCGGATCATCTGCCGCGCCCGCTCGCCCAGCGGCGTCTGATAAAAGCCGTTGAGATCGACGACGTCGTTCCACATGGCAGCAATATAGCACGCATGGCCGAAGATGGGTGCCGCGGCAGCGTTGGCCGCAGACACCCGCGGGTGCTATGGTTCGCCGGCCATGAGTAAGCTTGAAATCCACCAAATTCCGCTTCTCACCGACAATTACTCCTATCTGGTGCGCGAACCGGAAACCGGCAGCGTCGCGGTCGTCGACCCGGCCGAGGCGGGGCCCGTTCTCGACGCGCTCAAGGACCTCGACTGGCGGCTCACGCATATCCTGAACACGCACCATCATGGCGATCATGTCGGCGGCAATCGCCTGATCAAGGACGAGGCCGGTTGCATTATCGTCGGTCCGACCTACGACCGCGAGCGTATTCCCGGCATCGATGTCGAAGTATCCGAGGAAACAGGATACGAGTTTGGCCACGCGCATGCCGATGTCTTCTTCGTTCCGGGCCATACGCGGGGGCATATCGCCTACTGGTTTGCCGAGAGCCGCGCCCTCTTCTGTGGAGACACGCTGTTCTCGCTCGGCTGTGGGCGGCTATTCGAAGGCAACCCGCGGCAGATGTGGAACTCGCTTGGCAAGATTCGCCGATTGCCCGACGATGCGCGCGTCTATTGCGCGCATGAATACACCGAGTCCAATGCGCGTTTCGCGCTGACTGTCGATCCGGCCAACGAGGCCCTGCAGGCGCGCATGACGGAAATCCGCACACTGCGCGCCGCCGGCAAGCCGACGGTGCCGTCGATTCTGGGCAACGAAAAGGCCGCCAACCCGTTTCTCCGTGCCGACGATCCGATGCTGGCTGCGAATGTCGGGCTTGCCGGCGCCGATCCGGTCGAGGTGTTCGGGGAGGTACGCCGGCGCAAGGACAATTTCTGAACGTTGAAACAGCTTCCGATCCAACGAACCAGCGACACCTGAGGACACCACTGCCATGATGAAGTTGCGCTTTTCTCCGACCAGCCCCTATGTCCGCAAATGCACGGTCGTCGCCCTTGAAACAGGCCTGAACGACCGGATCGAACGCGTCGCAACCCAACCTTGGGATCCGAAGACCGATATTGCCAGCCAGAACCCGCTCGGCAAGGTACCGACCCTGGTCCTCGATGACGGGAGCGCACTCTACGATTCGCCGGTCATCTGCGAGTATCTCGATAGCCTGCATAACGGGCGCAAACTGATTCCCGCCAGCGGGGCCGCGCGCTGGACCGCGCTGCGTCGCGAAGCACTGGCCGACGGCGTTCTCGATGCCGGCATCTCGCGTCTGCTCGAAACGCGCCGGGCTGCGGGCGAGCAATCGAAAGGATGGATCGAACGGCAGCACGGCGTCATGACACGCGGCTTCGATGCGATCGAAAACGAAGCCGGGCAGTTCGGCGACACTGTCGATATCGGCACGATCTCAATCGGCTGCATGCTCGGCTGGGCCCTGTTTCGATTCGGCGTCGACGATCCACTCGGATCGCGGCCGAAGTTCAAGGCCTGGTGGGAACGTTTCTCACAACGGCCCTCGATGGTCGCGACGGTGCCGCAGGAAGCGAAGTAACCGGCAACCGCCATCCGCATTCGGGAGGGCGGCATGCCGCAAGCAACGTGACCGAGCTGGTATCCGATACCGCCGCCGGGCTGATCCGGCTGCTACGTCTCGAGCCGCATCCCGAGGGCGGGCATTACCGCGAGACATACCGGCACGTGGCCGAAAGCGGCGGGCGCGGCATCATGACGGCCATCCACTATCTGCTGCAGGCGGGCGAAGTTTCGCACTGGCACCGCCTCCATACCGCCGACGAGATATGGATATTCAACACCGGCGGTGCCATCGAATTCATACTCTCGCCGGACGGGCAATGCCTGGAGATTCACAAACTCGGGCTCGACATCGCGCGCGGCGAACAAGCGCAAATTCTCGTGCCGCGCGGCTGCTGGCAATCGGCGCGGACCCTCGGCACCTTCACACTGGTCACCTGCGTCGTCGCACCCGCATTCGATTTCGACGATCTGGAAATAGCTCCGCCGGATTGGTCGCCGCGCCGCCGTCCCGCGGCGATCAGGGTGGCCGCGCGCGGACCCTGGGCCGGTCGGCGCATTCCGCCGCGTCTGCGATAGCCCACTTGCTCAACCGAACACCGAAGGAAAGACCGCCATGCCTCTCGATCTCACCCGCTATGAAGCTCTCACCTTCGACTGTTACGGCACGTTAATCGATTGGGAGCAAGGGATCGCAGCTGCCCTCGATGTCTGGGCACGCAAACGAAACATCACGCTCGCGCCCGACGAAGCGCTCGCTTTGTTCGGCCGGCACGAGACCGCACGCGAGCATAAGATGGGCAACACGCTCTATCGCGAACTGCTGGGCCATGTGCTCGGCGATATCGGACAGGAGCTCGGGATCGAGGCCGATGCCGGCGATCGCGCGGCGTTCGGCGCCTCGGTCGGCCAATGGCCGGTCTTCGAGGATTCGACCGACGCGCTGCGCCGGCTGCAGCGTCATTTTATGATCGGCATCCTTTCCAACGTCGATCGCGCCTCGTTCGCACATAGCAACCAGCGGCTTTCCGTTGAGTTCGATCTGGTGATTACCGCCGAAGATGTTGGCAGTTACAAACCCAATCTCGCGCATTTCCATCGCGGCTTCGAGACGCTCGGCGAAATGGGCGTGGAGCGCGGCGCGATCCTGCATGTCGCGCAAAGCCTCCATCACGATCACGTGCCAGCGAAGCAGCTCGGCTTACAGAGCGTCTGGATCAATCGCCGCGCAGCGCGTGGTGGCGGCTGGGGTGCCACCGTGCCGCCGCCGCAGAACGTCGCACCCGATCTCGAATTCGTCAGCCTTGCCGACTTCGCCGATGCGGTCGAGGCGGCGTTTCGGCCCGTCTAGCCGAACATCGAAGCCCCGCCCCCCTTCGCGGCCGCGAGCAGTTTCTCGTCGACCGGCACGCGATAGGCATTAGCCAGCCGGTTGGTCTCGTTCGCCATGCCGACGACCGCGATGAGCTCGTGCCACATCGCATCGGTCATGCCCTTCGCGCGGGCGCCGGCCGTATGGCTCACGATGCAGTATTCGCAATTGTTGGTCGCCGAAACAGCGACATAGATCATTTCCTTGACCAGCGGGTCGAGCGCGCCCGGCGCCATCACCTGCTTCACGCTCTCCCAGGTGCGCGTCAGCGTCGCCGGATCGTTGGCCAGCGCTTTCCAGAAATTATTGATCCAGTCGGTCTTCCGCGTCGCCATGATGTCGTCATAGACGGCACGCACCGCGGGTGAAGCATCGGCATAGTCGATGAGTTTTGCGAGCGACATGGCGCTATCCCTGTTATCGGTGTTGAACCCCCATGGTGAGGCTCCTGAGCTTGTCGAAGGGCGAGCCATGAGGACAAACAAAAGGCCTCATCCTTCGACACGCTCAGTATGAGGCCTCCAGTTGAAACCGCAGCCAGCCCTACTCAATACATATGCTGGCCGCCGTTGATCGACAGCGTTGCGCCGGTGATGAACCCGCCTTCGTCGCCCACGAGGAACAGCACGCCGCGCGCAATCTCGTCGGCCTGGCCGAGGCGGCCGACCGGTACCTTCGCGACGATCTTCTCAAGTACTGCCGGCGGCACCGAACGCACCATGTCGGTATCGATATAGCCCGGTGCGAGCGCATTGACGGTGATACCCTTGCCCGCGCCTTCCTGCGCCAGCGCCTTGGTGAAACCGTGGATGCCCGATTTGGCCGCCGCATAATTCACCTGGCCGTACTGACCGGCCTGGCCGTTGATCGAGCCGATATTCACGATGCGACCAAACCCGCGATCGCGCATCGATTCGATCACCAGCCGGCACATGTTGAAGCAGGAGGTGAGATTGGTACGAATCACGTCGTCCCATTGCTGATGCGTCATCTTGTGCAGTGTCGCATCGCGCGTGATGCCGGCATTGTTCACGAGGATCTCGATCGGCCCGCGCTCCGCAGCGATCTTGCTGACCGCCTTCTCGCAGGCGACAAAATCGCCGACATCGAATTTGTAGACCGGAATGCCGGTTTCCTTGCGGAAGGTTTCCGCCGCGCCGTCATTGCCGGCATAGTTCGCGATGACGTTGTAGCCGGCCTTTTTCAGTGCGCCCGAGATGGCCGCACCGATGCCGCGCGTGCCGCCGGTGACGAGTGCCAGACGTGCCATGTGAGTCCCCTGTCGTGTTTGATTTTTTGCATCGCTTGTCGATGGCGTGGCGTCGGATCAGCGTTCGACACACATGGCGATACCCATGCCGCCGCCGATGCAGAGTGTCGCGAGCCCCTTCTTCGCATTGCGCTTTTGCATTTCGTACAGCAGTGTCACCAGAACGCGCGCACCCGACGCGCCGACCGGATGCCCGATCGCGATAGCCCCGCCATTGACGTTGACCTTCGCCGTATCCCAGCCAAGCTCCTTGTTGACCGCGCAGGCTTGGGCTGCGAATGCCTCGTTCGCCTCAATGAGATTGAGATCTTCCGGCTTCCACCCCGCCTTCGCCAGCGCGGCGCGGCTCGCGGGAATCGGACCCGAACCCATGATCGCCGGGTCGACACCAGCGGTTGCCCAGGACACGATGCGCGCCAGCGGCGTCAACCCGCGCCTCTTCGCATCCTCCATCGACATCAGGATTACGGCGGCAGCGCCGTCGTTGATGCCGGACGCATTGCCCGCAGTCACCGTGCCACCGTCGCGCAGGAAGGCCGGACGCAGCTTGGAAAGCGAATCGATCGTCGTGCCGTGGCGTGGATACTCGTCGTCCTCGACGACGACATCGCCCTTTCGGCCCTTCACCGTCACCGGCACGATTTCGTCCTTGAAGCGGCCCGACTTCTGGGCGGCCTCGGCCTTCTGCTGCGAGGATGCGGCGAACGCATCCTGCTCCTCGCGCGTGATCTGCCATTTCTGCGCGACGTTCTCGGCCGTGTTGCCCATGTGATAACCGTTGAACGCATCCCACAGCCCGTCCTTGATCATCGTGTCGACCAGCTCGGCATTGCCCATCTTCACGCCCGCCCGCAGATGCACGCAGTGCGGTGCCTGGGTCATGCTCTCCTGGCCGCCGGCGACGACGATGCGGCTGTCGCCAGTCTTGATCGCCTGATAACCGAGCGCCACCGCGCGCAATCCCGAACCGCAAAGCTGATTGATCTGGATCGCCGTCTTCTCGACCGGAATGCCGGCGGTGACCGCCGCCTGGCGCGCCGGATTCTGCCCGGCGCCGGCGGTCAGGATCTGGCCGAGGATGGCCTCGTCGATGTCACCGGTTTCCAGTTTGGCGCGTTCCAGCGCAGCCTTGATCGCGATAGCCCCCAGCTCATGTGCGGCCAGGGTCGAAAAGGCACCGTTAAAGGCGGCGACCGGCGTACGGACGGCGCTGACGATGGCGATATCGGTCATTCTGTCTCTCTCCCTAGGGGGCAGGGGTCATGCGGTCGGAGTGGCGCCGGCAGGGTTCAACAGGCCCGCGGCAGGTCGTTATAGCCAAACCTAGTGACCGGCCTGTTGCGGTGCAAGAACGGCCCCGGTCAGGGGATGGCGCGCAACCATGTGGCGATCGGCTGCCAGACCTCGCGTTCGGCACGGCCGCCGACCATCATCCCGATATGGCCGGCCGCCGGGGTCATTGGCTGCGCCCGGGGCAGCGTCGCCGCCAGCGCCCGGGCGGAGCCGGGCGGCACAATCCGGTCGGTATCGGGGATCACCACCAGCGCAGGCAGTTCGCAGGACGCCGGCGCGACCACCGTCCCGCCGATCCGCCACTGACCGGTCGCGGGGCTGTTGGCGCCGTACCAGCCGGCGAGGGTCTCGATCGCAACCGAAGTCGCGAGCGGAATCCCGTCATTGAGCCAGTCTTCGAGCGCAACGAACCGCCTGGCGCGGTCGCTGTCGGAATCGAGTTCGGCGAAGGCGAGAAACTTGCGGATCACCTGCATCGGATCGAGCGCAGCAAACAGCGACTGGATCGCATCGACCGGCAGGGCGCCTGCCGCCGCCATCGTCGGCATCAGCCATTCCGCCATCGCGCCGAGACCGCGCGCCTGTTCGGGTCGTTCGGCGTGAAAATCCCACGGCGTCGCGAGCAGCGCGAGGCCCGCGAGATCGCGCTCGCGCCGATGCGCCAGCGCAAGCGCCAGGTTGCCGCCCATGCAGTAGCCGAGAACGACCGGTTTCGCCTTGTTCGTCGCGGCACACACCGCGTCGAGTGCCGGCTCCAGCCGCTCTGTCGTGTACGACGTCAGATCGAAGCCGCGCTCGTCGATGCCGGGCGCATCCCAGTCGATCGCGAAAACCGGAAAGCCATGATTCGCGAGCCAGCGCAGGAAGCTGGTTTCCGGCATCAGATCGAGCACGTAATAGCGGTTGACCAGCGAGGGCACGACCAGGACCGGCGGCAACGTTTTATCGATCGCATCGTTACGGTAGTCGAGCAACTGCGTCGTACCGGCTTGCCAAAGCAACGGCACCGGCTTCATCTCGCGGCGATAACGATGCGTGCGATAGGCAGCGACGCCGCTTTCGAACCGGGCGCGACGCGCCGCGATTTCGCTGACGACCGCGGCGGCGAACTCCTGCGGCTCGACGTTACCGAGATTTTCGAGAAGCGCTGCGCGGTCGCTTTGAAGCGGCGGGCTCCAGGGCTGCGATCCGTTCTTCAAGAGCGGCAAGGCGGCGAGTGAGCTCGTCCAGGCGCCCGTCGCCGTCGCCAGATGCTGCATGTAGGGGCGCGGCCCCAGGCGTACCGGCGACGCTTCCGGGGTCTGCGGCGGTTGGCTTGTTGTCTCCATGGGTTGCGCTCCAGGCGGCAGCGGCGGCGAGCCCGGCCGAGCCCATGGCCGCGATGAAGCGGCTCATCTGCTCGGCCAGCGCCGGATCCCCGGCCAGCGCCGAAAGCTGCGCCTCCCAGAGATCGAGATAGCGCCGCGCCAGGCTCTCCAGATCGGGCGTTTCGCTCATGATTCCCGACTATAGGCGAGGCCCGCCCGGGAGGCCACATACCGCGCCGCAACACCCGTTTGCGGCGCAGCGAATGCATTGCACAACGCCGCCCAAATCCTGTTATGCTCGCCCCTTCGCGTGTGCAGCGCAGGCATTCGAGGACAGCGCGGACCCATGGCAGATACCGGCACGGGTCAGACCGGCCCGATTACCATCAAGAAGTACGCCAACCGGCGGCTCTACAATACGGCAACCTCGAGTTATGTGACGCTCGACCATCTCTGCCAGATGGTGAAGGACGGCGTCGAGTTCACGGTGTTCGACGCCAAGACCGGCGAGGACATCACCCGCCAGGTGCTGACCCAGATCATCGTCGAAGAAGAATCGAAGGGCGGGCAGAATCTGCTGCCCCTCAATTTCCTGCGCCAGCTCATCAAATTCTACGGCGACAATCTCCAGTTCCTGGTGCCGCGCTATCTCGAGCACTCGATGGAATCGTTCGCGCGCAATCAGGAGCAGATGCGCAAGGCGATGCAGGACAGTTTCGGCGGCATGTTCCCGTTCGGCCGCTTCGAGGAAATGGGTAAACAGAACCTCGCTCTGTTTGAGCAGGCGATGCAGATGTTCAACCCGTTCCGCGCGGCGGGCGCGCCGGGCGCAACCGGTGCCCCCGAACGCGAGGCGATGCCCGATATCGCCGGCCAGGCGAAGAAGGCCGCCGATTCGGTCGAAGCGTTGCGCCAGCAGCTCGAGCAACTGCAGGAAAAGATCGACGCGCTCGGTCATGACCGGACCGGGAAATCGCAGCAGGGCTGATCGCCGCCTCGCCATACTTGCTGCGGATTGCTAATGTCGCAGCCCTGTTCATCAGCCTGCGTTGAACTTCAAGACGATGACCGACACGCTGACCACCATCGCCGATCTGATTGCGGTACGTCCGCGCAATGACGCGGCTTTGCTCGCGCCCGATCGAGAAACGCTGAGCTATGGAGCACTCACGGCACAGATCGAGCGCACGGCAGCGTCGCTCGCCGCGCAGGGTGTCGGTGCCGGCGATAGTGTCGCGATCGTGCTGCCAAACGGGCCGGATGCGGCCACCGCCTTTCTCGGTGTCGCCGCGCAGGCCGCCGCCGCCCCGCTCAATCCGGGCTATCGCGCCGACGAGTTCGATTTCTATCTCGGCGATCTCGCGGCAAAGGCGCTGATCGTCGCCGCCGGATCCGACACGCCGGCGATCGAGGTGGCACAACGGCGCGGCATCCCGATCCTTGCCATCACGCCGCAGGCCGAAGCCGGCGCCTTCACGATCGATGCCTCGTCGGGCGCAAAGTCGAATGCGACGCGGCCCGGCAGCGCGGACACGGCCCTGCTGCTGCACACCTCAGGCACGACCTCGCGCCCCAAACTCGTGCCACTCAGCCATCGCAACCTGATCGCCTCGGCCGGGAACATCGCGACCACGCTCAAATTGAGCGCCGCCGATCGCTGCCTCAACATCATGCCTTTGTTCCATATACACGGGCTGGTCGGCGTGCTGGCCGCATCGATCCGCGCCGGCGGTTCGGTTTTCTGCTCGCCCGGCTATAACGCGCTGCGCTTCTATGCCTGGCTGACGGAATCGCAGGCGAGCTGGTACTCGGCGGTGCCGACCATGCATCAGGCGAATCTCGCACGCGCCTCGCATAACCGCGCGGTGATTGATACGCAGCGGCTGCGCTTCATCCGCTCGTCCTCGTCGTCCCTGCCGGCGCGCGTCATGGCCGAGCTCGAAGAGACGTTCGGCTGCCCGGTCATCGAATCCTACGGCATGACCGAGGCCACGCATCAGATGACCAGCAACATGTTGCCGCCGGGCGCGCGCAAGGCGGGTTCGGTCGGTGCTGCCGCCGGCCCCGAAGTCCGGCTGATGTCGGAAGACGGGCGGCTGCTCTCGGGCGATGTGGTGGGAGAGGTCGTCATTCGCGGTCGAAATGTGACGGCCGGCTATCTCAACAATCCGGCCGCCAATGCAACCGCGTTCCACGACGGCTGGTTTCGCACCGGCGATCTCGGAAAGTTCGATAACGAGGGCTTTCTCACGATCGAGGGGCGGCTCAAGGAAATCATCAATCGCGGCGGCGAAAAGATCAGCCCGCGCGAAGTCGACGAAGCGCTGATGGCGCATCCCGCCGTCGCCCAGGCCGTCGCCTTTGCGATGCCGCATGCGAAACTGGGCGAGGACGTCGCGGCTGCTGTCGTGTTGCGCGAATCGATGACCGCCGACGAGCGGGGCTTGCGCGATTTCCTGTCGGAACGGCTCGCCGATTTCAAGGTGCCGCGGAAGATCGTCATCCTTGCCGAGATCCCGAAGGGCGCCACCGGCAAGCTACAGCGCATCGGGCTCGCCGCCAAACTGGGGCTCGCCTCGTGAAGATCTGCATTTACGGCGCCGGATCTATCGGCGGGCTGCTCGGCGCGCGGCTGGCGCATAAGGGCGATCACGAGGTGACGCTGATTGCGCGCGGCGCGCATCTCGAGGCGATCCGCCGCAGCGGACTGAAACTCGTCACCGACGCGGAAACGATCGTCGCGCTGCCGGCGGCGACCGACGATCCGAAACAGGCGGGCCCGCAGGACGTGGTCTTCGTGGCCGTGAAGGCCCCCGCGGTTATCGGCATCGCCGAAGCCATGCAGCCGCTGCTCGGTCCCGATACCGCCGTGTTGACGGCGATGAACGGCGTGCCCTGGTGGTATTTCCACGGACTGGACGGCCCCTGGCGCGACCGCCGCATCCAAAGTCTCGACCCCGAAGGACGACTCGAAAAGATGATCGAAACGCGCCGCGTCATCGGTTGCGTGGTCTATCCGGCCGCCGAGATTGCGGAGCCGGGTGTCATCCGGCACGGCTACGGCAACCGTTTCATGCTTGGCGAACCAGATGGCAGCCGCAGCGAGCGGATCAAGGCGCTTTCCGCCGCGCTCAACGATGCCGATTTCAAGGCGCCAATGCGGCCGAAGATTCGCGACGATATCTGGGTCAAGCTCTGGGGCAATCTCTCGTTCAATCCGGTCAGCATCCTGACGCACGGCACGCTGGTCCAGATAGCGACCGATCCGGGCACGCGCGCGGTGATCCGCCGCATGATGGAAGAGAGCCAGCAGGTCGCCGAGGCGCTGGGCGTTTCTTTCGGCGTCGATATCGAGACCCGCATCGGCTGGGCGGCCGATGTCGGCGAGCATAAAAGTTCGATGCTGCAGGATCTCGAGAACGGCAAGGCAATGGAGATCGACGCGCTGCTGACCGCCGTGGTCGAAATGGGCGACATGGTCGGCATCGAAACGCCGATGCTCGATGCGATCCTCGCGCTGGCGATCCAGCGCGGTCGTGTCGCCGGCTGCTATCCCACCTAGCCGTGCCCGCTGCCAACGCCGCGTCACCCGCGACCAATCGCTGGCGCGTGCTTGCGCTGATCGCCTATTGCCAGCTTGCCGCACTCGGCCTCTGGTTTTCCGCAACCGCGATCCTGCCGTCGCTCGCGCGCGACTATGAACTTTCTGCGACGCAACAATCCTTGTTTACAAGCGCGGTCCAGGCGGGGTTTGTCGTTGGCACGCTGATCTCGGCCTTCTTCGGCCTCGCCGACCGGCTCGATCCGCGACGATTTTTCGCCGCCTCCGCGCTGGTCGCTGCGCTTGCCAATGCAGCTTTGCTTCTGATCGAACCGACATCCTGGGGCGTGGTCGCGCTGCGGTTCGCGACCGGCCTGTGCATGGCCGGCATCTATCCGGTCGGGATGAAGCTCGCCTCGACATGGGCCAGGAACGACATGGGCCTTGTCGTCGGGTTGCTGGTCGGTGCCCTCACATTGGGATCGGCCACACCGCATCTCTTCAACGCGCTGGGCGGGCTCGATTGGCGGATGACCCTCGCAATCGCGTCGTTTTCGGCGCTCACGGCTGCCGTCGCGATCCTGTTCGTGCCGTTGGGACCGCGCATGGCAGCGACGCCGCGCTTCGACCCGCGCATGGCGCTTGCCGCCTGGCGCGTGCGTTCGCTACGCCTCGCGAATTTCGGCTATTTCGGCCATATGTGGGAGCTCTACGCGATGTGGGCGTGGATCGGCATCTTCCTGCAGGCGAGCTTTCTCGCGACGATGGCGCCGGAAGAGGCAGCGCCCCTCGCGCGCTATGCAACCTTCGCGGTGGTTGGAATTGGTGCGCTCGGCTGTGTCGCCGCCGGGCTGCTCGCCGATCGGCTCGGCCGTACCACGATCACCATTGCGGCGATGGCGGTGAGCGGCGGCTGCGCGCTGACGGTCGGTTTTCTGTTCGGCGGCGATCCGCGCTGGCTGATCGCGCTCTGTCTCGTCTGGGGCATCGCGGTGGTTGCCGATTCGGCGCAGTTCTCGGCTTCGATCGCCGAGCTGTCGGAACGGCATCTGGTCGGCACGATGCTGACCCTGCAGACCTCGATCGGCTTCACACTGACCTTGCTGACGATCCATCTGATGCCCTGGTGGATCGAAACGCTCGGCTGGAAATATGCCTTCGCGCCGTTGGCGATCGGGCCGGTTCTCGGCGTCATCGCGATGGCGCGGCTGCGTGCCGATCCGGATGCACGGAAACTCGCGGGCGGGCGACGCTAACGCGCGCTACTCCCAGCCGCTGCCGAGTTTGGTGCGCGCATCGGGCGGCAATTCTGCCGCGGCGTCGGCGATCGCATCGAGCAACGCCGCCTGGAACGCGTCGTTGCGGCGGCGCAGTTCGTCCTGCGCCGCACCGAGTGTATCACGATCGAATGGCTCGGCGCGCAACAACTCGAGGGCGACGCGGCGTTGTTCGAGCAACGCCGCACCGGTTTCGACCAATGTATCCCGCTGTGCGCCCACCGTTTCGAGAAACTGCCTGCGCTCTTCCCGGTCGAGCCCCTCCGTCAGTCGGATCAGCAACCAGCGCACCGGCCGGACTTGCTCCTCCTCCATCCATGCGGCCGCTTGCTCGCCACTGCCAAACCATTGATGCATATGGCGACCGCCGACAATCCCCACGAGGAAAAGATTCAGGACGACCGAAAGTGCGAGCGCGATGACAACCCACCGCGCATGAGTCCAGGCTTTTACCATGAAGTATCAATCTCCGAGCTTGAAACCGGGAACAGGCCAGCGAGCGTTTCATCGCCGGCGATGGGTTCGGGATAGCCCCACCCGACGATGAACCCGGCAAGTGCCGCCGCAAGGGCAAAGCCGGCGGCCGCGGGACCGCGCAGACCGATCGTGCGCACCAGCCAGGCGACCGGATGGCGCAACGGATCGCGTTGCGGCATGGCGACAATGCGGGCGGTCAGAATGGTTGTATCGAGCGGCTTTCCAGACGGCAGCGGCAGGTCGTCGAGTTTCGCATCGAGTCGTGCGAGGTCGTTGCGGTAACGCTGAATCTTGGGCGACGCCGCAAGCAGCCGTTCAGCAGCCGCGCGTTCGTCCGCCGGCCAGCGCGCCGCATCGGCACCATAGGCATCGAGAATTGTATGCAGCCGTTCGCGGGTCATGGTTCTGTTCGTCATCCGTCGTTACCCCATTGATCCTGTCCGTGCAGCAGATCGCCGCGTTCCGGTTCGAGCATTGCGCGAAGCTTGCGCCGGGCGCGCACCAGCAGAGCTTCGAGGGCACCCACATTGATACCGAGCATGGCCGCCGCCTCTTCGTTGCTGCGTGCCTCGAAATGACAGAGCAGCAGGGCTTCGCGCTGCCGCGGTGGCAGCCGGTCGATCGCTGCCGTTACCCGCATCGACGTTTCCCGCTCGGCGATGCGTCGGTCGGCACCCGGTGATTCGTCGCGCGGGTCGCCCGCGACCTCGAGCGGCAGCGGCGTCACGCGACGCCGCCGATCGATACAGAGGTTCACCAGCACGCGGATCAGCCATGTGCTGAAACGCGCGGTCGTCGGGCTGTCGTCGTTTGCATGCCAGGTCGGTGCCTTGCGCCAGGCGCGCAGGAACGCCTCCTGCAACAGTTCGTCCGCATCGGCGGCATTGCCCGTGACGCGAAGCGCGATGGCCCGTGCCCGGCCGGCATGGCGCTCGACCAGCAGCCCGAATGCCACGCCGTCGCCGGCGCCGGCGCGGCGCATGAGCAGGTCGTCCGCTTCGCCGTCCACCGCGCCGATCCCGTCACCCATCGCGATCCGGTTGTTCGAGCCATTGGTCCGATCCGCCCTGGCTATGTGCGGCCGGTCGGACACCCGGTCGGCCGGTTGTTCTGCCCGCCTGCCGGGCTGCCGATGTACTTACACGGTCGGGATCGGGGTTTCCTGCGCTCCGGGCGGCTGGGGTCGGATCATTGAGCACTGAAGTCCTGATCACGGTGCCTGTTTCGTCAGCCATTCCTGCATCTGCCGCTGGGTCTCGGCGAGTTCACCAGGCGAGCGAGCACCGCAATCGCATATTTCAGCGGTCTCCGCATTGTCCGGAGGAGCCCCAGCTTCGGTTTCCACGGGCGTGGCTGGATCGCGCGGCTCTGAATCGGCGGCGGGATCCGCCCCCCCGGCCCCAGCGGCGCTCGCAGCCACCAGGCACGTCAAAGCGATTGTTGCAGTGCGGCAGAGCCGATAATCGATCATGGCGCCAGCATAGGATCCGGCCCCGCTTCGAGATAGAGCCTCGGCGAGGATCGGCGGCGCCCTAAATAAGGCGGCCCCGTCGCGCCATGGGCAGGGCCATCGGGCCTTGCCTTGCGGGCCAGCCAAGGGTCAGAATTGCCGGAACAAGAAGCGAAAATTGACAGGGCGGAAACGGTTCGATCAGGCTGGGCATGCCACCGTCCTGTCGCCAACTCCCCAAAATCTCCTCGGTGCTGCCCAACGGCAGCACGCACGAAGCCAGGCGAGGAAACGGGGTTCGGGAAACTGCGTGGAGGCGAAAATGGAAACCAAACAGGACATCGTCCGGTTCATCGACGAGATCAAGTACGGCAGGCTCGACCGCCGCGACATCATGCGCATGATGGCATCGGTCGGCCTGGCCTCGTTCATCCTTCCGACCGGACGCACGGCGGCCCTTGCGCAGGCAGAACAGCCGCACTGCTACACTTGGGGCGGTTACGAAGTGCCGGAAATGCACCAGGAATACATCGACAAGCACGGCACCTCGCCCGACTTCACGCTGTGGGGCGACGAAGAAGAAGCCGAAGTGAAGATGCGCTCGGGCTTTAATCCCGACATGGTCATGCCGTGCTCGTACAAGGTCATGAAATGGAACGATCTCGGATTTCTACGGCCGATCGATACGTCCCGGCTGGAGCATTGGGATGAAATCATTCCGACACTTTACGACGTACCGGATACGGTTCTGGAGGGCCAGCGGATGTGGGTTCCGGCCTGGTGGGGCCTGACCTCGGTCACTTTCCGTACCGACATCGCGCCCGAGTATGTTCCGGTCGATGCCCACACCTGGGGCATTCTCTGGGACGAGAAATATTCCGGCCGGCTTTCGATGATCGACAGCCTGATCGACGGCGTGATGGTCGCGGCAATTTATTGCGGGGCGGCCGATCCCTTCAATATGACGCCGGAAGAAACGCAACGCTGCAAGGAGTACATGGAACGGCAGAAACCGTTGCTGCGCTTCTATACCAACGACAACACCGGATGGCAGCAGGCGCTGGCGAGCGGTGAAGTGGTTGCTGCGGCATCGTGGAACGACACGATCCTCAACCTCTCGAACCAGGGCATTCCTGCGATGTTCATGCAGCCGAAGGAAGGCGCCATGACATGGACCTGCGGCCTTGCAATGACCAACTGGGTTTCGCCCGAAAAGGAATCGCTAGTCTACGATCTGATGAATGCCTATCTCAGTGTCGATACCGGCGTCTATTGGGTCGACAGTTTCGGCATGGGTCATTCGAACAAGCATGTGTACGAACAGATCTCGGACGAGGATCTGATCAAACGCGGCCTGACGCCGGGCGATATCGAAGCTTACATCGCCGCCGGCCATTTCCAGGCGACAATCAAGAACGAGCCAGAACTGCAGCAGATGTACGAAGCCGTCAAGGCCGGCATCTGATCGTACGCGGGCGACCGCGCCGATGAAAACGGGGGGGGGGGGG
>JBBDWX010000083.1:17168-40945 GCA_040902665.1 Dongiaceae bacterium
TTTGGCCGCCCCCCCTTTTCTTTCGAGCCCGGCGAAGCGGCCGGACCTTCCCGGACCGCTACTTCTGAAGGTTGGTCCAGATCTTGTCGTAAAGCGCCGCCACATCCGCGCCGCAGGGCGGCACGAACTCCGGCGCCGGCGCACCTTCCGGCAGCATGATCTCCGGCGCTGTCGCAAACTCCGGATCGAGAAAGGCCTCGCTGCCCGCGATACCGTTCGCATACTTTGCGAAATCGGAAATCAGGGCCGCGTTTTCGGGATCCATAATGAAATCCTGGAACAGCTTGGCGTTCTCGACGTTCCCCGCACCCTTGAGAACGACGACATTGTCCATCCAGCCGGTAAAACCTTCCTTCGGATAGGCATAGGCTGCCGTCGGCACGTCGGAAAGACGCACACGCATCGCAGCACCGTTCCACTGCTGGGTTACGTCGACATCGCCTGCCGTCATGAGCGCGATCGTATCGTACGACATCGTCCGCCAGCACTCTTTGGCCTTGACCAGCATATCGTTCAATTCACGAAGCTGATCGGGATTGTTGTTGCAGCGCGGATAGTCAAGAAAGCGCAAACCGGCGTTGAGAACGTCGTTCACGTCAAGCAGCATGTTGATCCGCCCGCAAAGCTCTTCCGGCGGATCGAACAGGATGGCAAGGGTGTTGATATCGCCGCTGTACTTCTCGGTATTCACCGCGAAGGACGTTGTGCCCCACTGCCACGGCACACTGTAATGGCGACCCGGATCCCAATAAACGTCCTTCCAGTTCTCGTCGACATGCTGGAAGTTCGACATCTGATCCGGGCGAGTCTCCTCGAGCATGTCCTCTTCGAGCATGATCGCAACCATGTAGTCGCCCGGTACGACGATGTCGTAACCATGACCGCCTGCCTTTACTTTGGCCAACATGGTTTCGTTCGAGTCATACGCGTCGAGCGTGACCTTGATATTGTGCTCGGCCTCGAACTTCGTGATCAATTCGGGGTTGGTATAATTGCCCCAGTTGTAGATATGCAGCTCGCCGCCAGCCGGGATCGCAGCCTCTTCGGTGGATGCTTCTTCGGCGGCTGGCGCTTCGGCGACTTCTTCAGTCGCCTGCTCCTCGGTCTGGCTCTGTTCTTCCTGCTTCTCTTCGCAGGCGGATAGCGTCAGAGCTGTAACGGCAACAAATACGATCATGTATTTGCGCCAGAATTCCAGCTTCATGTTCCCCTCACGGTGATGTTTCGATGTTCGCGCCCCGGCATGCGCCGCAGGGGTTGCGGAGACCCTCTGAGAGCCTCGTAGGGCAGTCGATCACACTTTCCGAAAGCCGGTCAATCGTTGTGAAATCGACCGCAGTTTAGGCGACAAATGCGGCCGAAGAGCGGCCCGCGGACCCAAGCCCGACGCATTTCCACACCAGGGGAAGGGCCGGACCGACGACAACGGCGATTATCGGTTCCGTCCGCGACGGCTGATGAAATAGAACAATGTCACGAAGAGGACGGAAACGCCGAGGACGATTGTCGAGATCGCGTTGATTTCCGGCGTTACGCCGCGCCGGATGGCGCCAAATATATAGATCGGCAAGGTCGTCTCGCCTGGTCCTGCGACGAATACAGTAATGATCACATCGTCAAACGATACGATGAATGCGAGCATGGCACCTGCGGCAATGCCCGGGACAAGCAAAGGCAGCGTCACGCGGTAGAAGGTCTGCCAGGCATTCGCGTAGAGATCCGCGGCGGCTTCTTCGAGCGTCAGGTTCATGTCTTCGAGCCGTGCGCGGATCGGCATGTAAGCGAACGGAATGCAGAAGACGGTATGCGCGATGACCAGATTTCCGAATCCGAAATAGATGCCGGCTTCGGCTCGCAACAACGCAAAAAACGAGAGTGTCGCCACGGCTGTCACAATCTCGGGCACCATCAATGGCTGGTTTATGACGAGATAGGCTGTCGTCATGCCGCGAAAGCTGCGCGTCCGGGTGGTCGCCAGCGCAGCCGCAGTTGCGATGACCGTCGCCACGATCGTCGCGACCGTCGCCAGCTTGAGCGAGACCCAGGCAGCGGCCCGGATGCCTTCATTATGAAATGCCGACACATACCAGTCGGTGCTGAATTCGGTCCAGACCGCAACCGATCGGTTGTCATTGAATGAGAACACGATCAGCACCACGATCGGTGCGTAGAGCATGAACAGACAGAGAAAGGCCAGCGTGCCGAACCCGGGCTGGTAGCGAAGATTGAGGCGCCGAGAAGTGCGGTGGCGAATAATGGCATCAACCATGGCCCATCGCCTTCCCGCGTGTTGTCGTGCGCACATAGAACATCAGTGCGATCATCACGAACGCCATCAGGATAAGAGCTGCCGCCGATCCAAAGGGCCAGTTGCGCGAGCTGCCGAACTGCAGCGAAATCAGATTGCCGATCATCAGATTCTTGCCGCCACCCAGCATGATCGGCGTGATGAACGCGCCAAGGGCCGGAATGAACACCAGGATGCAGCCGGCAATGATGCCGGGTTTGGCAAGCGGAATGATGATCCGCCATAGCACACGGAAACGGCTGGCGTAGAGATCGAAACCGGCCTCTACCAGGCGAAAATCCACCTTCTCGAGGCTCGCGTAGATCGGCAGCACCATGAAGGGGAGATAGCTATAAAGCAGTCCCAGACCAACCGCGAAATCGGTGAACAGGATGACCATCGGCTGTTCGATGATCCCGACTTTCTGCAGCGTGATGTTCACGAGCCCCTCATCGCGAATGATGATGAGCATCGAATAAGTACGAATCAAAAGGTTGGTCCAGAACGGCAAGGTGAACAGGAAAACCCACAGATTGCGGGTTTCCGGGGGCCGGGTCGCCATGAAATAGGCTGCCGGAAAACCGAAGATCAGCGCGGCGACGGTCGAAAAGGCGGCGAGCTGAAACGAGCGCCAGTAGATCTCAAGGTAATCGGTCGTGAAGACGCGGACAGATTCGTCGAAGATATCGCGCTCGAACAGGAACTGGACATAGGCATCTGTCGAAAATTCCCACTTCACACCGGCATAGTTTCCCGGCGTAAGGAACGAATACATGACAATGATGAAGAGCGGGAGAATTCCGAATACGCAGATTGCGATCAGAGCCGGACTCAGTAGTACCCAGCGCCGTCGACGCTGACGACTCTCCTGCTCTGCAATGATATGGTCTGCACGCACCGCGCCGGCGGTACGCTTCAGTGCTGTCGAACGGGTGTCGCTCACATTGGCCATTGCAGATCAATCCACGAGCATACGTGCTGCACCGGGTGGCACGTCGATCGAAACGCGATCGCCGACGCGAAACCGCGCATGACCGTCCAGTGCGTTCTGCACCCGCACTTCGAGGCGCGATTCATCGCTCAGCGCGACGACATAGTTGGTATCCGTACCGACATAGGTTGCATGAACGACTGTCGCGCCGGCGCTGGCTTCCGATTTTGCAAGGCGAATCTTTTCGGGTCGAAGTGCCAGCGTAACGTCGCGCCCCACCTGTGTGTTGTCGATCGCCGCGCAATCGAATTCGAGACCGCTCTCGCTGCGACACCGGGCCCGCCCGCCGTCCGATGCAACAACGCGCGCACTGATGAAATTTGTGTCGCCGATGAAATCGGCAACAAAACGATTGATCGGCTGTTCGTATATCTCATTCGGATCGCCGAGTTGCTGGATTTGCCCTCGATCCATGACCGCAATCCGATCGGACATGGTGAGCGCTTCTTCCTGATCGTGCGTCACAAAGATGAATGTGATCCCGGTCTGCTGTTGCAGATTCTTGAGCTCCACTCGCATGCCCTGACGAAGCTTGAGATCGAGGGCGGATAATGGCTCGTCCAGCAACAGCACCTTTGGGTGGTTGGCGAGCGCGCGGGCCAGCGCCACCCGCTGTTGCTGGCCGCCGGAAAGCTGCGAAGGACGGCGCGCGCCATAGCCGGCCAATTGAACAAGTTGCAGCATCTCGTCGACGGTCGGGTTGATCTTCGAACGTTCGACGCCGCGCATCTCCAGTCCGAAGGCGATGTTCTGTCGGACCGTCATATGCGGAAACAGCGCGTAAGACTGAAAGACCGTGTTGACCGGACGCCTGTTGGGCGGAAGATGACCGACCGGTTCGCCATCGAGGAGGATCTCGCCCTCGGAGGGCAATTCGAATCCGGCAATCAGCCGCAACAACGTCGTCTTGCCGCAGCCCGACGGCCCGAGCAACGTGAAGAACTCGTTTTCGTGAATCCGGATCGACACATCGTCGAGCGCGCGGACAGCATCGGCACCATGACCGAAGACCTTAGTGACGCCGCGCGCCTCGACGGCAGAACGTTGCTCTGACGTAACGCCCAATTTTTCCCCCTGCCCGGCTGAACGTCGACCGCGCGACTCTATGGGACCGGCCGGGGCCGGCTCAAGCCCTGCATTGCCGGACAACCGAAGTCGAACCGGGCCGACCTCAGCCCAGCCGATCGACCGTCACGAAGCGGTTGGGCATGAACCCGTTGAAGCCGGTACGGAGCGCGACGGCGTAGGCACCCAGCCGGTCGATCTTTACATAGTCGCCGGTGCGCACGTCGGTCGGCAGGTCGAACTCGTGTGGCAGCATATCGAGATTGTCACAGGTCGGGCCGTAGACCCGGAAACCGCGACTGTCATTGGCCGCGGCACCATCGGGGCGGATCAGGGTCACCGGCCAGCGGATCCCGATCGTCGCCCCGATCAGGCTGCCATAGATGCCGTCGTTGAGGTGGATTGCATCGTCCGTTGCGAGTTCGATGCGGGCGACAAGCGACGTGGCGCCCGCCACCAGTGCGCGGCCCGGTTCGCACATAAGGACGCATTCGTGCGGCAGGTCCAGCTTGCCGACGCCGTCGACAATCGCTGCGATGAAGGTTTCGAGAGGCGGCGGCGTTTCGTTTGCGTAAGCTGCGGGAAATCCGCCGCCGACGTCGAGACATTCAATGGCAACGCCTGCTTCGCGCAGCACCCGGTCGACCAGCTCGAGAGCCAATGTCCAGGCGGATGGATCGACACATTGCGAGCCAACATGAAAACATAGTCCAGGCCGAAAACCGGCCACGACCAGCGACCGCAACAGGGCGATCGAAATCTCCGGCGTCGCGCCGAACTTTGCCGATAGATTGAACTTGGCGCCCGTGCTTGGCGTCGCGAGCCGAACCAATGCGACGCAATGCCGGCGATCGTCGCCAAGAACCTCGATCATTTTCCGGATCTCTGCCGGATGGTCGACCACGAAATTGCGAACGCCGAATTCATCGAACGCGCGGCGGATCGCCTGCGGCGATTTGACGGGATGCATGAAATGCCCCTCACCGTCGGGAAAGCGCCGCCCGATCAACTCGATTTCGGCGATCGAAGCCGTATCGAAATGCCCGATTCCGCCTTCGTGAAGCGCATCCAGCACGAACGGCAAGGGATTGCATTTGACCGCATAGAGCACATGCCCGGGGAACAGCGCGACGAATCGGCGGGCGGCTTCGACCAGGGCGGCCCGGTCGATACAATAGACCGGCTCGTCGGGTCGCCAGGCGGCAACCATGTCGACGGGTGTCCGAAAATGCGGTAGCGGGTTGTCCACCGCCGCGTTCATGCCGCATTCGATTTGCGAAGTAAAGCGGCCATTCGGGCGTAGCAGGGCGACCTATCTGGCGAGATACGCCTCAAGGCCGCCGAGCGAGCCTTCCCAGCCCTGTGCGTGTTCATCATGCGATTCGAGCGTTTCGAACACCGACTGCGTCACCTTCAGTTTTGTACCCTTTTCGTCGTCGCGAAGTTCGACCGTCACGTTGGTTTCGGTGCCGCGCTTGCCGTTCTTTTCCCAACCCCAGGTGAAGGCCAGCCGCTCGTTCGGGATCACTTCGTTGAACTCTCCGCTGACGATCCGCTCTTCGCCGTCGGGCGTACGCAGGTACAGGCGATATCGACCGCCCGGGCGCACGTCGAGATCACAGCGTTCCGCTTTCAGGCCATTGGGCGCCATCCAGGCGGCATAGCCATCCCGGTCGGTGAACGCCCGCCAGACAGCATCGCGCAATGCAGGGACGGTCCGGAAAAGCTTCATCGTGCGGTCGACCGATTCAGTGGCATCGGCGAGGGCGATCATCGGATTCCTCCCCTGTAGACTTTGCGTCGACTCTCATATGGGGTCGGCGAAGGCGGAATGCGCCCCCGCCCGGGCGGCCCCGTATGCCAAAGAGGCCGGATCGCCCGGCATCACATAAATGACATTGCCCTGCGCGCGCCAGCGATGGGCCGGAACTTCCGGGGTCGGCGCTCAAAACCGCGTGCCGAACCCGCCCCCTCCGGTGCCATCTGGGTCAGGGAAGGTCAATGCGATGCCGCAGGATTCCATATCGGACCGCACGGCGCGCATGCGTGCTGCCGCCAACGCGTCCGGATTGCGATACCAGCCGGCAATCGCCTGCGCGCGTTCGGCCAGCATCAAGTGGAATCGCGGCGGCTGACCTTCCGGCCTGAACTGAAGAAGCCGTTCCGTGAGCCCGTCGACCGCTGCCCAATTCTTCTCAGCCAAACGAATCTCAATCGCAACCCGATAGAACCAGGCAACATTATGGGCCAGCGACTCGCCCAGCCGAGCCTCGCCTTCGTCCAGTAATCGATTGCGCTCTGCCTCATCGTCGGTTGTCAAAGCCAAATGAGCATGGCTGGACGGGCCGACGAATCCGAAGCCAGTTTCATTGACGAGCGTGTTTGCTTGCGCACAAAGTTCGCGGGCCAGCGCGCGGTTACCCTCGAAATACTCGCATTGCGCACGGAGGAGAAGCAGCTGGGCCTCATATCGTTTTGCGCCTACCTTCTTCGCGATAGCCGTACCCTGCTCGAGCGACGGTTCTGTCGTCGTACAATTGCCACTCAGGAGGAGGCCCACACCGAGCGATGAAAAACCAAACACCTCGGCATAGGAATCGTGCAAAGGCAGCGTCTTCTCGAGCGCCCGTCGAAACAGTGCGATCGATTCCGAAAATCTGGCCGAGTAGATGAGACAATGCCCCAGCATCAGCCGGTTCGGTTCGGCGATCCGGATCCGGTTGACGCGTTCCGCGAGGTCGACGCAACGACGGAATGAATCAGCGGCAGCAACCCACCGCCCGACCGCGTAGTCGGCATCACCGAGCCCGCTCCAGGCCATCGCTTCCAGCACCGGATCGGCGTGACGCCGGGCAATATCGAGTGCCGCCTCGTGCGCCTGGCGACAAAGATCGGCCTGACCCAATGCAAAATGCAGATTGCCGCGCAGATGATGCATGCGGCCGCGCACCGCGTCGTCGCCGGCATGGGCCAGCAACCCGGCCCGATCGAGGATGGCCAGCGCCGCCGCGCTTTCGCCTAGTAATCGCAGCGCTGCGGCCTGGCCGAGCAGGGCCTTCAACCGAACTAAATCGTCGCTCGAGAGTTCAAAAGCGCGCGCAAAACATTCGAGAGCGTCGCGGCCCTGACCAAGATCGTGCAGCAATTCCGCCTCTTTGAGCACGAGCATGGCCTGAATGTCGGCATCGCCGGCGATCTGGCTGCCGCGGCGCGCCAGCAGCACCGCCTCGTCCTGCCGGAATGCCGCTTCCGCCGCCATCGCGGCCCGGAGATAGGCCTGCGCCGCTGCCGGGTCCTCCGCCCGTTCGAGATGTTCGGCGTGCAAAGCCGGATCGCGCTCGGCATACCAGGCGGCCACCCGGGCGTGAATTTCCTGGCGGCGCGCCCGCAGCAGCGAGGCGTTGATGCCATCGCGGATCAGGGCGTGCGCAAACATGTAACCCTCGCCTTCGCGCCGCAGAAACAGTTCGTCGACAAGCGCTTCGCACTGCCGGCCGGCGTCGCCATGCAGGACCCCAAGAAGCTCGAAGGGAAAGCGTTGGCCTATCGCAGCAGCGGTTTGCAAAACGGCCCGCGCCTGCGGACCGAGCCGGTCCATTCGTGCCTGAACGAGGCTCTGCACCGTGCCGGGGAGATCGCCGGCTGCGGTCCCCGCGCTCTTCAGGAGCTGAACCAGGAACAGGGGGTTTCCTTCGGCACGATCCACGCAGCTTGCAATCACCCCATCAGGTGCGGCAGCGACCGTTCCGGCCAATGCCATCGCTTCGCTCAGTCGCAGCGGCGGCAAATCGACAATCAGGATCGCGGCATCCCGGGCGGCGGCACGCCATGCGCGATTGAACGGATCGCCTTCCACCCTCGTGGTCATCACCAGAATACCGGGGCATTCCGACATGCTGCGAGCGAGCCGAGCGAGCGCAGCAAGCGTACCCGCGTCTGCCCAGTGAACATCCTCCACGATGATCAGCAATGGTTGCCGCCGCCGGGCGAACCGGCGGCATAGTCGCGCCACGGTCCGGCTGCGCTCCTCGGCACGCACTCTCGGTGTCAATGCATCGTAGACCGCCTGCAAAGCCGGCGGTTGCGGCAGATTGAACAGGTCATTGAGAAAACTCAGATGATCGGTGGCGGACAGCCCGTCGGCGAGCGACTGCGCAACAGCCTTCTCGCGCACTTCGACCGATGCATCGGCGGCGGTGGAAAGCAGGGCTTGGGCGATTTGCCGGATCGGATCGGCACCCGAGGCCGCCCCGAAATCGAGTGCATGCGCTACGATCGCGTGATATCCGGACTCCTTTGCCTTGGCATGCAGTTCTTCGATCAATCGCGTTTTTCCCATCCCCGCTTCGCCGCGAATGACCAGCGTCTGGCCGGCACCACCGGCACGACAGCCCTCGAGCGCGCCCGTAATTTGCGCCAATTGTGCCGTGCGGCCGACAAAGGGGCGCGCGCGATCCGAGCTGCGATCGCCCGCCAGTGCAATCAGTCGCCAGACGGGTCGGTCGGTAGCAAATCCCTTGAGGGACTTCGGACCGATGGGTTCGGTCGCCACACGGCCGGCGAGCGTCGATTCGATCGCTTCATCGATCAGTATCTCACCGGGTGCGGCAAGCGACTGAAGCCGGGCTGCCAGATTCACGGCTTCGCCGGTGACGGTGTACTCGCGATGATGGGAACTCCCCGTTGAATCGGCAACCACTTCGCCTGCGGCCAATCCGATGCGGACCCGAATTGTCTCGCCTCCGGCCGTCGCCGACGTTGCAAGTGCAAGCTGAATCTGTAGCGCAGCTGCAGCGGCACGGTATGCGTCGTTATCGTGTGCAATAGGTGCGCCGAAAACCGCCATCACCGCATCGCCGATATGCTTGTCGACGTTGCCGCCGTGATCGGCAATAACATGATCGACTGCCTCGAAAAAACGCATCAGCAGCGCATGAACGTCTTCGGCATCGAGTTTCTGCGTTAGGTCCGTATATCCCGCGATATCGGCGAAAAGAATGATCGCATGCCGCCGTTCGCCGGCGGGCTTCTCCGGCACGATTTCGGCTTGTGTCGTCGCAGCACCGCAGGCACCGCAAAACCGTGCGCCGGTTTCAAGTGCCTTGCCGCAGGCGGTGCAGAACCGCGCCGTCATGGTTTATCCGCCCCGAACAAACCTGCCGAAAGCCGGCAATCGTCGGCCCTTCAAACCGTCGCCCATGGCGATCGCACCCTTTCCATACTGCTGCCGGCAAGCAGCCCGCGGAGCTCGTTTCGAAACCGACTGTCGCGCCGCAGACCGATGGTGTCAAAAGGTCAACGATCCCGGAACAGCGATCAGGCTTCCGCCTGATAGGGCGGGGCCGGATCGTACTGGATCATCTTCTGTACCCGGCGGGCGAAGTTTGGGTCCCAGATCTGGCCGACCAGCCAAAGAGCCATGTCGATGCCCGCCGAGACGCCGGCGGCGGTCACCAGATTGCCGTCGCGCACATAGCGCGGCCCGTCAAGCACCTCGGCGCGACCCAGCGCGCGCAAAGCCGGAACGAATTCCCAGTGTGTGGTGATCCGCTTGCCCTCGCATAGCCCGGCCACCGCCAGCAGCAGCGACCCGGTACAGACGCTGGTCACCCATTGGCAGGTCCGCGCACGGTCGACAATCCAGTTGAGCAGGACGCTATTGGTGGCCTCGTGGCGTGTCCCTTCGCCACCCGGCACCAGGATCACATCGAGCCGCGGTGCACCGCCAAGCGTCGCGTCGGGCAGAACCCGCATACCGTTGGCACAGACGATCGGGCCGTCGCGCTCGGCTATCAGGAGCACGCGTGTGCCCGGCCGATCGTAGGCTGCGGCCGAGAACACTTCCCAGGGTCCGACAAAGTCGAGCTCCTCGACGCCATCGAAGATCAGGATGCCGATGGTCGGTGTCATCGTCCTGGAACCTCTCAATGAGTTGCGCGGTGCAAACCGCCATCGAGCAGGATCGATTGCCCGGTGATATAGGACGACTTGCCGGACGCAAGGAATTGGACGGCATCGCCCACTTCGTCCATACGCCCAGCGCGCTGCATTGGAATTTCCTGCAATGCCGCGTCGGTCAGATCGATATTCTCGACAAACCCTGGCAACAGATTGTTCATACGCACATGGTCGCGTGCATATCGATCGGCGAACAGCTTCGTGAAACCGTGCAACGCCGCGCGCAGCGTCGAAAGCGGAAAATTGGCTTGGGGTTCGATCGCGGCGATCGACGAGATATTCACAAACGCACCGCCGCCCTGCCCCACCATGATCGGCGCAACGGCACGCGCCGCCCGGACGACAGAGAGCACATAGGAATCGAATCCGGCCTGCCATGTGGAATCGTCGATTTCGAGCAGGCTGACCGGGCTGTCGGCATCGAACCCGATCTTTTTCAGGGGCCATTCGGGGCCGCGAGGTATCTTGCCGTGACCCATAGACGTCACCACCGCGTCGATTCGGCCCCATTCCGACATAGCCTGCTTGACCAGGGCATCGAGATCGCCGGGTTCGCGGTTCGACCCTTGTCGGCCAATCCCGCCGAGCTCGGTCGCGAGCTCGATGCTGCGCGTGGATGGCGACATCAGCGCCAGCTTAAAACCCCCGGCCGCCAGGCCACGGGCCGCAGCGACGCCAACGCCCGAACCGGCGCCCGTTACAATCGCAACCATGGTCTCTGCCATGCCGCTTCCTCTTGTTTGTCCGGGCACGGCATTCCGGCTGCCGCCTCCCTATACTAACCTCCGATTGGAACTTGCGAAGCGGTGTCGACACCTATGCCAAACCGAGATCACAGCCGGACCCGAATGCCGACGGAATCCGGCCAGAATCGACCGCCTGCGTTCTTTCCGGCCAGACTGGCACCACGGCAATTGCTTCTCAGCAGGACCCTGGGATATGGCGCGGGCATCCTGTTACCAGCCTTGATCGGGCTGTTCATTGCTGCCGTCTACGGCGAGTACTGGGCGCTGCTGCTTCCGATCCCATTCCTGTTGGTGCTCGCCATTGCCGGTGCCTTCAGACCGCGTGGTTTCCTGATCGACGCCGACGGAATCGCCGTCGTTCGCAGAATCGGCCCCGTGACATGGTCGCTGGCAGAGCTCGCGACCCTGCGCGCGCCACCCCAATGGTCCGGCAGCAAGCCCGTTGCGGTCCTGGCGACCCGCGGCTTGTTCGGCACCTATGGCTGGTTCTGGAATCGCGACTGGGGAATGCACCGCATCTACATCACCGATCCGGCGGAAGCTGTGGAAATCGAGCTGACAAACGGCCGCCGCATTGTGGTCACACCGTCGTCGCATCGCGATTTTGTCGCCACGCTGCGCGACGCTGCGAAGAGCGCCGGTGTGTCGCTTCGAATCGAGAAATAGAACGATCGTTCAGCGCAGGGCGGCGCGTGCCACCTTGCCGGTCGCCGTCAAAGGTAGCGAGGGCCGGAACTCGATCGAGTCCGGCACCATCCAGGTCGGCATGCGATCTGCGAGCCAGCCGCGCAAGGCATCGGGATCGGCCGACGCGCCGGGATTGAGCACGATGTAAGCCTTGGCCCGCTCGCCGAGCACACCGTCGGGCACGCCGACAACAGCCGCGAGCGAAACCTGCGGATGTGCACAGAGCGCGTTCTCGACGGCCGTCGGATCGATGCGGTGGTAGCCACTCATGATCTTGTCGTCGAGCCGCCCGAACACCACGAGATGCCCGTCGGTATCGATCAGTCCGCCATCGCCGGTGCGGTACCATCCGTTCTGAAGAACGCGTGCCGTTTCCTTGGGCATATTGTAGTAGCCCTTCATGACGCCGGGCGAGGCAACCGCGATCTCGCCCTCGACACCCATCGGTCGGATCGAGCCATCCTCGGCAAGGATGCGCACCTTGACGCCGGGGATCGGGCGGCCAACCTTGCCGCGCACATAACCGTCGCGTTCGAGACACCAGGAAACGGCTGTCGTCGTCTCGGTTGCGCCATAGCCCGGCAGGATCGGCACGCCGAATTGGGCAACAAATTCCTCGTACCAGCTCAATGGAAACGCCGCACCGCCGGTCACGCAGAGCTTTAGGTTCCGGCGGATTGCCGAAATGTCCGCCTTGTCCGCATGGGCGATCAGATCGTGATAGAAAATCGGCATTTCGAGGAGGTATGTGATACCTTCGTCGGCAATGATTTTCAATACTTCTTCCGGATCGCGCGTATCGCACAGCACAACCGTATTGGCCAAAAAGATCGGCGCCAATAGCAGGAAGAACTGCGCCATAATACCCTCGTAGTCGCCCGGTGCCAGCCGACGCTCGCAAGCCTCGGGTGCCGCAAGCGGCATTGTCAGCAGCGTCATCGCCGCGATACTGCCGTGCGTGATCTGGGCACCTTTACGGACGCCCATCGTACCCGACGTGAAGGCGATCGTTGCGACCTCGTCGGGCATGACAGGTGCGGCCGGCACGTCGCCGTGACGCGCGTCGAACCAATGCTGAATGAGCGCATATTCCGAGCGCATTTCATCCGAGATCGGATCCATCGGAAGAGTCCATACCGGCACCTGGCGGCCGCTATCCTGTACCGCACCGATCAGGGTTTCGGCGAGCTGGTCGCTGCCAAGCTCGGACGAACAGAGAATCGCGTCGATGTCGCATTCCTTGATCAGCTCCGCAAATTCCGGTCTCGTCCAGAGATGATCGAACCCGACCAATGTGGCGCCTGTCTTGAGAACGCCGAAATAGGCGGCGACGAAGCCCGGCCGCAGCGTCGTACAAAGTGCAACACGACTGCCACGACCGAGACCCCGTCGCAGCAACTCCACGGTCAGCGCGTTCGCCATCGATTGAATTTGCGAATAGGTAAACGATCGACCTCTGTGACGCACGGCGATCACGTCGGGACATCGCCGTGCGCTCGAATCGAGATAGGTGGCGACGTTCAGCATGCCCTACCCTCCGCGCAAGGCGGCACGGGCAACCTTGCCCGTGGCGGTCAGTGGCAGAGTGGAACGAAACTCGATCAGGTCGGGAATCATCCATGCCGGCACCTGATCGGCGAGCCAATCGCGCAATGCATCGGAATCGGCCGCAGATCCTGGATTGAGCACGATAAACGCCTTTGCGCGCTGGCCGAGCACCTCGTCGGGGATGCCAATGACTGCCGCCAGAGACACCTCGGGATGCGCACAAAGCGCATTCTCGACCGCCGTGGGATCGATGCGGTGATAGCCGCTGGTGATTTTGTCGTCGAGCCGGCCGATTACGACCAGATGGCCATCCGCGTCGACCAGCCCGCGATCGCCGGTCAGATACCACCCGTTCTGCAGGACGCGGGCTGTATCTTTCGGCATGCCATAATAGCCCTTCATAACGCCGGGCGAAGATACCGCGATCTCCCCTTCGGATTCCGCGGGTCGGACCGATCCATCTTCCGCGAGGATGCGCACTTTTACACCGGGAATGGGCCGGCCGACTTTGCCACGCACATATCCGTCGCGTTCCAGACACCAGGTCACGGCGGTTGTCGTTTCGGTCGCACCGTAGCCTGGCAGGATCGGCGTGCCGAACAATTTGACGAACTCTTCGTACCAGGCTGGCGGAAACGCGGCGCCGCCGGTAACGCAGATCTTCAGGTTACGTCGGATCGTCGCCGTATCGGCTTTGGCCGCATTGGCAATCAGATCGTGGTAGAAGATCGGCATCTCGAGCAGATAAGTGATGTTCTCTTCGGCGATTATCCGCAATGTCTCGTCGGGATCGCGGGTATCGCACAGGACGATCGTATCGCCCATGAATATTGGCGCCAATAACAGGAAGAACTGCGCCATGATTCCTTCGTATTTACCCGGAGCAAGTCGGCGCGCGCAGGCCTCCCGTGCGGCGAGTGGCATGGTCAACAGGGTCATCTCATAAAGATTGCCGTGCGTAATCTGAGCGCCTTTTCGTACACCCGTCGTACCGGACGTGAAGGCAATCGTTGCCACTTCGTCGGGCGCCACGGATGCTGCGACGACATCACTGTTGGGCATTGCATGCCATTCGGAGACCGATGCAAAACCTGTGCCCGGCATGTCGGCACCCGGGGTAATGGGTAGCGTCCAGATCGGTACCGGTCGCCCGGTCGCGACCACCGCCGCCGCCAGCGTCTCGGCTAGCTGGCTATCGCCGCGATCGGCCGAGCAGATGATCGCGTCGACCTCGCAATCCTCGATCAGCCGTTCGAAGTCGTGATGGTTCCAGGCATCGTCGAAACCGACGAGCGTCGCGCCTGTCTTCAGAATCCCGAAAAAGGCGGCGATGAAACCGGGGCGAACTGTCGAACACAGCGCTACCCGGCTACCCCGCCCGATGCCGTTCGTCATCAGCCCGATGGCCATACTGTCGGCCATCGCTTGAATCTGTCGATAGGTATACGAGCGACCGCGATGCCGTACGGCAACAGCATCCGGCAAACGCCGCGTCGTCGAGTCGAGATAGGTTGCGACATTAAGCATTGCCGCGTGCCTCCCTCGATGCAGACGACGACCGCGCCCTGGTCAAAGGCAGCAGTACGACAAGAGCTGTGGCTATCAAGGCGGCTGTCACTCCAACCACGAACGGGGCCGAGGGCGAAACTGTCTGGAAAACGAAACCTCCGAGCAGCGGGCCTACGATCCAGGCAGCATTGGTCGCGGTATGACAAAGCCCCATCGCCGCCCCCTGCTCGTTGGATGGAGCGGCCATCGAGAACAGCGAGGCATAGCAGGAATTGGCCGTTGCGGCACCAGCGCCGGCCAGTGTCATCGCCGTGTAAAGCGCCCAAGGCTCCGCCCAGAACACAGGCAAGAGCAGGCTAACGGCGACCACCAAGGTCGATGCGATCGAAAGCGGTACGAGGCCAAACCAGCGCGCCGCGCGCTCTGTAAACCAGAACTGGGTCATGAAACCTGCAAGGCCAGCCGCCAGATAGGCGAGCGACAACTGGCTCGCACCCCATGAGAGCTTTACGCTGGTCCACAGACCAACCGTGCCGTCGAGTTGTGCCCAGACCAGCGCCAGAACCGTCATGGCGGTGATCGGCAATATGAAAGCCCGGGTCAGCATAGGCGGCGACAGACCGTGTCCCAGCAATCGCATCTTTCCGACCGCGACTTTGCTGGCCTCCGGCGCCGCCATAATCGTATCGACAGATATTGGCTCAATCGATAGCGGCACAGGCGTCTTACGACGGAGCAACAGGGCCGCCAGTACGAGCGTAACAATCGCGATGCCCGTAACCGACCAACCGATCGTGGCATGAACATTGTCGGAACTGCGGCTGATCAGAAATGCAATCAGCGGACCCACCACAAAGGCAAGCGCCCAGGCGCCATTGAAATGCGCCATGCCCCGCGTGCGAGATTCGGCGTTCGTTTCATCGGCAATATACGCCTGAAGCACCGGTATCGCCGCCGCACCGAGCCCCGCAAGACCTCGCGCAATGAGGAGCAATGTGTAGCTGTCGCCTACCGCGAGAAGGGCGTTGGAAAGCGGCATCACGGCAAGGGTCAGGAGAATTATCGGTTTGCGGCCGATATGGTCGCTGAAACGACCCCAGATAAACGCGGTGAGCACCAGCATCACGGTATCGAACGCCATGATGATGGCGACCATGAACGGTGACGCCCCGAGCTCCATCGCGCGATAGGGCATCACGGGCGTTACAATCGCCAGGCTGAGCATGGCGAGAAAGACCAGGAGCACGGGCCTGCGCATGGTCAATCTGTTCGGGTCAGTTTCTGGCTCGGATGCGTGCCATAATTGGTCCACTCGGCCGAAGTGTGATCATTGGTTCCGGCAAGACCTCTTGCCCTGGTTCTATTTCGACGTCGAAACGACGCAGCAGCTGCCCCAAAATCACGCGCGCCTCCCAGAGAGCAAATTGCTCGCCGAGGCAGCGCCGCGGGCCACCGCCGAATGGAAAATAGGCGTATCGATCGGAGCCACGCTCATCGCGGCCTGCGAAACGTTCCGGACGAAAGGTATCAGGGTCCGGCCATAGCGCGGGGTTACGATGTACGGCGTAGGGGCAAAGAATCATGTTCGTCCCGGCCGCGATCTTCATCCCGTCGAACTCATCGTCGCCAATGGCCGCACGCGACATTGTCCAGACCGGCGGATAAAGCCGCATCGTTTCCTGAAACACTTGGCCCACATACTCTAGGCGGCGCAGCGCAGCGATGCTGGCTTCCCCCGAGGGCATGACGGCATCGATCTCGTCCCTCATGCCCCGCATCGCATCGCGATGCTTGTCGCCAATCCACCAGACCCAGCTCAGTGCATTCGCGGTCGTCTCGTGCCCGGCCAGAATGAAGCTCCGTACCTCGTCGATCAGCAGATTGGGAGCCGGACCATCCGAGGGGCGTTCGCCATAGGCGGCAATGAAAATGTCGAGCAGATCGCCGCGCTGCGTTCCTTCGCGTCGACGCTGTGCCACGACAGACTCGACAAAGTCGTCGAGCACGCGCTGGGCGGCTGCAACCTTTCGGTTCCGAGGCGTCGGCACGCCAAAGGGAATATTGACGACCGCCCAGACCCGGCGCTCGGCATCGCGCAGAAGATGGGTCAATGCGTTGTAAACGGTCTCGTATCGATCGTCGAGGGTAACGCTAAATAGTGCGCGCAGAATGATATCGAGAGTCACTCGCATCATTTCTTCCGCGAGATCGACCGGTCGACCTCGCCGTGCTTCTTCGTCCCAGCGCCGAACCATGTCCGATGCCGCGTCGTTCATTCCCGCAACCAGACGCGGATATTCGAAACCCTGAAAGCCTTTTGCCGAAGTTCGACGCTGAGCGAGCCAGGCATCGCCTTCCGCGAGGAATATTCCATCGCCAAGCATCGGCTTCAGCAGCGCGACATAGTCGCTCTTCCGGTAATTGCGGGCGTTGTCCTGCATCACATGCTTGATGAACGCCGGCGAGGTCGGAAAGAGAGCGCGCCGGAATCCGAGCTGCATTTCCACGGCGAGGCCTGGAATTCGACCGAGCTCGGCGAAGAAGGCGAGCGGATCCCGGCGCAGTTGCGGGAGGACACCGACGATCGGCCAGCCCGGCACGCGGGCAATCCGGGCAGAGGCAGGGCATTGGACCGTACCCGGAGCAGCCGTCGAAATTGCCATCAATGGCGCCCTCCCGATCCCTCAGGCGTCGTGCGGACGGCCACCGGCGGCCCGACGATGGAAGGACGGGTGAGTGTTGTCGTTGTCGCGCGCCGCCATTTGCGCGGAAACGATTTTCACCGAATGCGTGATCGATTCCCGAATGCTCTGACCGGCGACGCCAATCAGATGCGATTCGAAAACGAGGTTGATGCGCAGAGCGACTTCCTGCAGGTACTGCAGGCTCTCGATGATCGCGTGCGCTTCCCGCATCTGTTCGGTCGAGCGCAGGGCCGTCGGTTCGAGCGCTTCGCTTTTGGTCATATTCATTCCAATGCTCCTTTGGGCATGGAGAAATCGGGAAAACTCAGGCAGCCCGTTCCAGCTGCGCCGGCAGGCCATGGACCAGCACGGACTCACGAATGCCCGTTGCCTGTTCGATATTGGCAAGAACATCCCGATTGATCGGGAACCAGCCCGCCAGAGCCTTGGTGATCCCGATACGGCGTATGGCTGTTGTCTGGCGCGGTTTGCAACCGACGCGAGGCAGGATCCGGGCGACCCGCAGGTCGTAAACGGTAACCATCTCGGTAATGCCGTTTTCCATGCAGAATTCGACCATGGCATGGAATAGCTCGCCCGTGATGCTGTTGATTGCAGCGAGGCCGTCGCGACAGCCCTGTGGCATGTCGACAGAGAAGCGGCTGCATTCCCAGACTTTCGAATGCTGCGGGGCCGGTTGGCCTTCCAGCAGTTCAGGAAACGTATCTTTCAGCATGTAGGGGCCCATCGTTGGCAGCAAGCGCCAAGAGCCGACGACCTGTTCCTGATCGTCGAGAGCCAGAAGATACACCGGATCGAGCTCGTCGAACTCGTCGCGCTCTTCGCCGTCCTCGACTTCGACGTCCCAACCGAGCCGGTCGCGGAACACGCGACAGCGGAGTTGATGCATCTGACGCAGCAGATCCGGATAGAACCGGGCGTTCTGCTTGGTAACTGTGAGGATCATGACAGCCTCCCCAATGAAAACCTCGGGGGACAACCAACCATGACGAACGGTCTCCGACACCCCGCCAGAACTGGTGGGATTCCCGGAATCCGTAACTCGATCTCCCTTCGGAGACCGTCGAATCCATCGGCACGACGAGCCGTCCTGTATCGGTCGCCGGAATCTGAAAGGCGGGAGCGCCCTTATGAACGTCCCGCGTCGATTTTTAGAGAAAGCTTCGTGAAGGGGCCGGTTACGGAACGATGAGATTTAGCGTGATGGCCTTGACCACGGCGTGATGCTTGGAATGGACCCCCATCTTGTCCATCACCGCTCGCAGATAAAATCGGACGGTATCTTCGGAAAGCTTGAGGATCGCCGCACATTCCCATGTGGTCTTGCCGCGCGCGGTCCACAGCAGGCAGTCGCGCTCGCGGTCGGTCACATGGACGGCATCCTTGTCGTCGGCGGTCCGCCACAGCATCAGCGCGCCGTCATGGGCACCCAGCACGACGAGCTGCAGCGCCGAACGGATCTCCGGCCATTGCCGGGCGAGATCTTTCTCACCGCGATCGAAGCTGGCGCCGAACACCGTGTAACCGTTGCCTGGTCCGTGGATCGGCATGGTCACACCGCTGCGCAGGCCGAACTCGCGCGCTTCCTGGAACATCTTGCGCCCGCGGCGCGTCATCGTGGGGTCGGTCTCGAGTTCGTCCCAGCGGACCGGCCGCAGACCACCCGACACCGCATGGATGGTCGGATCGGTCGCCACATAGTCCTTTTCGATGTAGTGGGCCGTCCACTGTTTCGGGTAGGTCGTCATGTAGCGCGGGGCAAAGCAGCCCTCGCAGTTCCGGATAACCGTATAGGTCCAGGCGCCCACGCCAATTTCCTCGAGCGAGCGCGACAGGCGCGGCTTCAGCTCGGCCGGATCACTGAGGCCTGAAAACTTCTCAATTGAATCAATATATTGTTGGACACCCATATCCCATCCCCGTGCGGCCCTGCGGAGCCCACGAAGGTTCGATTTTCACCCGGCATAACTCGAAAATCAATGGCCTATCTCAACCGGTTAATCCTGCCTCCGAGGCAACGGGCCACGCCAGCCGGGCGAATGCCGCTCAAGATTGCCTGTCGGAACGCCAGTCAGGCCTTTTCGCCCAATGCAATCATGACCTTAAGCTGGAAATCGTGAACGGCGTGTTCGGAGATTTCGGTTCTGCCGGCATCGACGACGAAGCGACCCTGGCCATAACCGAGGGAATGCAGACCGCGCTGTACGCTCTCGCAGATCGGTATATCTTCGAGTCTAACTTCATGAACAAAATCAATAACTTCCCGATCGGCTGCGCTTGGCGTGTCATAGGGGAAGTACCATTCGACACGTTGGACGGACTGTTCCGGTCCCAGAGGAACATGGTGAAAGACCGTCAGATTGCCGCCCGGATAGCTTTCGATCGACCAGTTTGGCCAAAGCAACCAGCTCGCAAACTCGCCCGGCCGGGCCGAACTCTCGGTTCGGGTTGCATAACCAGTGCCGGCACCCTTGTCCCGGCTGGAATGGCTGTGGTGATGCTCGAATGTCACGACCCGATAGGAATCCACATCGAGCGCGCCGCTGGTCAGGCTGGGATGCTGATTCGGGCAGTGGTAGCACTCGGAATAGTTCTCGACCGAGTTCTTCCAGTTGGCGCGGAGCGGATATTCGTCGCGATGGGCGCATTTGAGGGACGCGGCGTGCGGCGAGAACGAGGCAATCTCCGCTGACAGCGGTCCTGCGACGATGTCGAACGGGGGTGCCGCCCCGTCGAGGTTGACGAACAGGAAGCCGAGGAAGGCTTCGAGCCGGACCGGCTTCAGCCCGAACGCAGCAGGGTCGAACCCCGCAACCCGGTCGGTCCCGCGGGCTTTGCGCAGTTGACCGCCCAGATCGTAGGTCCAGGTGTGATAGGGGCAGGTAATCGACGCGGCCGGGAGCCGGCCCTCGCCCTCCAGCAGCCGATGCGCCCGATGCTGACAGACATTGAAATAGGCCTTCAAAGCGCCATCCCGGTCCCGTAGCACGATCACGCTCTGATCGACGATCTCGCGCACGATGTAGCAGCCGGGGTCGGCCAGCATCGAAACATGGCCGACATATTGCCAGGTGCGATAGAAGATCGCCCGTTTCTCGCGCTCGAAGATTTCGGGGTCGTAGTAATAGAAACCCGGCAAGGTGTAGGACCGTGCCGGATCCCGGTCGACGCGCTGCAGCGCATCGTGGGCAAGATTAAGAGAAGTCATAGCGATCGGCTCCCGCATAGTCGGCAATGCGGTCCGGGGGAAGGCGATTGTAGCGCTTCGCCGGGCGGCGGCAAGTCTGCAGAGCCCCGGATCGGTTCGGTTTTGCCCGAATCGAAGCACCGGCGCTATGGTCGCGGCGCATCGGCGCCGTGTGGGACCGACATGATCGAAACAACCGGACTTTCGAAGCGCTACACGGTTTATCGCAAGGAGGCCGGCTTCGTTGGCAGCCTGCGCGCGTTCTTCCACCGTGAACATTACGATGTCGAGGCGGTGAGCGATCTCACGATCCGCATCGGGGCCGGCGAGATCGTTGGCTTTCTCGGCCCGAACGGTGCCGGAAAGACGACCACGCTCAAGATGCTGTCCGGTTTGCTGCATCCCTCTTCCGGCAGCGTGCGCGTTGCCGGCCATACACCGAAGGAACGCGACCGGGAATTCCTGCGATCGATCGCGCTGGTCATGGGCCAGAAGATGCAGCTGCATTGGGATATTCCGGCGACCGACTCCTTCCTGGTACTCAAGACGATCTACGATATTCCTGACGCCGACTATCGCGCCCGGCTCGACGAGCTGGTGGCCATGCTCGATCTCGGCGATCTGGTGAACCGGCCGATACGCCGGCTCTCGCTCGGCGAACGCATGAAATGCGAGCTTGCGGCGGCCCTCCTGCATCGGCCGCGCATCCTGTTCCTCGATGAACCGACGATCGGGCTCGATGTGACCGCACAGGCGGCGATCCGGAATTTCATCATCGACTATAACCGCCGCTACGGCGCGACCGTGCTCATCACCTCGCATTACATGGCCGACGTGACGGCGCTGGCGCGGCGCGTCCTGGTCATCGATCTCGGCCGGCTGGTGTTCGACGGCGACCTGCAGGCGCTGATCGAACGGCACAGCCCCGACAAGATCCTGCGCGTGCAGTTCGCCGAAGAGGTCGCGCCGGACCGGCTCGCGCGGTTCGGCACGCTACGGCAAATCGAAGGACTCGTTGCGGAAATCGCCGTACCGCGCGCGATCGTGGCCCGCCAGGCAGCCGACATTCTGGCCTCGCTGCCGGTTGCCGACATCGCGATCGAAGAACCCGCCGTGGAGGACGTGATCCGGACCGTCTTCCGCACGACCGGTGCCGTCGGGAAGCCGGCATGACACGGCGCCGCTTCGATCCCTTCCGGCCGTTTCGGCTCGCCCGCGCGCTGGTCGTGCACAGCTTCAGCGAATATGCCGCCTATCGCATGGAGATGGTGTTCTGGGTTGTCGGCGGCACACTGCCCTTGTTTATGATGTTTCTTTGGATCGAGTTGGCCGGGCAGCGCGCGACCGGTTCGTTTTCCGCTGCGGATTTCGCCGCTTATTTTCTGCTCGTGTTCCTCGTCCGGCATATGACCCCCTTCGTGCCGGTGCCCGAGCTCGAGCGCGCGATCCGGCATGGCGAGCTTTCGGCGCAGTTGCTGCGCCCGCTCGATCCCTACTGGCCGATGACCGCCGCGCAGTTGATGGACATCGCGCATCGGCTGCCGATCACGATACCGGTCGTCATCGTCGGCATGATCTGGTCGGGTGCCTGGCAGATCATTGCGTTCGAGGACTGGCCGCTGTTCCTGCTCGCGCTCCTCGGCGCGATTCTGTTGCATTACAATCTGCTCTATTGCGCCGGGCTCGCCGCCTTCTGGATGGAACGGGTGCGCGGGTTCGAAGGGCTGATGTGGAACGGCTATTTCGTGCTCGGCGGCGGCCTGGCGCCGATCGCGCTCTTCCCCGATGTCGTGCAGCAGATCGTCGTCTGGTCGCCATTCCGCTACATGATGAGCTTCCCGATCGAAATCGCGATCGGTCGCGTGGCGCCCGCCGATACATGGTTCGGCTTCGCACTTCTGACTTTCTGGCTGGCGTTCAGTATCGGGTTGATGCGCCTGCTCTGGCATCGCGGACTACGCCGCTATGCGGCGTATGGCTCGTGATGCGGGTCCTGCGCCTGTTGCGGTCGTTCTGGACCAACGCGCTGCAGGTCGAACTCGAGTTTCGCGCCGACCTGATCGTGAACCTGATCAATGCGCCGCTCATGTTCGGGGCCGGTCTCGCGGTCCTCGCCGCGGTCTTTTCCGAAACGTCGAGCGTTGGCGGCTGGTCGTTCAATGAAGCGATCGCCGTGCTCGGCGTATTCCTGATCGTCGACGGATTTGTCGGTACGATCCTCAGCCCCAATCTCGGCCGTCTGCCGGAATACATCCGGCTCGGTAATCTGGATTACATGCTGCTCATGCCGGTCGGCAGCCATTTCCAAGTGTCGCTACGCCATCTCAATCTCTGGGAAGCGCCAAACCTGCTGCTTGGAACGGCGCTCGTCGTCTGGTCGATGGCGGCGCTCGACCGGATCGATCCGGCGACGATCGCGCTTTTCCTGCTGATGCTCGCGGCCGGCCTCACGACCGCCTTCGCGCTCTGGTCGATCATCTATACGAGCGCCTTCTGGTTCGTGCGCGTATCCAATCTCGAAGTGATATTCCGCACGCTGGTGGATGTCGGGCGATTCCCGGTTTCAGCCCTGCCGCCCTGGCTGCGTCTTCTGCTGACCGCGGTGTTGCCGGTTGCGTTCATCACCAACGTGCCGGCGGCGGCGGTCGCCGGTCGGCTCAATATGACGATGGGCTTTCTCGCTCTGCTGATTGCCGCCATTGCGCTCGCCGCCAGCCATCTGTTCTGGCGCCGCGCGATCGCGTCCTACACGAGTGCAAGCAGCTAGAGGCCTTACAACAACATAAAACCCTGGTAAAGCGCAGACCAAGCAACCGATACGCCAAGGATAATTATCATCCTTACAAGAAACTCTTTTGAGCAATCCGCATACGATACTCTAAGATTCACTTGATCTCGATTCCTCCTTACAGCTACCAAAAGCTTTTTCACCAAATTGTCGGCAAATGGTTCTTTACTTTGCACCAGCGCCATAACATCGACCGTGTGGACCGTATGGTGCGCACGGATTGCCAAAGCTTTGATAGCGTACCAGATCACTTGACCGGCCCCCATCGAGTGGTCCGGTTGGAATGTTAGTTCAGGGACGGGGTTG
>JBBDWX010000084.1:0-6636 GCA_040902665.1 Dongiaceae bacterium
TGGGCGCGAACCAGTTGGCGCGTTCCCAGCCGAAGCGCTGGCCGAACACGGCGCCAAGCGATTTCAGCCGGTCGTAGCAGGGCGCGGTCTTGGCCGGACGCGCGGCCGGACGTTCTTCGAGTGGATAATGAACGATGAAGACATGCTCGTAGGTCTCCTCGTTCTTGATCTTCGTATAGTTCTTGTTGGCGTAGTCGCCGAAGCGGCGGGCGTCGACATCCCACATGTCGATGCCGGGTTCGCCCTCGACGATCCATTCGGCGAGTTGCCAGCCCGAACCGCCGGCCGCGGTGATGCCGAAACTGTGGCCCTCGTTGAGCCAGAAATTCTTGAGGCCCCAGGCCGGGCCGATCAGCGGGCTGCCGTCGGGCGTGTAGGGGATCGGGCCATTGATGCAGTCCTTGATGCCGGCGGTGCCGAACACCGGTACGCGGTTGATCGCGGCCTCGATATGCGGCTCGAGCCGCTCGAGATCGGGGGCGAGCAGTTCCTGCCCGAAATCTTCGGAGACGCCATCGACCGCCCAGGCCGGCGCGCCCTTTTCGTACGGTCCGAGGATGAGGCCCTGGCGCTCTTCGCGCATGTAATAGGACGCATCGCTTTCGCGCAGCACCGCCATCTCCGGCAGGCCCTGGCGCTTGCGCTCGACCAGTTCGGGGATTTCCTCGGTGATCAGATATTGATGCTCGACTGCGATGACCGGCAGATCGAGGCCGACCATCTTGCCGACCTGGCGCGCCCAGGAACCGGTCGCAGTGACGACATGCTCGCAGGCGATGTCGCCCTTGTCGGTCTTCACCTTCCACTCGCCGGAGGGAAGCTGCTCGATGCCGGTTACCTTCGTCTGGCGATAAATCTCGGCGCCGCCGGTCCGCGCGCCCTTGGCGAGTGCCATCGTCACGTCGGCCGGTGCGACATGCCCGTCTTGCGGATGATAGAGCGCGCCGACCAGCCCCTCGGTATTGCAGAGCGGCCAGAGCTCCTTCACCTGCTTGGGCGTGATCAGTTCGAAAGGTACGCCGATCGTGTTCGCGGTGCCGCAGTATTTGTAATACTCGTCCATGCGGTCGCGGTTGGTCGCGAGCCGCAGATTGCCGGTCTGATGGAACGACACGTTCTGGCCGGTTTCTTCTTCGAGCGACTTGTAGAGATCGACCGAATATTTGTGAATCTGGCCGACGCTGTAGCTCATGTTGAACAGCGGCAACAGCCCGGCCGCGTGCCAGGTGGAGCCGTGCGTCAGCTCCATCTTCTCGATCAGCACGACATCGGACCAGCCCTTCTTGACGAGATGGTAGAGCGTGCTGACCCCGACGACGCCGCCGCCGATTATGACCACGCGAGCTTGGCTCTTCATGAGCAGAGTTCCCCTTTGGTGAAGCCGGGCAGCCCGGCCGGTTGCCCCCGCCGGGGCCGGCCCCAGGGTCGGCCCGAAACCGCCGAAAATCCGGGTTTCCTAATTAGACCGGGAGCCTAGCGACACTTTCACCGGCGCGACAACAGCTATCGGATTCGCGGCAGGAAGGCCCCGCCGCGATGCTAAACCGGCTGCAAATCCGGCCGCAAAGCCGCTACCCCTCGGTCTTGGCCTTGCGCGGCAGCCCGTCGGCCAGATGCACCCAGGGCAGTTGTTCGCTGGTGTACATGTGCGCTTCTGGTGCAGCGATCGAAGGATCGTCGAGTGTCGCTACGAGGATGTGAATCTCGGTCGGCCAGCGATCGCCGCTATAGGTGAGCGGCGTACCGCATGTGCCGCAGAAAGATCGCGTCACGCCGGGCGAGCTATGTACCTCTTTCGGTGCGCCCTTGGTCCAGCGGAAATTTTCGCGCAGGATGCCTGCATAGGTCGCAAAGGCGGAGCCGGTCGCCCTGCGGCAATCGCTGCAATGACAATGTGCCGACCATGTGGGTGGCCACGGCGCCTCGTAACGCACGGCGCCACACAGGCAGCCACCCTCGACCTTGTCCGTCATGGCTCATCCCCCGGAAATTGCCCTTGAACGTCGCCTCCGGGGCGGGATCATCGCGCCGGTATGACGGGGTGGCAAGGCAGGTCTTGTGCAGCGCTGAAAGCGAACGGGCGCCCTCAGCGACGTACTCTGGGGCGCCCGCATTTCTGGTTATGTAGTTCGCGCCGCGTTCAGCGCATGGCGTCGCCGCCATCCGGCATCCCGTCACGAACCGCCAAGCGAATCCCAGAACTGGATGTTGGAGTTGACCACCATATTGTCGTGCGAGCCGATCAGGCAGGCGCGCATCGTGTCGATGTGATGCGTGACGTCGACTTTCTCGCGGCAGGCGTCGTGGATCGCGACCGCGCGCTCGATCGCCGCCGGGTCGATCGTCTCGCCGATGCCGTCGTCGAACGCTTCGGCCAGCAGATGTCCGTCGCTGTCTGCCTTTGTACGACCCTGGTCCGGTAGCGTGTTGATCATCACGTTGGTGACGCGGATCGCATCGGCCTGTTCGCTGCTGGCATCGAAGAACTCGGCGGCCTGCGTCCGATAAGCGCCGGTCGCGATCGCGATTTCTGCCGCCGATTGCGGGTTTGGATCGTCGGCGGCTTCCGCGGGCAGCAAAGACACGTCGTCGCCGACCATCACCGCAACCGATGCGAGGCCGAGTGCCGCCATCTGCGCCGGTTCGATCGTCGCCCGGACCGAGGTAAAGCCGCGGCTGGATTCGAAAGCAAGATAATCCGCGGCCGGCAGTTCGACCTGGCTGCCGTCGGCGCGCGTGCCGATCAGCGCGATCTCGGCGCCCTCAGCCGGGCTGTAGGTCGCACCCGGCATCGGGTTGTCGCGCGGTTGCTGCAGGCAGAAGGCGCTGATCTCGGCCTTGCAACCGCTATCGTCGCATTTCATGACCAGCGGTTCGTTCATCGCGACGAGGCCGAGTACCTGCGGTGCCGCGTTCGCGCTGCCGGCACCGAGCGCAATTGCCATGCCGATCAGCAGTGTCGCACCGCGCAATCCCATTTGTCGGGTCATGAGCCGCCGACCTCCTTCCAGAACTCGCGATTTTCTTCGCCCATCAGATCCGCATGGCGCAGCGTCAGGCAATCGCGCAGCGTGAGCGCGGTGCCCGCATCCGAAGACATGCGGCAGTAGTTATAGAGCTCGCGCGCCTTCGCGAGCCCTTCCGGCGTGACCTGTTCGGCCATGTCGGCCGACACGACCTGCGTCCAGATCCCGTCGCGGGTGGCGTCGTCCTCGCGCACGCCAGGTGCGAGCGAATTGATCAACAGGTTGGTAAGCCGCGCCGCATCGCCGGTTTGGCCCGGCGCCTCGAAGCGAAGCGCTGCCGCATCGCGATAGGCGCCGGTCGCGAGCGCGATTTCTTCCTCGCTCTGCGGATTGTTGTCGCCGGCCGTGTCAACCGGAACCAGCGAGGCGCGGGGTGCGACCTCGATCCAGGCCCGCGCGCCGTCGAGCGCGGCGATCGTCGCCGCCGGAATGGCAACCCGCACGGATGTAAACCCGACCAGCGCCTTCATCTGCGCAAGATCGCTGCCCTCGAGGCGGACATAGCTGCCGTCCCGGCGCTCGACCACGATCGTCAGGCGGCTGCCTTCGGCGAGCCGGTAGCTCTGACCGTGCGAGGGGGCGTCGCGCGCCTCCTGCAGGCAGAAGCTCGAGAGATGGGCCGAGCATTCGCCCGACTGGCAGTCGAGCGGAACCGGCATGCCGTTGCTGGCCATCAGCCCGAGCACCTGGGGTGCCGCTGCGGCCGGCGCGATGGTGGTGCCGGCGACGCCGATAGAAGCGATCAGGAATGCTATGAGAGCGATAAATCGGGGCATCAATCAGACCCTCCCTTCGCCGCGGCGACAGGGTCCGAATACAGACGGGGCACCAGGAGGCCCACCGATTTGGCCCGAGGGCCCCGCGAGTGCCCGGATCCGTCCCCGGAATGCGGTGCCGTGCGATTAGAATCGCACCCGGGCGGCGGAGGGTCAACGGCACGAGGGCGTTATCGTTCAAGGGCGCCCGGGGGCGCGGTATCGCGGGGCCGGCAGGTTACACAGCCGAAACCGCGACAAACCGACGAAACCGCCGCAAACTGGGAGAAATCCGGGCGCGAACGCGCAAGCCCCGGTCGCGGCTTGGCAAGATTGCAAGCGCCTTCAATCCCGTTATGCAACGATGAAAGTGCAAATTCGGCGCCGGCGCGCGGCTGCGCCGCCGGAGTCGGGAACGGGGAGTGACTTCAGGCATGGACGACGCGAATCACGCACCAGGCGAAGGATCGGGCAACGAAGGGCGCGGCCGACGGGCGCGCGGCGGCGCCGAGGCGCGCCGGGCGCTGCGCACCAAGCTCAATATCGAGCAGCTTCCCTACATCTCGCGCAAGATTCCGCTGACGACCGTGCTCGACGAGGAAGGCCTCGTGCTGATCGAGCGCAATGCCGACATCATTCTTGAGGAAGTCGGCATCGAGTTTCGCGACGACGAGGAATGTCTTCAGCTCTGGCGCGACGCCGGCGCCGACGTGAAGGGGACGCGCGTTCATTTCCCGAAGGGCCTGCCGCGCTCGCTCATCCGGAAATCCGCGCCGCGCGAATATATCCAGCATGCGCGCAATCCCGATCGCAACGTGAAGATCGGCGGCGATGCGACGGTGTTCGCGCCGGTCTACGGGCCGCCCTTCATCCGCACGCTCGACGAGGGCCGCCGCTACGCGACGATCGAGGATTTTCGGAACTTCGTGAAACTGACCTACATGACGCCCGCCTTGCATCATTCGGGTGGCACGGTCTGCGAACCCGTCGATCTGCCGGTCAACAAGCGGCATCTCGACATGGTCTACTCGCACATGAAGCTTTCAGACAAGCCGTTCATGGGCTCGGTCACGCATCCGTCGCGTGCGCAGGACACGGTCGAGATGGCCAAGATCCTGTTCGGTGCGGACTTCATCCAGCAGAACACCGTCATCACCAGCCTGATCAACGCCAACTCGCCGATGGTCTGGGACGGCACGATGCTCGGTGCGCTCAAGGTATATGCGCGCAACAACCAGGGCTGCATCGTGTCGCCGTTCATTCTTGCCGGCGCGATGAGCCCGGTGACGGTCGCGGGTACGCTTGCCCAGGTGCTGGCCGAGGTGCTGGCGGGGGCGGCAACCGCGCAGCTCGTGCGGCCCGGCGCGCCGGTCATCTTCGGCGTCTTCGCAAGTTCGATCTCGATGCAGTCCGGCGCACCGACTTTCGGCACGCCCGAGCCGTCTCTGGTCAGCATCGCGGCGGCGCAGCTCGCGCGGCGGCTCGGCCTGCCGTTCCGTACCGGCGGCTGTCTCTGCGCCTCTAAGGTGCCGGATGCGCAGGCCGCATACGAAAGCGCACAGACCATCCTGACCTCGCTGCTCTGCGGCACGAATTTCGTGCTGCACGCGGCGGGCTGGCTCGAGGGCGGTCTCGCTTCCTGCTACGAGAAGTTCATCATGGATGCCGATCAGCTCGGCATGATGCAGGTGCTCGCGAAGGGCATCGACCTTTCCGAGAACGGCCAGGCGCTCGATGCGATCCGCGAGGTCGGCCCGGGCAGCCATTATCTCGGCTGCGCCCATACCCAGGCGAATTTCGAGAATGCGTTCTACCGCTCGACCATCGCCGACAATAACAGCTACGAGCAGTGGCTCGCCGAGGGCGAACAGGACGCCTACAAGCGCGCCAACGGGATTTACAAGCGGATGCTCCGCGAGTACGAGGCACCGGCGCTCGATCCGGGGATCGACGAGGCGCTGCTCGCCTTCGTCAACCAGCGCAAGGCAGCGGAGCCGGATTCGAACGTGTAGGAAGTGCGCCGGGCCGCGGTTGCCGGTCTACGCGTCTTCTTCGACCGCAACGCCAAACTCGGCCCCCGCGCGCTCGAGCCACTGCCAGAGATAGTCGGCATAGCTGATCGCGACATGCAGATCGAACCGCAGCTCCTCGTCCGTCTGCCCGCTGCCGGTCCGCTCGAGGATCACGTTGGCGCGGGCGAGGCCGGTCTGCGCGCATTGGCCCGGCGCGAACCGGTCCGGGTGCAGATCGAGCCCGCAGCCGCAATTGATCAGGTCGCGCGCCGATCGCCCGGCGAGCGAGATCGTCGTGCGCATGTCGGATTGATCGATCGCCATCGCATACTGCCCTGAGAGGGCGGCGATCAGCGCGGGCATCGAGACCGCCTCGCGACCGCTCGGACCGATCAGGAGCCATTCGTCCGGCCCAAGCCACAGCATACGCAGATCGCCGGTGCGCGCGACGCGGTTTGCCTCCGGCAGATTGAGCCCGGTCGTGCCGCGGATCGCATCGCGGAAGCGCGCATCGTCGGCGCGGCCGCGCAACAGGATGCGGCAGCGATGCGGTCGTTCGGACATCCGCACGCCCGCAGTTGCACGTTGCGCTGCCTCGGTTGCGTCGGCGCGGCCGCGCAAACCGAGATGGGCGAGCGCCGAACGGCGCAGGTAGGTTTCAGCCACGGAGCCGTTCTCCTTCCGGATCGAAGAAGACTGGCGAGACGATTTTCGCGCGGATGGTGCGGTCCTCGAGCGGCAGGGCGACCGTATCGCCCATGCGGCGCCTGCCGTCGTCGATCATCGCGAGCGCGATCGAGCGGCCGCAGTTCGGGCTGAAATAGCTCGAACTCACATAACCGA
>JBBDWX010000085.1:0-6598 GCA_040902665.1 Dongiaceae bacterium
CGTCGCCGGCGAGCGCGACGACGCCGCCATGCCGCGCGGTGCCGGCGAGATTGGCATGTTTCAGCGCATCGCCCGCGCGATCGACGCCGGGGCCTTTCGCGTACCAGAGCCCGAACACGCCGTCATATCGGAAATCGCCGAACAGGTCGGATTGCTGGCTGCCCCAGATGGCGGTCGCCGCAATCTCCTCGTTGACGCCGGGCTGAAGCCGGATGCGATGCTCGTCGATGAAATGCCCGGCCTGGCCGATCGCCTGGTCGAGCCCGCCGACCGGCGAACCGCGATAGCCGGAGATATAGCAGGCGGTGTTCAGCCCGGCGGCGAGATCGCGCCGTCGCTGCATCATCGGCAGGCGGACCAGCGCCTGCGTGCCGGTGATGAACACGCGCCCGGTTTCGAGCGCGTATTTGTCGTCGAGCGAGACGTCGGCGAGCGCGGTGGCGCGGGTCGGGGTGGCGGCAGGGGGCATAATGGGGAGATTAGGGACGGCGCCGGCCCGGTGCAATCGAACCGCGCTACGCAAGCCCGGCCGAAGATCGCGCGGCGGTGCTTAGAGCCCCGTCGTGCAATGCGGTGCCGGGCGGGCTATAGATGCCGCCATGCATGTGATCGTGACCGGCGCCGCCGGCTTCATCGGCTATCATGTTTCGCAGGCGCTGCTCGCGCGCGGCGACCGCGTGACCGGCATCGACGATCTCAACGATTACTACGATCCGACGCTCAAGCAGGTGCGGCTCGACCGGCTGCTCGCCCGGACGGGATTCGAGTTTCACAAGCTCGATGTGGCCGATCTGCCGGCGATGCGCGGATTTGCCGATCAGGGTATCGAAGGGATCGTGCATCTGGCAGCCCAGGCCGGCGTACGCCATTCGCTGACGCATCCCGAAGATTATGTGCGGGCCAATATCGCGGGCCAGCTCGCGATGCTGGAGCTCGCGCGCGCGGCACCGGCGTTGCGGCATTTCGTCTATGCAAGCTCGTCGTCGGTCTATGGCGACAATACGAAGCTGCCTTTCGCCGTCACCGATCCGGTCGAGCGTCCGGCCTCGTTCTACGGAGCAACCAAGCGCGCCGGCGAGGTCATGGCGATCTCGTATTCCCGGCTCTACGGTATTCCCGCGACCGGTTTGCGGTTCTTTACCGTCTATGGGCCCTGGGGCCGGCCCGACATGGCGGCCTGGCTGTTCGTCAAGGCGATCTTCGAAGGGAAGCCGTTGCAGCTGTTCAATGGCGGGCAGATGCAGCGCGATTTCACCTATATCGACGATATCGTCGCCGGCGTTCTGGCCGCGCTCGATCGGCCGCCGCTGCGCGATGCCGGTCACGAGAGCCACCGGCTCTACAATCTCGGCAATAATCGGGCCGAAGAGCTGCCGCGTTTTCTCGCATTGCTGGAACAGGCCTGCGGTCGCAAGGCGATCGTGGAGAATGCGCCGATGCAGCCGGGCGACGTGCGGGCGACCTATGCCGACATCACGGAGTCAGTGCGCGATTTCGGATTCGAGCCGAAGACATCGATCGACGAGGGTTTGCCGAAATTCGTCGACTGGTATCGGGAGTGTCACGGCGCATAGGGAGTGGCGCAGCGGCGCAACCTGTGCAACGTCGCAGAATGCTTGCGTGAACAAACCCCTCAATCGTCATGCCCGAGCTTGACCCGGGCATCCACGGTACGACCGGGTTGCGTCCTCGCGGATGTCGAAGCGGTGGATGGGTGGATCGCCGGGTCAAGCCCGGCGATGACGATTGTGATTGGTATTGCACGGGATTGATTGGACCGTACTGGACAAATTCTCTGGCAATTTAAACCGGACAGCCTTGGGTCAAGCCCGGCGATGACGAATGGAGAATGATGACAATCGGAGAACGATGCAGCTTTATGCGAGCTGCGTGCGGACGGCCGGTCTCGCCTACCGCCCGTACAGCGCCAGCAGCTTCGCCCCGAACCGGTCGCGGATCTTGTGCCGGCGGATCTTCATCGAAACGGTCAGCATTTCATTCTCGGTGGTGAACGCCTCGTCGGCGACCACATAGCGGCGGATCTTCTCGAGGTTCGAGAGCATCGCGTTGGCGCGTTCGATCGCCGACGACAGCGCCTGATGGAATGCCCGATCGTCGGCGAGCTGCGCCAGATCGCGAACGCCGCCGTTCGCCGCCGCCCATTGTTCGATGAAGAGATCGTCCGGCACGACGAGTGCCACCAGATGCGGATGTTTGTCGCCATAGACCAGGGCCTGGGCGATTTCCGGCTGCAGGGTCAGCATCCCCTCGACGCGCGCCGGTGAGACATTGTCGCCACCCGACATCACGATGATGTCCTTCTTGCGATCGGTGATGCGCACATAGCCGTCCTTGTCGATCTCGCCGACATCGCCGGTATGCAGCCAGCCGCCTTCGAGCGCCGCGCCGGTCGCGGCCGGATCCTGCCAGTAGCCCTTCATCGTCGCCTCGCCGCGCACCAGGATCTCGCCGTCCGGCGCGATGCGAAGTTCGACATCGACCAAAGGCTTGCCGACCGTGTCGATGCGGCAATCGTGCGGCGGGTTGCAGGAAATGATCGGCGCGAACTCGGTCTGACCGTAGCCCTGCAGGATGCGCAGGCCGAGCGCGGTGAAATAGACGCCGACCTCGTAATTGAGCGCGGCACCGCCCGAGACCATCGCTTTCAGCCTTCCGCCGAAGCGCTTCTTCATCTTGCGGCGCACCAGGATATCGGCGAGACAGTTCTGCACGCGTTCGCCGAGCGTCAGCCGTTCGCCCTCGTAGCGCTTGCGCCCGAGTGCAACGGCGCGTTCGAACCAGCGGCGTTTCGCTTCCGGCAACTTCGTCATCTGCCGCTCGATCCGGCCGCGCATCGCCTCGTAGAGACGCGGCACGGCGGTCATGATGGTCGGCCGCGCCTCGGCCGCGTTCTCGAGCAATTTGTCGGCACCTTCGGCAAACCAGATCTCGGCGCCGATCGTCATCGGGAACATCTGCCCGACGGTATGTTCGTAGGAATGCGAGAGCGGCAGGAACGAAAGAAACACCTCGCGACCGAGCCCGAACTCCTTCAGCAGGTGATAAGCGCCCTTGCAGTTGGCGAGGATGCCGCCATGGGTCAGCATCACGCCTTTGGGCAGGCCGCCGGTGCCGGAGGTGTAGATGAAACAGGCAATGTCGTCGCGCTTCTGAGTGGCGATACGCGCGTCGACGATCGGATCGTCGATGCGGCCGAGCGCCAGCGCCGCATCCCAGCGCAGCAGCCGGAACGGCGGCGACTGGCCGATGCCGGGATCGTCGATGGCAATCAGGAACCGGAGATTGCCGGTCTTGAGTGCGGCCTGAACGATTCGCTCGGCGAGGCCCCTCGACGAGACGATCGCCCCGACGGCGCCGCTATGGCCGAGAATATGGGCGTGATCGGCGACGGTGTTGGTGGTGAAGGCCGGTACGGTGATGCCGCCCGCGGCCATGATCGCGAGATCGGCGATGGTCCATTCCGGGCGATTCTCGGCGATCAGCGCGACCCGTTCGCCGGGTTCGAGGCCGAGGGCTGCCAATGCCGATGCGAACTGCCGGACTTCGGACGCAACCGCGCCATAGCTGCGGCTGTGCCAGGCGCCGTCGCGTTTGTCGCGCAGATAGGGCCGGTCGGCGTACCGGGCTGCCTGTTCGAAGAACATCTGTGGCAGACTCTGCCACGCGTCGTATTGCATCGATCGGGCTCCCGAAGCCTTGGCCTGAAGACGGACCGACCTTATATCGCCCCGTAACCAGGCTCGCCAGACACCCCAAGCCAGACCAAGGACCGCAACCGACATGCCCAATTCCGTCACGACAGCCGCCGCCACGCCCGCCGCATCGAAGCCGGCACCCGCCGATGCATTGCCCGTATGGGATCTGAACGATCTCTATCCGGGCATGACATCGCCCGAGCTTCGAGAAGATATCGAACGCGCGCAACGCGAAGCCGCGGCGTTTCGCGGGCGGTACGAAGGCAAGCTGGCGGCGCTCGACGGGGCGGCGCTCGCCGAAGCGCTGTCGCAGTACGAGGCGATGCAGGAGCGGCTCGGCCGGATCATGAGCTACGCGCAGCTCATCTATGCGCAGAACATGACCGACCCGGCGCATGCGAAATTCTACCAGACGATGCAGGAGCGCACGACCGACATCAGCGTCGCGACCCTGTTCTTCACGCTCGAGCTCAACCGGATCGAGGATGCACGGCTCGAGGCGCAATATGCCGCCCCGGCGCTGGCGCATTATCGACCCTGGATCGACCAGGTGCGCGCGTTCCGGCCGCATCAGCTAGCCGACGACATGGAGCGGCTGCTGCACGAGAAGAACGTGACCGGGCATGCCGCCTGGTCGCGCGCCTTCGACGAAACCAACGCCGATCTCCGATTCCATATCGGCGGCGAGACTTTAACCGGCGATCAGGCGCTCAATCTGCTGACCGATCGCGATCCGGCGAAACGCAAGGAAGCGGCGCTCGAAATCGGCCGCGTCTATGGCGAGAACCGGCGCAGCTTCGCCCTGGTCACCAACACGCTGGCCAAGGACAAGGAGATCGAGGATCGCTGGCGCGGCTTCGCGCGCGCCGATTCTTCGCGCAATCTCTCGAATCAGGTCGAGGACGAGGTGGTCGATGCGCTCGCCGATGCGGTGCGCGGTTCGTACGAACATCTCTCGCATCGTTATTACAAACTGAAGGCCCAATGGTTCGGCGTCGAACAGCTCGATTACTGGGATCGCAACGCGCCGCTGCCCGACGACGCCGAGCGCGCGAGCGGCTGGCCCGAGGCGACCGAGATCGTGCTCGAGGCCTATGGAAGTTTCTCGAAAGACCTTGCCGCGGTCGGCGAGCGTTTCTTCGGCGGCGGCTGGATCGACGTGCCGCCGCGGCCGGGCAAGGCGCCGGGTGCGTTCGCACATCCGACCGTACCGTCGGCGCATCCCTATCTGCTGCTCAACTGGCACGGCAAGACGCGCGACGTGATGACGCTGGCGCACGAGCTGGGCCATGGTGTGCATCAGATCCTGGCGGCCGGGCAGGGTCCGCTGATGGCGGACACACCGCTGACGCTGGCGGAGACAGCGTCGGTGTTCGGCGAGATGCTGACTTTCCAGAGCCTGCTCGCGCGCGAGACCGATCCGAAGAAGCGGCGCGCGCTGCTTGCCGGCAAGGTCGAGGACATGCTGAACACGGTGGTGCGCCAGATCGCGTTCTACGAATTCGAGAAGCGCGTGCATATCGAACGGCGTGAGGGCGAGCTGATGCCCGAGCGCATCGGCGAGCACTGGATGGACGTGCAAACGGAAAGCCTCGGGCCGGCGATCCGCTTCGACGAGGGTTATCGCTGGTTCTGGTGCTATATCCCGCATTTCATCCATACGCCGTTCTATGTGTATGCCTACGCGTTCGGCGATTGCCTGGTGAATTCGCTCTATGCGGTCTATCGCCAGTCCGATGCCGGCTTCGCCGAGAAATATCTCGACATGCTGCGCGCGGGCGGCAGCAAGCGGCATAAGGAACTGCTCGCACCCTTCGGGCTCGATGCGTCCGATCCGGCCTTCTGGCGCCGCGGTCTGTCGCTGATCGGCGAGATGATCGACGAGCTGGAGCGTCTCTGATTTGGCGCGCAAACCTGCCGACAAAAGCGATGAAACCGAGCGCAACTCGATGGCCGGCCGCGTCCGGCGTTATGCGAAGGTCGGCGGCGCGGTCGGCGGACTGGCGGCGCGGGTCGCCGGCGCGCGTTATCTCGGCACCACACTCGATCGCGGCAAGCATGCGGCCGAGCTGACCGCCGCGCTGGGCGGGCTCAAGGGCCCGCTGATGAAAGTCGCGCAGATCATGTCGACCATTCCCGACATGCTGCCGCGAGAATATTCGGCGGCGCTCGCCCAGCTTCAGGCCGATGCGCCGGCGATGGGGCGACATTTCGTGCGCCGGCGCATGGCGGTGGAGCTTGGCGCCGACTGGGCGGCGCGCTTTCGCTCGTTCAACGAGGAAGCGGCGGCAGCCGCGTCGCTCGGCCAGGTCCATCGCGCCATGTCGCATGACGGGCGCGATCTCGCCTGCAAGCTGCAATATCCCGACATGCAATCGGCCGTCGAAGCGGATTTGCGCCAGCTTCGTTTGATCTTCTCGATCTACGAACGCTACGACCGCGCAATCTCGACCGGGCAGATCCATGCCGAAATCGCGGCGCGGCTGCGCGAGGAACTCGATTATGCGCGCGAGGCGAAACATATGGCGCTCTATCGCCGGATGCTTGCCGACGAGACGGCGGTTGCAGTGCCCGAACCGCTGCCCGATCTTTCGAGCAAACGCCTGCTGACGATGACATGGCTGGAGGGCGAGCGGCTGCTGCCCTTCGTCGCGGCGCATGGCGACGATATCGGGATGCGCAACCGCGTTGCCAAAAACATGTTCCGCGCCTGGTATGTGCCGTTTTATTTCTACGGCATCATCCATGGCGATCCGCATCTCGGGAATTACACGATCCGGCCCGACGGCAGCGTGAACCTGCTCGATTTCGGCTGCATCCGCGTCTTCCCGCCGGGCTTCGTGCGCGGCGTGATCGATCTCTATCGCGCGATCGAACGCGAC
>JBBDWX010000086.1:0-6559 GCA_040902665.1 Dongiaceae bacterium
ATATGCGTCATCACATTGACCTGGGTCGCGACCGGATTGCCGCCCCACACGACGATCAGATCGGATTCGATCATCTCGCGCGGATCGACGCCGCGCCGCGAGCCGCTTGCCGCGATCCAGCCGGAATCGGCGAGCGTCGTGCAGATCGTCTGTTTGTAGCGGGAATAGCGTTTGGCATGGCGCAGCCGCTCGATGCCGTCGCGCTGCACATAGCCCATCGTGCCGGCATAGAAATATGGCCAGACCGTTTCCGACCCGAGCCGCGCTTCGGCCTTCACAAATGCTTCGGCGACCGCATCCAGCGCCTGGTCCCACGAAATCTCCCGGAAGCCGGCGCGACCGTCGCCCTTTGCACCGACCCGCTGTAACGGCACGCCGAGCCGGTCGGGATGATGCTGCCGCTCGGCATAGCGTGCGACCTTGGCGCAGATGACGCCGGCCGTATAGCTGTTGTCGGATGCGCCGCGCACCCGCCCGATGCGATCGGGTGCAAGACGTTCGACCTCCAGAGCGCAGGTGCTTGGGCAGTCGTGCGGACACACCGAGTATGCGATGTCGAGCGGCATGGATTCGCCAACGTGCTGTGGAAACGCTTGCCGTGGACTCTACCGTGCCGCCGCCTTGGCCTCAACGCAGGCCTGACCTGTCCAAAACGGGCTGGCGCCCTCACGGGGAACCGGCTAGGCAGGATCGGCTGGCAGGATAAGCGGCGTACCGCGCGAAATGGGGGCTATGGAGGTCAAGGACGGGCTCAGATTCGCACCGGGCCGAGCCGTCATTTTCATGGTGGCCGCCGTGTTCTGCCTCGCCGTGCTCGATGCCGGGGTCAAATGGCTGACCGCCGACTATCCGATCCCGCAGATCGGTTTCCTGCGCTATTGCATCGGGCTCTGCTTCGCGATTGCGCTAGCGATGCGCTTCGGCGGGGTCGGCACGCTGCGCACGCGCCGGCTCGGCGGCCATGCGCTGCGTTCGGTGCTGAACATGATCACCATGGTCACGTTCTACTATGCGCTGCGGCTGATGCCGCTGGCCGATGCGGTTGCGGTCGGATTTGCGGCGCCCCTCTTCATGACCGCGCTTTCGGTACCCCTGCTGCGCGAACGGGTCGGACCGCGGCGCTGGGCTGCGATCGTCGTCGGCTTCTTCGGCGTGCTGCTGATCGCCGGGCCCGGCAGCGGACCCGACGGGATCGCGATCGGCTGGGGCGCACTGCTTGCACTGATCTCAGCCTTCACATACGCGCTGACACTGATCACCTCGCGCCAGCTCAGCCGCACCGAACTGAGCCACACCATTCTCTTTTACTATTCGATCGGCGTGATCCTCGTGATGGGCTCGACCCTGCCCTTCAACTGGGTGACGCCGCTCTGGGAAGACGTCTGGATTTTCGCGGTGGTCGGCGTTTCCGGCAGCATCGGGCAGTATTGTCTGAACCAGGCGTTCCGCTACGGCGAAGTCTCGTTCATTGCGCCCCTCGAATACACCTCGCTGATCTGGGCCGGTCTGTTCGGCATGATGTTCTGGGGCGACATTCCGACATGGACGGTTCTGACGGGCGCCGCCATTGTCGTTGCCGCCAATCTCTATGTCGTGCGACGCGAAGCGGCGGTGCGGCGGGCGGCTATGCGATGAACGCCCGGTCGGCCGATGGCACGCTGCAATCGTTGCCGCTCAAGGCAATGCTCTACATGCTCGTTGCCGTGGCAAGTTTCGTGCTGGTCGATACCTCGGCCAAATGGCTTACCGCCGGCTATTCGATCGTCCAGATCCTGTTCTTCGGCCGCGTCCTCGGACCGTTCTTCGCGCTTTATCTCGCCTATCGGCGCGGCAACGGTCTTGCAGACCTCAAGACCCGTCGCCCGATGCTGCATCTTGTCCGCACGCTGCTCGCGCTCGGTGCGATCGGCACCTATTTTTACGCACTCAAGGTTCTGCCGCTGGCGGAATGCATCTCGATCGGGTTCTCGGCGCCGTTGTTCATGGCGGTCCTGTCGATCCCGATGCTCGGCGAGAAGATCGGTCCGCGCCGCTGGGCGGCGATCCTGGTCGGGCTGGTCGGCGTGGTGGTGATCCTGAGGCCGGGCGTGCTGCCCGTCAGCTGGGGCGCGCTTTCGGCGCTCGCGTCGGGCATTCTCTATGCACTTTCTTTCATTCTCGCGCGGCGCATGAGCGCAACGGAGAGTTTGCCGAGCCTGATGTTCTGGTTTACCGCCATCGGTCTTGTCGTGACGAGTATCGCGCTGCCGTTCGTGTGGATCGCGCCCGCCTGGTCGGACATGCTGCCCTTTGCCGTGGTCGCGATCCTGACCACGTTCGCGCATCTCTTCATCACCCAGGCGTTCCGATACGGCGAAGTCTCAATGCTGGCACCGATCGAATACACGGCACTCATCTGGGGCGTGATCTATGGCTGGCTGATCTGGGGCGACCTGCCCGATATATGGGTCTTCGCCGGCGCCGGCATCATGATCGCCTCGGGTGTCTATCTGCTGCATCGCGAGCACAAACTCGGCAAGGCACAAACGCCCATTGCCAAGATTCCGACTGACCTATGACAACGCCGTCTCCCGCCAGCCCCGCCGCCGCGGCACCGCTCAAGGCTGCGATCCTGATGATCTCGGCCGTCTTCTGCTTTTCGGTTCTGAACGCCGCGGTCAAGGCACTCGAAGAGCAATACTCGATCGTCCAGATTATCGTATTTGCGCGCATTCTCTCGCCGCTTCTGGCGATCTGGATTGCGATGCGTGTCGGCGGCCTCTCGATCCTGCGCACCAAGCGGCCGATGGAGCATCTGCTGCGTGGACTGATAGCGCTCTGCTCGATGGCATCGTTCATCTATGCACTCGGCCATATGACCGTCTCTAAGGCGATCACTATCAACTTTGCCGCGCCGTTGTTCGTCGCGATCCTGGCCATCATCGTGCTGGGCGAGAAAGTCGGACCGCGGCGCTGGGCGGCGATCCTGATCGGATTCGTCGGCGTCCTCATCATCGTCCGGCCCGACGACGGCGAGATCGACCTGCCGTCGCTGGTCGCCATCGGCTCGGCGATCTTCTATGGCTCGACCGTCATCATGACGCGGCGGCTCGCCCTGACGGAACACAGCGCGACCATGCTGTTCTATTTCGGGCTCGTTGTTTCCGTGCTGCCGGCTCTGGCGCTCCCCTGGGTCTGGGTCACGCCGGCCGGCGATGCCATCTGGCTCTTTGCGCTGGTCGCGGTTACCGGCACGGTCGCCTGGTATCTGATGGCCGAAGCCTACCGTTTCGGCGAAGCAACCATGGTCGTGCCGCTCGACTACACGCATTTGCTCTGGGCCGTCGCCTTCGACTGGCTGATCTGGGCGACGATACCGGCCTGGTCCACCTTCGCCGGCGGCGCGCTTATCATCGGCGCCAATCTGTTCATTCTCTGGCGCGAAGCGCGGCTCGGTCGCACGGCCGCAGGTCTGGAGCGGCTGCCGTGAGTGCCGAAACCGCGGAAACCGACTGCCTCATCGTCGGCGCCGGGGTGATCGGACTCGCGATCGCGCGCGCTTTGGCGCTGGCCGGCCGGGATGTCGTCGTCGTCGAACGGCACGATGCAATCGGTACCGAGATCAGTGCCCGCAACAGCGAAGTCATCCATGCCGGCATCTACTACGAGACCGGCAGCCTCAAGGCAGCGCTTTGCGTCGAAGGCAAGGGCCGGCTTTACGACTATTGCCGCGCGCACGGGGTCGCGCACCGCAATTGCGGCAAGCTGATCGTGGCCGCGGATATGACCCAGGCTCCGGCGCTCGAAGCGATCGCCGCCCGCGCGAAGGCAAACGGCGTCGACGATCTCGCGATGATCGATGCGCCGGCGATGCGCAGGCTGGAACCGGCCCTGCACGGGGCAGCGGCCATCCTCTCGCCGTCGACCGGTATCGTCGACAGCCACGGTTTCATGCTCGCTTTGCGGGGCGAGGCCGAAGCGAACGGCACGATGATCGCCTTTAACACCCCGTTCAAGCGTGCGTCGGTGACGCCCGGCGGATTCGTCGTCGACTGCGGCGGCACCGAACCGATGCGCCTGACCGCTCGCCGGCTCGTCAATGCCGCCGGGCTCGAAGCGCAAGCCGTGGCCGGCGCGATCGAGGGCCTCCCGAAGGGCGCGATCCCGCCGCGCCGCATCGCCAAGGGCAATTACTTCCTGCTGCAGGGCAGATCGCCGTTCTCGCGGCTCATCTATCCGGTGCCCGAAGTGGCGGGGCTCGGTATTCATCTGACGCTCGATCTCGACGGCCGGGCTCGTTTCGGCCCCGACGTCGAATGGGTCGAGAGCCTCGAATACGCGGTCGATCCGGCACGCGGCACGGCTTTCTACGGCGCGATCCGCCGCTACTGGCCGGATCTGCCGGATGACGCCCTGCTGCCGGGCTATGCCGGCATCCGACCGAAACTGCACGGCCCCGGCGAGCCGCCTGCCGATTTCCGCATCGACGGACCCGACGCGCACGGCATTGCCGGCCTGGTCAATCTCTTCGGCATCGAATCGCCGGGCCTGACCAGCGCCCTTGCCATCGCCGAGCGGGTTCGTGACAAACTTGCCGCCGCATGATCCGAAGCCGAAGAATCCGATTTCGACAACGCTGCCCGAGGGAGACGAATCTATGGCCGCACTGACCAACCGCGACGACGTCCTGCGCAACTGCCGCCCGTCGTCGGAAGTCCCGTTTCCGCGTGAGGAGTATCGCGGCCGGCTCGCGCGCATCCGAACGCGCATGTCGCGCGACGGGATCGCGACGCTGCTGATCACCGCACCCGAGGGCATGAACTATATCGGGGGATACCAGTGCGAATGGTATCAGGGGCAGAGCCCGCGCCAGTGGCCCGCCTCCTCCGCGATTGCCGTCAATGTCGATAGCGATCGCTATATCCATTTCGACACCGAACGCGAAGCGGTGCTGACGCGTTATTGCTCGATCGCCGACGACATCCGGATTTTTCCGCCGACGTCGATGCGCGACGGCGTCGGCTTCATCGCATCGGAGCTCAAGGCCGAAGGCTGGCTCGACGGCAAGGTCGGCATCGAAATGCACTCCTACCGGCCGAACCGGTTGATCAGCCATCGCTTCGAGGATGCCCTGAAGGCAGCCGGTGCCGGCACGGTCGTCGACGGGACCGACGTCATGCGCGAGGTTCGCTGGCTTAAATCGCCCCTCGAGATGCAATGCATCGAGGAGGCCGGCCGCATCGCGGATATCGGCATGAAGGCCGCGATCGCGGAATTGCGTCCGGGCGCGATGGAGATCGAGGTGGTTGGCGCGATGATGTATGCCATGACCAAAGCGGGCGGCGAGTTTCCGGCGATCTATCAGCCCGTCCTCTCCGGCCCGAAGACCAATGCGCCGCATTCGATCTCGACACGGAAGAAGATCGAGATGGGCGAACTGGTTCTGGTCGATCTATCCGGAGTCGTGAAACGCTACCACGCCAATCTTGCCCGCACCTTCTCGATGGGTGAGCCCAAAAAGGACGTGAAGGCGCTATCGGACAAGGCGACCGATTCGCTCAAGATCCTGCGCACGCTGCTGCGGCCCGGCCTGCCGGTGCGCGAACTGAACGAAACAATGAAGCGCTATTACGAGGAGCAGGATATCTGGAAGGAACGCGGCTGGATCGGCGGCTACGAAATGGGTATTGCATTTCCGCCCGACTGGGTTGGCCCGTTCGTCTACGATCCGCTGTCGGAGATCAACGCCGACCGACTATTCGATGCGAACACGGCGGTCAATTACGAAAATCAGTTCTTTATGCCGCGGCACGAGGGCATGCTGTTCCAGATCGACACGCTCGCATTCTTCGAGCGCGACGCACGTATCCTCTCGCAGATCCCGCCGGAGCTGACCGTCATCGAATAAACAGACCGCATCGGGCGACGGCGCCCGCGCTCGGACCCTGCGCTCAGCTCTCCGCGCTCAGGTTGTCGTGCCGGTCTCCTCGACCGCCGAATCGTCGGGTGCGGCCGGCTCCATGCGCGGAATGATGATATTGCCGCCGTCGTCGACATACGGTGCGCCGAACTGCGGAATCGACTGGATGAAGATCTCCAGCGCCTTCATTAATTTGTCGACCCCTTCGAGCGCCAGCTCCCCCGAACTCGGCGCTAGGTTTTCCTCCGCCAGTGCCGGCATCGCCAAGAGTGCCAGCGCCAGTGCCACGCCACCTATGGCTCTTGCCATCGCTCCTTCCCCATCTCCGAACCTCGGACGGTCCCAAGAATAATCCCATCGTCCGGGAGTGTCAGCGGACGGGGCTGTGTGAAGTCCGGGGCATTCCGGCCCGCCTTGTCTTGGGCGGCGGCGCCTGCGATAAAACGCGCGGAATTCTGCGGCTTAGGGAGACGGGTCCGATGACCAGGACGTTGACGCATTTCATCGCCGGACGGCATGTCGAGGGCAAAAGCGGCCGGTTCGGCGACATTTACAATCCGGCCACCGGCGAGATCGCGGCGCGGGTTCCCCTCGCCAGCAGCACCGAAGTCGGCGAGGCGGTCGCGGCCGCCGCCAAGGCTTTCCCCGGCTGGTCGGCCA
>JBBDWX010000087.1:0-6469 GCA_040902665.1 Dongiaceae bacterium
GGCTTTGCGGGTCGGCCCTGCACGGAGAACCGCCATGCATCGAAGCCTGATCCCGCTCGCCTTGACCCTTATGTCGGCCCCGCTCCTCGCCACAGCGCTCGTCGTCGCAACCCCAGCCGCGGCGGACGATCTCGTGCGCGTCACGCCGCTCGGCGGCCAGGAGGGCGAGTTCTGCCCGATGGATCGGGCGATGGTCTTCGAGGATCCGAACGGCACCCGCATTCTCTACGACGCGGGGCGCACCGTTGCCGGCCCGGACGACCCAAGGCTCGGCGAGATCGATATCGTGCTGGTGAGCCATATTCATGGCGATCATGTCGGAGACCGGCGTCTGCCGTCTGTCGATGCCGGAACCTGTGCCGAGCCGGATGCATCGGTCGCAACCACGCCGCTTTCGAACAGTGTCGAGATCGCGGTCGCAAAGGGCGCGGCGATCGTGACCGGCAGCGAGATGCCGGCCTTCTTCGCCGGCCGGATCGAAGCGGCCGGTGGCGACCCGAAGAATTCGCTCGGCGTCCGCTTCGGTGGCAACCGCATGGTCGGCGGCGTCGCCATCACGACCGTGCCGGCCGTTCATTCCAACGGGCTCGGCCCCGATTTCATCGGCGGCCCGCTCGCCGAGATGATGAAGGCGGCCGGTATCGTCGGCTATGTCGGACCGCCAACCGGCTATGTGCTTACCTTCTCGAACGGTCTCGCGGTTTATCTCTCGGGCGATACCGGCATCACCGCCGAACAGGAACTCGTCGTGCGCGGTCATTACGGCGCAAAGCTCGCCGTGATGAACATCGGCGATGTGTTCACGACCGGCCCGACCGAAGCGGCCTATGTGATCAATGAGCTGGTTCAGCCGGCGTCCGTCATCGCCTCGCATGCCAACGAAGTGGCGACACGCGACGGGGCCGTGCTGCCCGATACACGCACCGCTTCCTTCATCGCGACGAGCGACGTGCCGGTGCATGTGCCATTGAGCGGCCGGACCATGGGCTTCGATGCCACCGGCATTTGCGTCGAGGGTTGCTGAGGGACGATGGATCGCCCGAACGACGCCCTGCCCGCTTTCGACGCCGGCCGTTTCGCGCCGGTCGCCGAAGAGTCATGGACATTGCCATCGGACTGGTATTTCGATCCCGCGATCTATGCCGCGGAGCGGGAAGCAATTTTCTACAAGAACTGGATTTACCAGTGCCATGTCAGCCAGGTTGCGAAGCCCGGCGATTTTTATGTCGGCATGGTTGCCGATCAGAGCGTGTTCATCATGCGCGGCAGCGACGGCGCGCTGCGCGCCTTCTACAATGTCTGTAGCCATCGCGCCCATCCGCTGCTCGATGGCACCGGCAACAGGCCGCTTATCGTCTGCCCGTATCATCAATGGTGCTACGAGACCAACGGCAATTTCCGCGGCGCGCGCGGCCGCGACAGCCTCGAAGGATGGATCCCCGAGAACGCCGCGCTCAAGGAGATCCGGCTCGAAAACTATGGCGGGCTGCTGTTCGTCAATCTCGATCGCGACGCCAGGCCGCTGCTCGACAAGGCCGGCAAGCTGCTGGCCGATCTCAAGCGCACCTGCCCGCGCATGGAGGAACTGGTCTTCGCCGAACGCGTCGAGCGCACGATTTCCGCCAACTGGAAGACCGTCGTCGACAACAACCACGAATGCTATCACTGCGCCGCCAATCATCCGGCACTGATGGAACTGGTCGGCTATGTCGGCCATTCGGTCTGGTCGGACGATGGCATCACCTTCACTCACGCAATCGAGGCGAACGAGCGCGACAATCGTGCCTATAGACTCGACCGGGTCGAACAGCAGGCCTTGTTCGGTTTCGTCTGGCCGACAACGATCCCGCTGATGTTCCCGGGCACGCCGAATTACGTGATCTCGCACGTTATTCCGGCCGGCCCCGAAACGACGATCGAGCGCTGGGATTTTCTGTTTTTGAAGGGCGAGCTGGACGAACAGGACCGGCGGCTGGTCGACTATATGAAAAACACGTTGATTCCCGAAGATGTCGGCATCTGCGAGCGGGTGCAGAAAGGCCTGCATTCGCGCGGCTATCGTCAGGGTCGGTTCGTGGTCGACCGCAAGCGGCCGGATTTCAGCGAGCATCATGTGCACTTCTTTCAGAAATTCGTGCACGATGCGCTGGTGGGCGCGCAATAGCGTCTCGGCGGTTTACCCCACAATCCTGACAACCCGTCGCACCACGTCAGCGGCCGCCTCCGAGGCGACATCGAGGAACTGCCCGAAATCCATATGGCTCTCGGCACCCGCGAGATCGCTGAGCGCGCGGATCACGATCACCGGCACACCAAAGCGCTCGGCGACCTGGGCGACCGCAGCCCCCTCCATCTCGACTGCCTGCGCGGACCATCGTTCGTGCAGCCGCTCGCGCATCGCCGCGCTGTTGACGAAGATGTCGCCGGTCACAACCGTACCGAAGACGAGCTGCGGCTGCCGCCCCTTCTCTTCGCCGATGACGCTGGCCGCAAGCCGCGGCGGTGCGTATTCGGCGAGCGCGGTTTTCAGGCGCTCCAGCAGCAGCGGATCGAGCGCAAAAGCCGGGTCGCGGCGCGCCTCGCCGAGGGGGAAATCGCCACCACGGAATGCGACATGCGCCTCGCCGACGACTGCCCCGTAATCGTGCTGGATGAGCCGTTCGGCGATCACGATGTCGCCGATCCCGAGCGCGGGATCGAGCCCACCGGCGACCCCCGTGAAGATCAGCGAGCGACACGCGAACCGATCGAGCAGCAACGTCGCGGCAAGCGCCGCCCCCACCTTGCCGATGCCGCTCTCCGCCAGCACCACGTCGCATCCGTCGAGCCGCCCGGTCGCGATCGGTACGCCCGCGCGCTCGCCCGCGCTGCGATCCGCCATCGCATCGGCCAGCAGCGCCATTTCCTCCGCCATCGCGCAGAGAATGCCGAGAGGGCGATCCGCCTTGGTCATTTCGAACGATCCCCCGCTGTCGCCTGATCCAAGAATGAGCCTACCCCCGTCCGCGGCCGATCCTATGCCGCCGCCAGGTCGGCATGAAACCGTTCGAGCCATTCGTCGTTTCGCGACGTGGCCTGCCGTTCGATCTGGAGAACGACCGGCGAACAGGTGGGCTGCAATGGAATATCGAGATGTTGCAGGATCGCCCCGACCGTCGCATCGGGGTCGTCGACCAGATCCTCGTAAACGACCCGCACCGGGTCGATCGTGTTGGCGCTGAAATACCCATCCCAGTAGCGTCGATGCTCGATCAATCCCTGCCGGCAGCGGGCGATCGCACCGAAGCTATGTTCGGGCTCGCGTTGTGCGGGTGATAATGTGCTCCACGCACCGATCTGGTTGGCAATGTGCCAGGAGATCGCCTGGCGCTCTTTGTCCCGCCGGTCTACCAGAATCCATTTCGGGTTCTTCAGCGGATGGTCGAACGCGAACAACTGCAGGAAGGCAAACTGATCCCGGTTCAGCTTCGTACCGAACACACCGTTAGGCGTGGTCCGGCGGCGCAGCAGCCGTGGCACATACTCTTCGAGATGACGCGCCCCGAAACGGTTGGCGAGCACAGGCAACTTGTTGAGATTGAAATATTCCATCTGCGCCCCCGCGAGACCGGTTTTCCAGAGCCGGTTACACAGAAAATGGCTGCCGCTGCGCGGCAGAAAAGCAACGAAATAGACCGCGCTCAACGAAGCGCTGCCGGGAAGATCGAAGCGCTCATCGAGCATAAGCTCGAGCGTGTTGTCGCGTAGTCCCATCGAGATCCCGTCCGCCCGGATGATGCCCGGCCGACATTGTAGCCGACCCCGTCGCGCCGCCTCAAAGCCATAGCAAGGCTCCAAACGGGCCCGACCCGGTTTCGTGTCCGATCGGCGCCCGGGCACGCTTCATCCCGCAAGGCCGTCACGCCGGGCGCAGGTGAATGCGGCCCCGGCCAGCGCTACAATGCGGGCCGGAGAACGCTATGATGGCGTCCGAGCGCTGCCCGAATCGAAACGAAGCAGCGGGGTGTCCATTCCCGCATGGAGAAGGCGACGACCATGACCGACAGGATCGGCCCCGAAGACCGGCCGGACGAAAAGATGTTCGAATCGCGCATCGTCGATATCGCGATCCGCCTCGGTCTGCTGGCTTTGTTCGTCTACTGGTCGCTCACGCTGATCGCGCCGTTCGTCGGTGTGGTGATCTGGGCGATCATCCTCACGGTCGCGTTGTACCCGTTTTATGCCTGGCTGCGCGCCCGCCTCGGCGGACGAGGCTGGCTTGCGGCAACGCTGCTCACCCTCGTCACACTGGCGCTGGTGCTGGGCCCCGTCGGGGCACTCGCGGTGAATTTTGCCGAAAGCGTCCAGTCCTTCGCGACCGGTCTCGAAAGCGGCTCGGTCCGTATCCCGACGCCGCCCGACAGCGTCGCCGGCTGGCCGCTCATCGGCGAAGCGCTGCACCGCATCTGGCTGCTAGCCTCGACGAATCTCGAAAGCGCCTTACAGACATACGGGCCCAAGCTTCTGCCTGCCGGAAACCTGGCGCTCGGCAAGATCGCGGGGCTCGGTATCGGCATCCTGCTGTTCGCCGTCTCGGTCGTGATGGCCGGCTTCCTGTACGGTTCCGGACAGCGATATGCCGACGATGCGCGCCGGTTCGGCCGTCGTATTTCGGCGGATCGAGGAGCGCATTTTGTCGACCTGGCCGGCGCGACAATCCGCAACATCTCGCGCGGCGTGATCGGCGTTGCGGTGCTGCAGGCGATTTACGGCGGTATCGTGCTGGCGCTCTTTGGCATGCCAGCCGCCGGCGTGATCGCCTTCGTATTGCTGCTGTTCTGCATCGTGCAGATCGGGCCGCTCCTGATCGTGGCGCCGGCGATCGTGTGGGCCTGGATGACAATGGATGTCGGTGCGGCGGTGGGATTCACCGTCGCGATCGCGCCCCTCCTGCTGATCGACAATCTGCTGAAGCCATATCTGATGGCGCGCGGACTCACGACGCCCATGCTCGTCATCATCATCGGCGTGATCGGCGGTACGATCACGCATGGGCTGATCGGCCTGTTCCTCGGACCGATCGTCCTCTCGGTCCTCTACGAACTGGTGATGGCCTGGATCCGGACCCCGCCCGACCAACAAGCCAAGACGACGCAATCGGGATTGTAGGCATGAATTTCACCGGCGGTTGTCATTGCGGCCGTATCGAGATCGATTTTGAAACCGCGATCGAACCATCGCAGATGGATGTGCGCGCTTGTCAATGCGGATTCTGTCGAAAACATAACAGCCTCGCCGTATCCGATCCGAACGGGCAGATCGTCATCCGGATTGCCGGTGCCGAGGCCCAGTCTTCCTATGAATTCGGGTTGCGTACGGCGGCGTACATCGTATGCGGCCGATGCGGGGTCTATGTTGCGGCCGCTACCCTGCAAGCGCCCAGGCGCGCTATCGTCGTTCTCAGTTCCCTTCGGAATCGCGAGCGGTTCGCTCAGCCGGCTCGGCCAGTCTATTATGATAACGAGAATCGTGAAGAGCGTCTGGCCCGCAGACAGCGAACCTGGACGCCGGCGACAATTGCCTTGGTAGCGTGAACGCACCCTTCCAGATCACGCTCCCCGCGCCGTTCCTGCGCTGGTTCGCCGCGCGCGGATGGCGGCCGTTTCCCCATCAGCTCGCCATGATCGGGGCCGACCGCGCCGGGCGCTCGGCGCTGCTGATCGCACCCACGGGTACCGGGAAGACGCTGGCCGGGTTCCTGCCGAGCCTGATCGCGCTCGCGGGCAACGCGCCGAACAAAGCCGCGGACGATCTGGGCGGTAAGCCTGCAAAACGAAACACCGGTTTGCACACGCTCTATATCTCGCCGTTGAAGGCGCTGGCGGTCGATATCCACCGCAATCTCGAAATTCCCATTGCGGAAATGAATCTCGCGATCGAATGCGAGACGCGTACCGGCGATACGCCCGCGCATAAACGCCAACGCCAGCGCCGCAAGCCACCGCAGATACTGATGACCACGCCGGAATCGCTGGCGCTGCTTTTGTCCTATGCCGACGCACCGACGACCTTCGGCAAGATCGAGCGCGTCGTGGTCGACGAGTTGCACGCGCTCGCGAATACCAAGCGCGGCGATCTGCTGGCACTCGGCCTTGCGCGGCTGCAATCGCTCAGCCCCGAGCTGCGCCGCGTGGGCCTCTCCGCCACCGTCGCCGACGAGCACAACCTGCTCGCCTTTCTGTCGCCCACCGGTCGCGCCGACAATGCCGCCGGCGATATCGTGCGCGGAGCGGCCGGACCGGCCGCCGAGGTCGCGATCCTCGCGACCGGCGAATATCTTCCCTGGTCCGGCCATATGGCGACGCATGCGCTCGCCGAGGTCTATCAGGCAGTAAAGCGCGCCGGCACGACCATCGTCTTCGTCAATACGCGCGCCCAGGCCGAGATCGTGTTCCAGGCTTTGTGGCGCCTGAACGACGACGATCTGCCG
>JBBDWX010000088.1:0-6417 GCA_040902665.1 Dongiaceae bacterium
TTTCGAAGCGCGGCATGATCTCGTTGCGCGCCGCCTCGCGGATCAAAGCGGCGACGCGATCGGGGTCGATCTTCATCACGTCGAATGGGTGCGGCTGACTTGCGGATGCAACCGCTCGAAGCGGCCGATATCGCCGGGCGCGAGGCTGACCTCGATATAGGCGTAATCGCCGTCGTCGCGTCGATCCAGAACGCGGCCGTGATCGTACAGCCACGACACGGCAGCCCCGTCGGCATGGCGCACGCGATAACCGGCAGTCCGGCGCTCGGCGGCAAAGCGGCGGTCGATGAGTTTCAGCAAACCAGCGATCCCGGTGCCGTCCAGGGCCGAGATCAACACCGCCGTGTCGTTGCGTTCGACCTGGGCCGCAAGCGCCGCGCGGGCCTCCGGTTCGAGCAGATCGGCCTTGTTGAGCGCCTCGACCACATCGCGCTCGAGCCGCTCGCCCTGCCCCAGATCGCGCAGCACACCGAGCACATCGGTACGCTGCAGTTCGGTATCGGGGTGCGAGATGTCGCGCACATGGAGGATGATGTCCGCCGCCTCGACCTCTTCCAGCGTGGCCCGAAAGGCGGCAATCAGATGGGTCGGCAAATCGGAAATGAAACCGACCGTGTCCGAAACGATTGCCTTCTGCCCCGAAGGCAGATCGATGAGCCGCATCGTCGGATCGAGCGTTGCGAACAGCATGTCGGCCGCCATCACGTCCGATTGCGTCAGGCGGTTGAACAACGTCGACTTGCCGGCATTGGTGTAGCCGACCAGGGCTACGATCGGATAGGGCACGCGCTGACGGGCCGAGCGATGCAGACCACGCGTCCGCTTCACTTCGACCAGATCGCGCTTCAGGCGAAGAATGCGCTCGTCGATCAGGCGGCGGTCCATTTCGAGCTGGGATTCGCCGGGACCCCCGATAAACCCGAAGCCGCCGCGCTGGCGTTCGAGGTGGGTCCAGGATCGGACCAGGCGACTGCGCTGATAGGTGAGCGCCGCGAGTTCGACCTGGAGCTGGCCTTCCCGCGTCTGCGCGCGTTCGCCGAAGATCTCGAGGATCAGACCCGTCCGGTCGATGACCTTGCTGTTCCAGGCCTTCTCCAGATTGCGCTGCTGCACCGGGCTCAACGGATGACCGACGATCACCAGGCCGATTTCGTCTTCCTTGATCTGCTCGGCGATCCGTTCGACGGCACCGCTGCCGAACAGGGTCGACGGGCGCGGGCTCTTGACCGGCACGACCGCGCGGCCGGCGATCTCGAGATCGATCGCCGCGGCAAGTCCGACGGTTTCCTCGAGTTTGGATTCCGGCGCGCGCAAATGTTCGCTCCCGCTGCTGCGCAAGGCTGGCTGCAGGACGAGCGCACGGGTCCGGCCGCCCTCGGGACGGCCGATCTCCTCGTCATGGCGAAGGGATACGCGGCTCAACTCAGCCTTCGTCGCCTTCCCGCGCGGTCTCGAAGAGCTGGACCGGCGCTGCCGGCATGATGGTCGATATCGCGTGCTTGTAGACGAGCTGCGAATGCGCGTCCCGGCGCAGCAACACCGAGAAGTTGTCGAACCAGGTAATTACACCCTGAAGTTTCACGCCATTCACCAGGAAGATGGTCACCGGCGTCTTGTTTTTCCGGACATGGTTGAGAAACACGTCCTGGACGTTTTGCGATTTCTCCGCGGCCATCGGGGTATCCTTATTCATTCGTTATCGGGGCCGTCTTCGTCGTTGGAACCCGCCAGCCCATCCCTCAATTCCAGGCGTGCCGCGGTTCGTTGGCGAACGAGTATCATATAGTCGCCGCGCAGGGAAATTACAGCGCCTCCAGATATTGCCGCAGGGTCAGGCAATTGGACCGGTAAAGTGCCGGCGGCGAGGCCCCAAATTCTCCGGGCGCGGGCGGCTCAGCCCTTATCAGAACCGGCCAGCAGCCGGTTCCGGTACCGCATTGCATATCGACATCGGCATCGCCGACGAACCAGACCGCCATGCCCGGCGCGATGCCTGAAGGTGCCAGCGCCCGAACGACCGGATCCGGCGCGGGCTTGTCCCGCTCCGCATCGCCCGCGCCGACAATGGCACCGAATAGCGACGTCCAGCCGAGCCGGTCGGCTTCGGCACGCAGATATTGTCCGTGCTTGTTGCTGACCACGCCGAGATAGATGCCGCGCTGGTGCAGCGCGTGCAGCAGATCCGTAGCGCCCGCCATCGGCTGGAGCTTTTCGAGATGCTGCGCGGCAAAGGCCCGGTAGTAGATTTCGCGTGCCTCCGGCCAGCGGTTGCCGAACATCGTCGGGAAGCTGTCGCGCAGCGAGGCACGAACGCGCTCCCTGGTCTCCGCGAGCGTCCAGGTGGGATGGTCCATCGCCGACAGCGTCGCATTCATCGCGTCGGCAATGACCTGCCAGTTGTCGACCAGGGTATTGTCCCAGTCGAACAAAACCGCCTGCGGGACAGTTGGGTTCATGGTGCCGCGCTCATCCGGTGCGGTTGGCGCATTCATAGCGCCGGCGGTGCTGCCAGCACGAAATCGAGATAGGCCTGCCGTAACGCAAGCGCGAGCGGTCCGGAGCGACCAGACCCGACCGGCTTGCCATCGATCGAGGCCACCGGCAGGACCAGCGACGTGCTGCTGGTGATGAAGGCCTCGGCCGCCTTCTGGGCTTCGGCGACAGTGAACGCGCGCTCCTCGAGTTTGAAGCCCTTCTCGGCGGCGACGGCTATCAGTCGCTTCCGCGTTATGCCGGAGAGTATGGCGTTGCTGAGGTTTCGGGTAACAAGGCGCTTGTCGGGCGTCGCGATCCAGGCGTTGGTCGACGTCCCCTCCGTGACATCGCCGCTGTCGTCGACCAGCCACCCTTCGAAGGCGCCCTGCTCGACCGCCGACTGTTTGCTCAGAATATTGCCGAGCAAGGCCGTCGCCTTGATATCGCAGCGCCGCCAGCGCAGATCCGGCATCGTGACGACCGCCACGCCGGCTTCGATCTGCGCCTGTGGCAGCGGCGATTTGCGCTGCGTCGTCATTACCAGGCTCGGCCGGACGCCATTCGGGAAGCGATGATCGCGCGGCGCCACGCCGCGCGTGGCCTGCATGTAAACGATCCCGGAGGCGATGCCGTTGCGGCGCATCAGTTCGCGGGTCAGCGCACGGAGCGCCGCCCGGCTCACCGGCATCGGGATGCTTAGCTGATCGAGGGAGTATTCGAGCCGGTCGATATGCGCGTCTTCATCGACGATCCGTCCGTCGATCAGCGGTACGACTTCATATACGCCGTCGGCGAACTGATAGCCGCGATCGTCGATATGTACGAGCGCATCGCGATGCAGAACATAGCGCCCGTTCACATAAGCTAGACGGGGCATCGGATCAGAAGAACTCCAGGCGGACCGAGAACATCTTTTCGACATGCTTGACGGCGTCGGCAACGGCAAAAATAACCACCCGATCGTCGACTTCGATCACCGTGTCGCCCCGCGGTGTAATGACCTCATCGTCCCGGATGATCGCACCGACGACGATACCCGGCGGGAAGCGGGCCTCGCGCAACGGTACGCCGACCAGGCGAGACGTTTCGAGCGCATCCGCCTCGATGATTTCCGCAAACCCATCGGCGAGCGTGTGAACCGAACGAATGCGTCCGCGCCGGACGTGCTGGAGGATGGTCGAAACCGTAATTGCGCGCGGACTGACCACGGCATCGATGCCGAGCGAACCCAGCAAGGGTGCATAGGTCATCTTGTTGATCAGCGTTACCGAGCGCTGGGCCCCGTGTCGTTTTGCAAGTAGCGAGGCCAGGATATTGACTTCGTCGTCGTTGCTGACGGCAACCACCGTTTCGGTTGCCTTGACGTTGGCCTCGATCAGGATCTCGGGATCGAGGGCATCGCCCTGCAATACGATCGTGCGTTGCAGCACCTGGGCAGCCCGCTCCGCCCGCTCGCGGTCGATCTCGATGATGCGAATCTCGGCTGCCAGATTTTCTTCCTCGACCTGTTGCGCGAGGAACAGCCCGATATTGCCGGCCCCGACCAGGATCAGCCGGCGCGCTTCGGGTTCTTCGTGACCGAAAGCGGCCAGCGCGCGATCGAGATGCCGGCTGTCAGCCACAAAGTACACATCGTCGCCGACGACCATGACATCGTCGCCGCTGGGAACGATCTTTGTGTCGCTGCGAATGATCGCCACGACGGAAATATGCAGATCCGGAAAGAGCTCGGAGAGTTGCCGCAAGGGCGTGTTGATCACCGGGCAGTCCGCATGGCAGTGCACACCGACGAGCGTGACGCGCCCGTCGGAAAGCGGAATCGTATCGAAGGCGCCGGGGATTTCGAGGCGCCGAGCGACCGCCCTTGCCACCTCGATCTCCGGGGAGATAATCGCATCGATACCCATATGGGCCCGATGAATGAGATCCGCCCAACGCGGATCGAGATAGGTCTGGGCTCTCACCCGCGCGATCTTGGTCGGCACCTCGAACAGCGAATGGGCAATCGAACAAGCCACCATGTTGACTTCGTCGGCAAAGGTGACGGCGATCAGCAGATCGGCATCGGCCGTCCCGGCCCGCTCCAGCACGTCGGGATGAGAGGCATAGCCAACGATGCCCTGAACGTCGAGCGTGTCGCTGATCTGTCGAACCAATGCCGGATTATTGTCGATAACAGTGACGTCGTTCTCTTCGCGCGAAAGATAGCGCGCGATGGCCGAACCGACCTGCCCGGCGCCACAAATGACGACTTTCATCTCAGCGGACCTGCCAGATCTGGGGTGTTCCTAGCGATCATCGCCCTTTTCCTGACGCTCCGACGAGGCAATGCCCAGCGAGCGCAGTTTGCGATGAAGGGCCGAGCGTTCCATGCCGATAAAGGCCGCGGTTCTTGAGATGTTGCCGCCGAATCGCGCAACCTGGGCATCGAGATAGCTGCGCTCGAAAGCCTCGCGCGCCTGACGCAATGGCAGCGCCATCAGGGCAACGTCGGAGAATCCGCTGTCATGCGAGGGTTGTCGGCCTGCATCGGGCGGTAACATCGCAGCACTGATCGCTTCGCCTTGTGTGCCCGGCGCCATGATCAAGAGCCAATCGACGAGGTTTCGGAGCTGACGCACGTTGCCCGGCCATTCCGCTGTCTGCAGCGCCGCAATCGCATCGTCGGCCAGACGCCGGCCAGGCAAACCGGCAAGCCGGGCAGCTTGCTCCATGAGATACGCCGTCAGCAGCGGAATATCGTCACGTCGTGTCGCCAGCGGTGGCACCGTCAGCGGCACCACATTGAGCCGGTAGTAGAGATCCTGGCGGAATTCGCCTTCGGCCATAGCTTCATCGAGATCCCGGCTGGTGGAGGCCAACACCCGCACGTCGACCTTGACCGGCTGGCTTCCGTTGACGCGAACGAAAACCTGTTCCTGCAGCGCGCGAACGATCTTGCCCTGGGTTTCCAGCGGCATGTCGGATACCTCGTCGAGCAGCAGCGTACCGCCATGAGCGCGTTCGAACAGCCCGATCCGCACCAGCGGCGTTCCGCCGTCGTCGCGCGCTTCTGCGCCGAACATTTCGGTTTCCAGCCGCTCGGGTTCGAGTGCCGCGCAGTTGACGACGACGAACGGCCCATCGGCCCGGCGCGACAATCGATGCACCACGCGCGCCGCAACCTCCTTGCCCGAGCCCGCCGGGCCGGTTATCAGCACCCGGCTTCCGGTCGGCGCGACGCGTTCGATCGCCTGGCGTAGCTGATGCATCGAGCTGGATACACCGATCATTTCACTTTCGCTGCCGCTGCGCAGGCGCAACTCGGCATTCTCGCGCCGCAGCCGTGCCGCCTCGATCGCGCGGTCGACGACGGTGAGAAGTCGGTCGGCCTTGAAAGGTTTCTCGATGAAATCATAAGCGCCTTTCTTGATGGCGCTGACCGCGGTTTCGACATTGCCGTGGCCGCTGATCATTACGACCGGCATGTCGGGATGGTCGCGCCGCAGCAGGGGTAACAGTTCCATGCCATCCAGTTCGCTGCCCTGCAGCCAGATGTCGAGCAGCACAAGGCTCGGCTGGCGCGAGCGAATGGCTGCAAGCGCCGATCCGCTTTCGGCCGCCTCGCGAGTCTCGTAACCCTCGTCGGCGAGGGTGCCGGAGATCAGCATGCGAATGTCGGTTTCGTCGTCGACGATCAGAATGTCATGCGCCATTTGCCGCGATCCCCCGGGTCGCGTTCGAATTATCGGGTTCGATGTCAGCAGTGCCGGACTTTTCAATCGGAAAGAACAACGTGATGCGGGCACCGCCCTCGGGGCGATCGCCGAGATGCAGCCGGCCGCCATGGTCTTCCATGATTTTTTTTACGATGGCAAGCCCGAGGCCGGTCCCTTTTATCCGTGTGGTGACATAAGGCTCCGTCAGCCGTTCACGTCCCGATGTCGGCAGGCCCTTGCCGTT
>JBBDWX010000089.1:0-1030 GCA_040902665.1 Dongiaceae bacterium
CACGGATGGCGGAAAAGTCGCCGAGGTCTGACATGCTCAGGGGCGCACCATCCTTCGGAGCATAGGCCGCGAGCATGGCGTCGACTGCCTGATCGAGGGGATCGAGATCATTCTGGTAGACAGACCAAAGCACATCCACGTCAACGCCGTCATAGACGTGACGCAGGATGTTGCCGAAGTTTGCTATATCGCGCCACGGAATGCGCGGACCGAACGACTGCTTCCACTCCTCGGGCACATGCCGCGATGCCTCGCTTATGATCTCTAGAAACCGCTCTAGAGCAGCTCGCGTGACGGGGTCCGATCGCACATGGTCGATCGTCTTCCCATCCAGAAGCCGACGAATGAGCCCGATGCCCTCCTTGATGTGAAGGAGCCGCTCGCCCGCCTCGGCGACCATCAGAATACCGCGACGCCGTCTCTGTCGGCGGCCGCGAGCATGGCAGGCTTTGCGCTCCGGCGCATGACTATGCTTGCTGGGAGACCGAGATGGTCCTGGACGACAAGTCCAACCCGAGACAACTCAACAAGCGAAAACTTCCGTTCCGAGTCGACCTCGATTATCAAATCGACGTCACTGTCCGGCCGGTTATCGCCGCGCGCACGCGAGCCGAACAGTGTCATACGGGTGACGCCCGCGCGCGCGAAAGCCGGCTTTAGCGCGCGGAGCTCCGAGATCAGCTCCTCGCGGCCGAGGTTACGGGCAATGACCGTCGATGTCTCAACCATGGCCTGAATCTAAGCCATCGCCTCCAGCTTTGCCAGTTGCTCGGGCAGCGCGTAGGCCCACGCGCTGATCGAGCCGGCGCCGAGGCAGACGACATAGTCGCCGGGCCGCACGATCGAGGCGACCGTGGCGGCAAGCATATCGGGGCTTTCCAGCGCGCGCGCGTCGCGATGGCCGCGCAGGCGCAGACCCTCGACCAGCGCATCGCGATCGATACCGGCGATCGGCGGCTCGCCGGCCGGGTAGACCGGCGCGATGAACACCGTGTCGGCGTCGTTGAAGCAGGCGCAGAACTGGTCGAAC
>JBBDWX010000090.1:0-6395 GCA_040902665.1 Dongiaceae bacterium
GGTTGGGCTGGTCGCGGCCATCATCTATGCGGTGCCGCCGATGGTGCGCAACGTAATGGTCGGGATCATGAACGTTGCTCCGAACACCGTCGAGGCCGGCCAGATGTCCGGCAGCACGCGGCGTCAGCTCACCTGGTGGGTCGAAGTGCCAGCGGCAATGCCGTCGATCATGATGGGGCTCAACCAGTGTGTGATGGCCTCGCTCAGTATGGTCATCATCGCAGCGATCATCGGTGGGTTCGCCGATATTGGCTGGGAAGTGCTTTCGACGTTGCGCCGTGCCGAGTTCGGGTCCAGCCTGCTCTCCGGCATCGTGATTGCGCTGCTGGCCATGATGATCGACCGCATCGGGCGTGGTTTCTCGGTGCGTGCCGGCGAAACCCGTCTGCCGCCGACCGGTTCGATCTGGCAGCGCTACCCAGCGACAGTGGCAGCGCTGATCGCGACTGCCGTCTTCGTGCTGCTCGGATACATTTTTCCTGAACTCCATCACTTTCCCGATGCCTGGCGGATATACCCGGCCGGACCGCTCAACGACATGGTCCGTTACATATCGGTCAACTGGTTCGAACCTCTCGACGCTTTCAAAAATGCGACGCTGTTTTTCTACCTGCTACCGCTCAGGATCGGGCTCGAAAACTCGGTGCGGGCCAATTACTGGGGTTTCGACATGTCACCGACGGTGACCGCGATCTATGTCGCCATCCTTATCGGCATCGCCTGGCTCTGCTGGCGTAAATGGGGTTGGCGCGCTCCGGTCGCCGTGGCGCTGCTCGGCGGCCTATATTATTTTGGCACGACGGGCACACCGTGGCCGGTTTTCATAGCGGTTTGCGTCGCCATCACCTGGATCGTCGGGGGCTGGCGGCTGGCGCTATTCGCCTTCCTGGCGCTTGCCTTCATCCTGCTCGGCAATGCGTGGGTGCCGGCGATGTGGAGCGTCTATCTGATGATCGCCTCGGTGGCGATCTGCTTCGTCGTCGGTAGCGCCATCGGCATCTGGGCCGCCAATAGCGAGCGGGTTTCAGCTGTGATGCGCCCGGTCAACGACACGCTGCAGACCATGCCGCAGTTCGTTTATCTCATTCCGGTCATCATGTTGTTCAAGATCGGCGATTTCTCCGCCATGCTGGCGATCATTGCCTATGCGATCGTGCCGGCCATCCGCTACATGGAGCATGGCCTGCGCACGGTGCCGCCGCATGTAATCGAAGCCGCGCGCGCGATCGGATGTACTGAGCGGCAGATACTCTGGCAGGTCCGCCTGCCGTTGGCCCTGCCGCAGGTTATGCTGGGGCTGAACCAGACAATCATGTTTGCCTTCGCGATGTTGGTCATTACGGCCTTGATTGGCACGCGCGATCTCGGCCAGATGGTGTTCGGTTCGCTCACCAGCGCCAATTTCGGCATGGGCGTCATTGCCGGTGGCTCTATCGCGGTATTGGCGATGGTAACCGACCGGACCTTGCAGGCCTTGTCGGCCAAGCAGGCCAGACGCCTCGGCGTTGCCTGAACCCACACGCGACCGGAGCACAGACCACCGATGGCGGCGCCGGCAATCCGCGCGATCCTGTTCGACAAGGACGGCACGCTGTTCGATTTTCACAAGACCTGGATGCCGGGCTATCGCGCGATCGCGGCGGAAGTCGCGCAGGGCGATGCGGCTCTGACCGCGCGGCTGCTGGCAGCGACCGGTCTCGATCCTGAAAGCGGCGAACTCGATCCGGCTTCTGCGCTGGCCGCGGGAAGCAATGCGGAGATTGCAGCGCTCTGGTCGGCCGTCGTGCATCATGGCGATGCCGAAACGCTGACGCAGCGGCTCGATGCCTGGTTCGGCGCACCTGGTGCTGTGATGCCGGTGCCCGTAACGGATCTTGCCGTGTTGTTCGGGCGACTCAGGGATCGCGGATTGCGGCTCGGGATCGCAACCATGGACAGCCATGCCGCCGCGTTGCGCTCGGTTGACGAGTATGCGCTCGGGGTTCACCTCGACTTCATTGCCGGTTACGACAGCGGGCACGGCGAAAAGCCGGGGCCGGGCATGGTGACGGCTTTCTGCAGGTCGATCGGTATCGCCGCCCCGCATGTCGCCGTGGTCGGCGATACGCCGCATGATATGGGGATGGCGCGTGCGGCAGGTGCGGGACTTGCGATCGGTGTGTTGACGGGTGCCTCGCCGCGCTACGGGCTCGAGGCGCTGGCCGATCGTGTGATCGACAGCATTGCGGACCTGGAGCGCGCGCTCGGCTTCGTCTGAACGCAGGCGACGTGCGGACGCGTTACATCCGCTCCGGTACGTCGATGCCCAGCAGATCGAGCACCTGCACGAGCTGCCGCAGCGCGAGATCGGCAAGCGCGAGCCTTCCTCGCCGTCGGTCGGTATCGGGTTCGCTCAGCACGTGGAAATTTCCGTACCAGCCGCTGAAACTCTGCGCGAGATCGTAGGCGAAGGCGCAAAGCTCGTTCGGTGCACGGCCATCATAGGCGCCGGAAATCGCGTCGGGCAGCCGCGCGAGCGTCAGCATCAGATCCCGCTCACCCTCGACAGGTGCGACGATGACAGCAGGACTGTCGCCCTGGTCCGCCGCCTTGCGCAGCATCGATTTCACCCGCACCGCTGCATAAAGCAGATAGGGCCCGGTCTTGCCTTCGAAGCGCGTGAAGCGGTCGAGATCGAACACATAATTCTGGATGCGATGGTTCGAGAGATCCGCAAATTTGAGCGCGGCGATTCCGACCATGCGCGCGATCTCCGCGCGCTCGTCGGCGGGATAATCCTTGCCGATGCCCGCTTCGGCGAGCCGCGCATCGGCGGTCTCGACCGTCATTCGGATCAGGTCGGAAAGCTTCATCACACCGCCGGCGCGGGTCTTGAACGGCTTGCCGTCCGGTCCGTTCATCGTGCCGAAGCCGAGATGCTCCATGCGCGCCTTGCCGTTCAGCCCGGCCTTGATGGCGGCGCGGAATACCTGTTCGAAATGCAAATGCTGGCGCTGGTCTACGATATAAAGCATCAGATCGGGATCGATCGACTTTACCCGATCGACGATAGTCGCGAGATCGGTCGTCGCATACATCACCGCGCCGTCGGATTTACGCAGGATGAGCGGTGGTATCTCGTGCTTGTCGTCGGGCACTGCGACGCGAACGACCAGCGCGCCGTCGCTCAGCTCGACTACGCCGGCCTTCTCCATTGTTTCGATCATTGGCGCGATCAGCGGATCGACGCAGGCCTCGCCGTTCCACAGATCGAAATGGACGCCGAGCGCTGCGAAGTCGCCCTTCATCGCCTCGACGGATATGTCGAAGAAATGCTGCCAGATCGCGCGATAGCCGGCACGGCCTTCCTGCAATTCCGCCGTCGCGAGCCGCGCACGTTCGAGCCGCTCCAGGTCCGCCTTGCAGTCCGCGGCCGCCTTCGGATAGAGCGCTTCCAGTTCCTCGAGCGTCACCGGCGATTGCGCCGGGTAGGGGCCGTCGAAACCGCGAGTGAAATAGGGCAGGTCGGGTTGCCGGATTTCGATCTCGCTGATCAGCATGCCGATCGGCAGGCCCCAGTCACCCATATGCACGTCGCCGATGGTGCGATCGCCTGCGAAAGAAAACAGACGCCGCATCGCGTCGCCGATGATCGAGGCGCGCAAATGCCCGACATGCATGGGTTTCGCGATGTTTGGTCCGCCATAATCCAGCACGACGGTCTCGGGCGATTTTTCCGGCACACCCAGTCTGGGATCGAGGGCGATGCGGCCGACCCACTCGCCGAGAAATTCATCGGTTAGGCTGAGATTGATGAAGCCCGGTCCGGCAATCGACAAATCGCGGAAGGCCGGATTGGCGGCAATCGTCTCGACAATTCGCTCGGCGATGGCGCGCGGGTTCTGTTTTGCCGCCTTTGCCGCCGCCAGTGCGCCGTTGCACTGGAATTGCGCGAGATCGGGCCTATCCGAGACGGTGACGCGCCCATATTCGCGCGGCAGGCCCGCGTTTTTGAAGGCATCCATCAGGATGCCGGAGAGATGTCCGGTCAGGGATTGCATCGGCGATCAGAACGCCGCGTCGTCGGCTTCCGTGCCGCTGCGCCGGCGCCGGTTGCGGCGTCTATTGCTCTCGGCCAGCAGCGGATCGGGCAGGCCGCCGCCCTGCGCGCGCGCGCCGTTCGAAATTTGCCCGAGCTTGGCGACGATCTCGTCAAGCGATGGCGGCGGTGCGGGTTCGTGCGTTTCGAGCGCCGTGCGGATCGCACGCAGATGTTCGGGCGAGGTGCCGCAGCAGCCCCCGATGATGCGCGCTCCGGCATTGCGTGCCAGACGGGCATATTCCGCCATCAGCTCCGGCGTGCCGTCATACCGGATCTCGCCGTCGAGGAAATAGGGAATGCCGCAATTGCCTTTGGCGATGATGATGTCGTCAGGCCCTTCGAAGGCGCGCATGTTGGCCAGCACCGCGATGGTCTCGGCAGCGCCCACGCCGCAATTCGCACCGTAGGCGAGTGGGGCGGGGTTGAAGCTGTGACAGAGCGCGGCGAATTCCGCTGCGGTCACGCCCATCATCGTGCGCCCGTTGGTATCGAAGCTCAGCGTGCAGCAGAAGGGCAGGCCGGTCGTCTTCGCGCCCTCGATAGCGGCACGCGCCTCGTCGAGCGACGACATTGTCTCGATCCACAGAACGTCGACGCCGCCTTCGGCGAGCGCGACGGACTGTTCCGAGAAGGCAAACACCGCGTCGTCGAACGAGAGCGGCCCGAGCGGTTCCATGATTTCGCCGGTCGGGCCGATCGAACCGGCGACGACCACCGGCCGGCCGGCTTTGTCGGCCACGCGCCGCGCGATCCGCGCTGCGGCCGCGTTGATCGGGGCGACGCGGTCCTGCGCTTTATGCAGCTTCAGGCGATGGCGCGATCCACCGAACGAATTGGTGAGGATGATGTCGGCGCCGGCGCCGGTCATGCCGGCATGGAACGCCTCGATCCGGTCGGGATGTTCCTCGTTCCACATTTCCGGCGCATCGCCGGTCTGCAGGCCCATGCCAAAGAGATTCGTGCCGGTGGCGCCATCCGCCATCAGCCATGGCCGCTCGTCGAGAAGGTTGCGAAGCAGGTCGCTCATGGAGGGCGAACCTAAGGGCTTTGCCAGAGGGCGGCAAGCGGGCAGGACGGCCGCCTCACCCTTCGACGGGCTCAGGGTGAGGCGGTTCTGTTCCTTTGTGCGTACAGACCGTTCTCGTCCTGAGCCTGTCGAAGGACGAGGGCCAGACGGGCGTTCCTATGCCCGCAATCGCTGGTTCTCGGGATCCCAGGGCGAATCCGGAATGACCTGGCACTTCATCTTTTCACCGAGAATCACGATTTCGAGTTTAGTGCCCGGCTCCGCATGTGCGCTGTCGACATAGGCGAGCGCGAGGCTTTTGCCGATCGTGTGACCGTAGGCGCCGGTCGTCGCGCGGCCGACCATCGTCTCGCCGGCATAGATTGGCTCGTTGCCCCAGGGATCGGCGTCCTTCACCTGGCATTCGAGCGTGATCAACTTGCGCTTCACGCCCTGCTGTTGCGCACGCACCAGCGCGTCGCGCCCGACGAACTCACCCTTGTTGAGATGGACGAAGCGCTCGAGTCCCGCCTCCCAGGCGTTGTATTCTGTCGTGATATCGGCGCGCCAGTATTTATAGCTTTTCTCGATGCGCAGGCTGTCCATCGCGCGGATGCCGAACGGCCGCATGTCGAACTCCTTGCCGGCCTCCCACAGCGCATCGAAGATCGCATTCTGATAGACCAGCGGATGGTGCAGTTCCCAGCCGAGCTCGCCCACGAAATTGACGCGCAATGCGAGCGCGGGCGACCAGCCGATTTCGATCGGCTTGCCCGAGAGCCACGGGAACGCGGCATTCGACATGTCGGTGTCGGTCACCTTCTGCATCAGCGCGCGAGATTTGGGCCCTGCGACGACCAACACGCCGTTCTTCAGCGTCAGATCCTCGAGCCGGACGCTGCCGTCACGCGGCGCATTCCGCTGCAGCAGGTCCCAGTCATGCCGGTTCGCGTTGGCGGCGCTGACGACATAGAACTTGTCCTCGGCAAGCCGCGTGATCGTGAACTCGCTGGCGACGCCGCCCTTGGGTGTGAGCACATGCGCGAGCATGGTGCGGCCGACCTTCTTCGGCAGGCGGTTGGCGACGAGCCTGTCGAGAAAGGCCTCGGCACCGGGACCGGAAACCTCGAACTTGGAGAAGCCGGTCAGATCGAGCAGGCCGACGCGTTCGCGCACCGCCTTTACTTCCTGTGCCACCGGTTCGTGGAAGTTGGTGCGGCGGAACGAATATTTGTCCTTCGCCTCGGTGCCCTTGGGCGCGAACCAGTTGGCGCGTTCCCAGCCGAAGCGCTGGCCGAACACGGCGCC
>JBBDWX010000091.1:0-6393 GCA_040902665.1 Dongiaceae bacterium
ACGCCGGCCGGCCGCGAGTTCGAACCGATCGTCGAGGCGCTCGGCATCTGGGGCCAGCGCTGGTCGCGCCGCACGCTGGAGAAGCACGAGGTCAATGTTCCGCTTCTGATGTGGGCGCTCGAACAGCATGTGAAGCCCGGCGCATTCGGCGCGCGGCGCTGCGTCGTGAAACTCACCTTTACCGACCAGCCGGCGGCGACGCGCGACTGGTGGTTCGTCAACGAGAGCCGCAGCACCGAGCTCTGCTTCGAGGCGCCGGGTTTCGAGGAGGACATGTTTCTCGTCACCACGCTCGCCGACATGATCTTCATCTATCGCGGCGACATGACACTCGCCCACGCGATCGAGTGCGGCCGGCTCGAGGCGCACGGCTCTGCCTGGGCGCGCCGCGCGCTCGGACGCTGGCTACAGCCGAGCCCGATCGCGCATGTGAAGTCGCAGCGCAGCGATGAAATGGCGGCGTAGATCGGGCCAGCGCAAATCGGGCCAGCGTAAGTCGGGGCGGCGTAAATCGGGGCGGCGTAGATCGGACCAGCGCGACGAGCGGTGGCTGCGCCGCTTCGCGCCATAGCACCGCATCGGCACAAGCACGACATTCCGCCGGACAATCCGCGGGCCAGCGTGACGGGAACCCGGGGGTTGGCGCCGGGCGCGCATCCCTGCGATGGTGCGGGCCTCGTTGTTGCGTCCGCAGAAGGAACCCGCCTTGTCCGATTTGTCCTCGTTTCCGATCACCAGGCGCTGGCCCGCGAAACATCCCGATCGCATCCAGCTTTATTCGCTGAACACACCGAACGGCGTGAAAGTCTCGATCATGCTCGAGGAGATGGGCGTGCCCTACGAGGCGCATCTCGTCGATCTCGGCAAGGACGAGACGAAGACGCCGGAATTCCTCTCGCTTAATCCGAACGGCAAGATCCCGGCGATCGTCGATCCGGACGGGCCGGGCGGCCAGCCGATCGGCCTCTTCGAATCGGGCGCGATCCTGCTTTATCTCGCGGACAAGACCGGGCAGTTCATTCCGAAGGACGCGGCCGAACGCTGGCACACGATCGAATGGGTGTTCTTCCAGATGGCGGGGATCGGTCCGATGTTCGGCCAGGTCGGGTTCTTCCATAAGTTCGCCGGCAGGGAGATCGAAGACAGGCGGCCGCTCGAGCGCTATGTCGCGGAATCGGCGCGGCTGCTTGGCGTGCTCGACACCAGGCTCGAAGGACGGACCTGGCTGATGGGCGACGAATACACGATCGCCGACATCGCGACACTCGGCTGGGTGCGCAATCTGATCACGTTCTACGACGCGCGCGATCTCGTGAAATACGACGAACTCAGGAACGTGCCGGCCTGGCTCGAACGCGCGCTGGCGCGGCCTGCCGTCACGCGCGGGCTCAAAATCCCGGGGCGCAACTAGGGGAATGACCACGCGCAAAGAAACCGGCACGACGACGATGACGAGAAAGAGGGCGGCCACGGCATCCGGCACCATCCGCATCGGCGTCGGTGGCTGGACATACGAGCCGTGGCGCGGGGTCTTCTATCCCGGCGATCTCGTGCAGAAGCGCGAACTCGACTATGCCAGCCGGAAACTCACCTCGATCGAGGTCAACGGCACGTTCTACAGATCGCAGAAGCCGGAGATCTTCGCGAAATGGCGCGACGCGACGCCGGACGGGTTCGTGTTCGCGCTCAAGGGGCCGCGCTTTGCGACCAACCGGCGCGTGCTTGCGGAGGCGGGTCCGTCGATCGAGCGGTTCTTCGCGAGCGGCGTCATGGAACTGAAGGACAAGCTCGGCCCGATCAACTGGCAGTTCGCGCCGACCAAGAAATTCGATCCGGCCGATTTCGAGGCTTTTCTAAAACTGCTGCCCCGCTCGATCGAGGGCCGTCCGGTGCGCCATGCGGTCGAGGCAAGGCATGCGAGTTTCGCGACGCCGGACTTCGTCGCATTGCTGCGCGAACAGGAGGTCGCAGTCGTGACCGCCGGCGATTCGAAGTACCCTCAGATCGCCGATGCGACCGCGCCGTTTGTCTATGCGCGCATCATGGGCACGGAAGAAAAGCCGAAGACGGGTTATACGCCCGCCGCACTCGATGGCTGGGCGAAACGCGCCCAAACCTGGGCGGCGGGCGACGTACCGGACGACCTCGCGACGGTGGCGAAACCGCTGCCCGCCAAAAGCGGGCGCGACGTGTTTCTCTATGCGATATCCGGCTTCAAGGAGAAAAACCCGGCAGCCGCGATGGCGCTGATCGAGCGCATCGGATAGCGTAACGGATCTGCAAACGCCCGGGCATCAGTAGCAACGGCACGACCTGGGCTCACAGGGGCGCCGGATTCCTTCAGTACCCAGAGCGCGCTCATGGCGCGCGTTTTCGGCGCCCGATAGAGTTTCATGATTGGGCGCGCCTTACGCCCTGGTATCGACCAGCGTCTTGAAGCCACCATACATCATGTTCTTCAACTCGAACGGCATCGTCTTCGGCGTCATCTTGCCGAGGCGCGGATCCTTCATGACCCTGGCGTTCACCCGGTCGCGATGCGCGCGCGACTTGTACACGATGTAGGAGAACAGCACCGTCTCGTTGCGCTTGATCTTCAGTTTGCGCGAGAACGGCATCCCGAACTTCACAGCGAGATCCTCGCCCACGCACTCCTTCACTTCGAGCGCGCCATGATCGATCCAGACCCTGGCGGCCTTCTTCGCCATGGCTGCGTAGGATTTGATGTTCTTCTTGGGGATCGGAATGACGAAACCATCAACATAGGCCATACTCTCAACCTCCTGAAACGCTGCAATCCAAATGCGGGCGGCGAATGTCAGGCCGCCTGGCCGGGCAGCCGATGCGCGAAACTCCAGGCATGGCCGAACGGATCGACGACCGCGCCGTAGCGATCGCCCCAGAACATGTCCGCCGCCGGCATCGTCTCGACGGCGCCGGCATCGACGGCGCGTTTTATGGCGGCATCGCAGTTCTCGACATCGAGATGGATCGAGAAGGTGGTACCGCCGAGCGATTTCGGCGGTTCCTGCCGAATCTTGCCGGCTTCAGCCGTGCAATATTCCGGGAAGTGATCGCGCACGAAGATACGCGCGCCGTTCACATTCAATTCGGAATGCATCAGCCGCTTGCCGTCCTCCGCCGGCAGGCGGAAGGTCTCGGTCGCGCCAAACGCCTTCGCGTAGAATTTTAGCGCCGCATCGGCGTTGTCCACCACCAGATGCGGGGTAACGCCCTGTGTCTGTTCAGCCATGTTGAGTACTCCATTCAGTTGTGTCAATTAAACCGGATCGCGCGGCCATCGCTCGTGACGTTTCCGTGGCATGTTTGTTGGGTGCCGTGCGCTTTGCAGCGATGGCGCCGACGGCGCTAATGGCAACAGGACAAGGCCGTGCTGGTATCCTCGTATTCGTCGTTGCGCTTCACCCAGTCCATGATTTCATTCTCGTTGCGGCCTTTCGGCGTGGTGTCGAGATAGATAAACGCGCCGATTACTTCCTCGTTGCCGCGGGCGAAACTGGAATAAGTATGAAACACCGCGCCGGCCTCGTCCTTGTAGAAGACGCTGAGCCCGGGCAACTCGTCGAAACCTTCGGTCGGCCCATAATTATACTCGACCTTACCGGCGGCGAGTTGCTCCTTCGTAAAGGAGACGTGAAAGTCGTAGTTGAAATCGCTGCCCCAGGACGACGCCCATTTCGCCTTCCAGCCAAGGCGTTTGCCGTAGGCGACCAGCTTCCCGATCGGCGCGCGCGCGACGCGCACATAGCTCACATCGTGATTCTCGAGATGCACCAGCGCGCCTTCGGCGTGATCGGCCTCGAGCGAGCAGCTCGGGCAACCCTGATCGAGATCGTGACGCCACATGAAATGATGCACGATGAGCTGGCTGTTCTTGCCGAACAGATCGGCGAGCGATTTCCTGCCCCCGAGCGTGTCGAAGACATAGTTCTTGTCGATCCGGACCCAGGGCAGCGCGCGCCGCTCGGCGGCCACGAGATCGCGCATGCGCGTCAGCGCCTTCTCGTTCTTGAGATGCGCCCTGCGCATGACCAGCCAGTCTTCGCGCGATACGATCTTGTGCGGTGTCATGCTTCGTCTCCTTTGATCGGGATCAGGGTTTTGGCGACCACTCCGGTCTTGAATGTCCGGTTGTCGGCAAGGCGAAAGCGCCGGAGTTCGTTGCGGGCCGGAAAGATCCGGCGGCCCTCGCCAAGCACGACCGGATGGACGATCAGCCGGTAAATGTCGACCAGGCCGGCATCGACAAGCGACCGCGCAAAATTGGCACCACCATGGGCCAGCAGGTCGCTGCCGGATTCCCGTTTCAGCGCATCGATTTCGGTTGTCAGGTCGCCGCGCGCGATGCGGGTTTCCGGCCAGGCCGCTTCCCTGAGGGTGCGCGAGAACACCACCTTCGGAATGTCGTTCATCGGGGCGGCATAGGGTTCGGTCGATGTCGGCCAATGGGCCGCCATTTCGTGATACGTCACCCGGCCCATGAGATGCAGCCCGGCTTTCGCCAGGTCGGCGGCGCCCCAGGCGGCGTATTCGTCGTCGAATCCCGGAAACGCCCACATGACGTCGCCGTCCGGCTTGCCGACGAAGCCGTCCAGCGTCATCTGCATCTGAAGGATCAGCTTGCGCATCGGATCATCTCCGTGCGCCAGCCAGACTCATCGGCAGAAAGCGCTATTGCGTGTCCGGGGTTTCGATTCCGGCCGGTGCCGGCAGCCAGCGATGATGCCGGCGCCACCAGTAGATCGTGGCCGGCTTCTGGAAATCCGGATCGGAGAAATGGCCGACCGCGATGCCGATGACGCCGGGCAGTCCCTCGAGCCGCAGGAAGACGCGCGAGCCGCAGGTCGGACAGAAATTCAGTTCGCCGCCCTGCCCCGTGCCCATGCCCTGACCCCAGCGCCGATAGTCGCCGGCGATTTCCGCGATCGCCGCCTCGTCGAAGAAGGCGGTGTAGGTGAAGGAGCTGCCGGATTCCTTCTGGCAGTTGAGACAGCAGCAGGCATGCACCCGCACCGGCGGCGCCGTCACGGTGATGCTGAGCGCGCCGCAGGAACAGCTCGCGGTTCGGAGCGTCGCGTCCTGCGGCGATGTCTTCTCGGCCATGATGTGCCTCCCACGAAATGTTCGTGACAGGCAGCATCATAGCGATCTGCGTCGACTGCAACATGGCGACCGAACCTAGAACGAGGGTGCCACGCGTTCGAGCTTGTCGAGCGCGCCCGTCCAGCCCATGCGGTGATTATCGCGCGCGGTCTCATCGAAGAACTTTTCATGCAGGAGCGTGAGTATGGTGCCGTCGGCATCGGGCTTGAAGGTGACGGTCACCATCGATTCGCGCTCCGGCGTCGAGCGCCAGGCCCAGGTGAAGACAAGTTTCTCGTCCGGCAGCACCTCGTGATAGACGCCGCTCACATCGTGCCGTTCGCCGCTCTCGGTACGGAAGGCGATGTGATAGCGGCCGCCCACACGGACATCGACTTCGGTTTCCAGAACCTCGCCCGAATCCGGCCCGAACCAGCGCGCGATCAGCGCCGGGTCGGTCCAGGCCGCATAGATTTTCGCCGGCGCCGCCTTGATCCGGCGCTTGAGGGTGAGGCTGGGTCTGGTGCTGCTTCCGCTGTCGTCGGGCATGTGTCTTCCTCCATGATGGCGGCCAATCGGTCGAGACGGTCGGTCCAGAAACGCTGGTAACGGTCGAGCCAGTGCATTGCCTGCTCCATCGGCCCTGCGGTCAGCCGACACGACACAATGCGGCCGGCTTTGGTCCGTTCGACCAGCCCGGCGTCGCTCAGCACGTCGAGATGCTTCATGACGGCGGGCAGCGAGATCGCGAACGGCCGCGCCAGGTCGCTGATCGACACAGCTTCCTCATCGCCGAGCCGGGCCAGCAGGGCGCGCCGCGTCGGATCGGCCAGGGCGGCAAACGTGCGATCCAGCGCGGGGGTGCGATCGAGAACAGGTTCCTGATACTTAACCATATGGTTAAGTATTAAGGCGACGAACAACCGCTGTCAAGGGCGGCGGCGCTGAAGGGATCCAAGGGCGACCCGCGATGCGATCGTAATCGCGCCGCAGCTATTCGGGTGAGAACCGGAGAACCGGGTCGCGCCAATTTTTCCCCTGCCATTGGCGCGACCCCCGAACGACCGTGGTGGGCAGGGCCACATCTACCCACGGACGGCGCGCTGGGGGAGTTAGTCCCGCGTGCTCGACAATTGTGCACGCAGTCCAACACCAAGTCGAATCAATCTGCCGGGAGCCAATCACCAAAAAATACCGCCCTGGCACGGGCGCCGCGGCGGCGACCTGCGGCGGCTGCGGTTTTGCATGCGGCGCAAATCTGCTAACAGGGCCCCCGCCCGACGATCGGAC
>JBBDWX010000092.1:0-6343 GCA_040902665.1 Dongiaceae bacterium
CGCGATTGCCGCACTCGAGCCGGAAGTCGCGCAGCACGAGCCGCAACGGGCGCTCGACGGCGGTACGGACGGGCTCGATGCCTATCGCGCGCTGGCCGCCCTGTTCGATGGCCTGCTGGCAAGCGGCGGTCACGCGGTCGTGGAGCTGGGACAGGGGCAGGCTGCCGATGTCGCGGAACTTTTCGCCCGGGCCGGCCTTGCTGTCGGCCCAATCCGGGTCGATCTGGGCGGGGTCGAACGCTGCCTGGTGGCCGGCAAGGGCCCGAAAAAACCGTTTGGAATAAACGCGTCGGCCGACTAGGTTACTACCGGACCCGCTGCGGCCCCCGTTTCTGCCGGATGGCAGGACAAAGGCTCCGGGTTTGTACTCCCAGCTTCAGTCTGCCGGTTGTTCAGGGCCGATAGCTGCGCCGCAAGGTTCGATGCGGTGACGGGGAAGAAGAACGATCAACAACATCAAGACCGACGGATGAGACAAGGTCCCAACGCGAGACGTTCGCGCGGCCGCGGCCGCAACAACAACAATAACAATAACAACAACAAGCCGCATATGTCGCCGCGGCAGCAGACGTTCGACAGCAACGGCCCCGATATCCGGGTCCGCGGCAATGCCTATCAGGTGCTCGAGAAGTACCTCGCCATGGCCCGCGATGCGAGTGCGGCCGGCGACCGGATTTCCGCCGAGAATTACCTGCAGCATGCCGAGCATTACTATCGGCTGATCAACGCGCACGGCGATCCGAACGGACGCAACCGGCCGGGCGGCGGCGACGGGACCCCGAGCGGCCACGACCAGCCCGATCCGGGCGACGAGGGCGAGGCCGAAATGGAAGCGGGCGCATCCAACGGCAATCGCCGCCGGGTCAATGGAGGCCCGGGCGGCGGCCAAGGCGGCGGCCAAGGCGGCAGCCAGAGTGGCGACGCGGGCGGCGACCAGGACGAGACCGGCAGCGACGCGACCTAAAGCCGCAGCTTTTTCCGACCGGATGGAATACAGCGCCGCGCCACCGGCGCCGCTTTTCTGCGCGCCCGCAGACCCACCGCCCCTCTTGTTCCCATATTGCTACGGACTATATGGAGATTGACCGCTGCGGCCGCGATGCCGGGCGGCATGGGACAATGCATCGCTGACCGCGTGCCCGATCGGGGCGCGGACGGTGGAGGGCAAGAGGTATGGAACCCGAAAAATATACCGACCGCGCACGCGGTTTTATCCAGAACGCGCAATCTCTGGCACAGCGCAGCGGCCATCAGCGCCTGACGCCGGAACATCTTCTCAAGGTTCTGCTCGACGACAAGGAAGGGCTGGCGGCGAACCTGATCGCAGCCGCCGGCGGCGATGCCGCGTCCGTCCTGCAGGCGGTCGAAGGCGAGATCGACAAGCTTCCGCGGGTCGAAGGCAGCGGTGCGGGCCAGCTCTATCTGGCACCGGAACTGGCGCGGCTGTTCGACCAGGCGCAGCAGGTCGCCGACAAGGCGGGCGACAGTTTCGTCACGACCGAGCGGCTGTTGCTGGCGCTGGCACTGGCGAGCGGCACACGCTCGGCCGAGATCCTGAAGCGGCACGGTGTCACGCCGCAGGGGCTCAACAAGGCGATCAACGAGCTGCGCAAGGGCCGCGAGGCACATTCCGCCTCGGCCGAAGACAGCTACGACGCGCTCAAGAAATACGCACGCGACCTGACCCAGGCAGCGCGCGACGGCAAGATCGATCCCGTGATCGGCCGCGACGAGGAAATCCGCCGCACCATCCAGGTTCTGTCGCGCCGCACCAAGAACAATCCGGTGCTGATCGGCGAGCCCGGCGTCGGTAAGACGGCGATCGTCGAAGGGTTGGCGCAGCGTATCGTCAACGGCGACGTGCCGGAGACGCTGAAGGACAAGCGCTTGATGGCGCTCGATCTCGGCGCGCTGGTCGCGGGTGCGAAGTATCGCGGCGAATTCGAGGAGCGGTTAAAGGCCGTGCTGCAGGAAGTGTCAGCGGCGGCCGGCGAGATCGTCCTCTTTATCGACGAGCTGCATACGCTGGTCGGTGCCGGTGCCGCCGAAGGCGCGATGGATGCCTCCAACATGCTGAAGCCGGCGCTTGCGCGCGGCGAACTGCATTGCGTCGGTGCAACCACGCTCGACGAGTATCGCAAGCGGATCGAGAAGGATGCGGCTTTGGCGCGGCGTTTCCAGCCGGTCTTCGTCAGCGAGCCGTCGGTCGAGGAGACGATCTCGATCCTGCGCGGCATCAAGGAAAAATATGAACTGCATCACGGCGTGCGCATTACCGACGGTTCGATCGTCGCGGCTGCGACGCTGTCGAACCGCTACATCACCGACCGGTTCCTGCCCGACAAGGCGATCGACCTGATCGACGAGGCGGCAAGCCGCCTTCGCATGGAAATGGATTCCAAGCCGGAAGAAATCGACGAGCTCGACCGGCGGCTGATCCAGTTCAAGATCGAGCGCGAGGCGCTCAAGAAAGAAACCGATGCGGCCTCGAAGGAACGGTTGGCCAAACTCGAAAAGGAAATCGCCGAACTCGAATCGAAGTCAAACGAGCTGACGGCGGCCTGGCGCGCAGAGAAGGAAAAGCTCGCCGGTGCGCAGAAGCTCAAGGAACAGCTCGACCAGGCGCGTGCCGAACTCGAACAGGCACAGCGCAAGGGCGATCTCGCGCGGGCCGGCGAAATTGCCTATGGCATGATCCCCGATCTCGAAAAGAAGATTGCGGCGGCCGAGGCGGCGCAGGAACACCAGATCCTGAACGAGGTGGTGACCGAAGACGAGATTGCCGCGGTCGTCTCGCGCTGGACCGGCATTCCGGTCGACCGCATGCTGGAAGGCGAGCGTGCTAAGCTGCTCAAGATGGAAGAGAAGCTGAAGGAACGCGTGATCGGCCAGGAGGAGGCAATCCGTGCCGTATCGGATGCGATTCGCCGCGCGCGCGCCGGATTGCAGGATCCGAACCGGCCGATGGGCTCGTTCATCTTCCTCGGGCCCACCGGCGTCGGCAAGACCGAGCTCACCAAATCGCTCGCGAATTTTCTGTTCGACGACGAGCATGCGTTGCTGCGCGTCGATATGTCGGAGTACATGGAAAAGCATTCGGTCGCGCGGCTGATCGGTGCGCCGCCCGGCTATGTCGGCTACGAGGAAGGCGGCGCGCTGACCGAGGCGGTGCGGCGGCGGCCTTATCAGGTGATCCTGTTCGACGAAATCGAAAAGGCGCATCCCGACGTGTTCAACGTGCTGCTGCAGGTGCTCGATGACGGGCGGCTGACCGACGGCCAGGGTCGCACGGTCGATTTCCGCAACACGCTGATCGTGCTGACCTCGAATCTTGGCAGCGACATTCTGGCGACGCAGCCGGAAGGCCAGGATTCGAGCGCGGTGCGCGCGCAGGTGATGGAGATCGTGCGGGCGCATTTCCGCCCGGAGTTCCTCAACCGCATCGACGAGATCCTGCTGTTCCACCGGCTGACGCGCGAGCAGATGGCCGGCATCGTCGACATCCAGGTGAAGCATCTGGAGGCCCTGCTGGCGCAGCGCAGCATTGCGCTCGATCTCGATGCCGCGGCGCGGCACTGGCTTGCCGACAAGGGTTACGATCCGGTTTACGGGGCGCGGCCGTTGAAGCGGGTGATCCAGCGCGAACTGCAGAACCCGCTGGCGAAAACCATCCTCGAAGGCCGCATCAAGGACGGCGACACGGTGACGGTCGGCGTCAGCAAGGGACAGCTCGCGATCAACGGCGAAGCGGTGGCCGCGGCGGCTGCGTAACACAAACAGGATTTCGCCACGGGTCGTTCCGAATATGTCACACCCTCATGGTGAGCTCGTCGAACCATGAGGGCCTCACGATCAAGCCGCCTCATCCTTCGCCCTTCGACAAGCTCAGGGGGCTCAGGATGAGGCGTTTCTTTTGGATGCTCGGATACCTGTGTCGATATCCACGATTTCGATTCATTAAAGAACAAGGGCGCGATCCCGAAAGATCGCGCCCTTGTTCGTTTGATTTAGCCGAGATGCGCCGGTGCGGCGTAATGGCGTCCGTTCAGCAGCTGCGTTCTTCGGCGACCGTATAGCAGTCCGTACCCTGGCTGCCGGCCAGCATCTGCTCGCCGCGGCGCAGCGTATCGCGCAACGCCACAATCACGTCGCGCGCGCCGAAGAAATTCTCGAGATCGTCGCCGGCCAGCTTCTCGCCGGCGGGCAGTTTGATGTCGAGCGGATTGACCTGCTCGCCCGCAACCAGCACTTCGTAATGCAGATGCGGGCCGGTCGAGCGGCCGGTCGAACCGACATAGCCGATGATATCGCCCTGGCGCACCCGGTCGCCCTGGCCGAGGCCCTTGGCGAAGCCGTTCATGTGCGCGTAGGCGGTCGAGTATTCCGAATTGTGACGGATGCGGATGTAATTGCCGTAGCCGCCATTCGCACCGATCTTCTCGATCGTGCCGTCGCCGGCCGCGTAGATCGGCGTGCCGGTCGCTGCGCCGAAATCGACGCCGCGATGCATCTTGTTGTAGCCGAGCGTCGGATGCTTGCGCATGCCGAAGCCCGAGGTGAGCCGCGCGCCGTCGATCGGCGTGCGCATCAGCGCCTTGCGCACGCTCTCGCCGTTCGGGTTGAAGAAATCCCAGATGCCGGACGACGGTGTGTAGCGATAGAGTTCGAGCATCTCGCCGGAGAGGGTGAGCGACACATAGGAAACGTCGCCGGTGCGCACCACGTCGCCGTTCTCGTCGAGATACTGATCGTAGACGATCTCGAATGCATCGCCCGGCTGGATCTCGCGCTGGAAATCGACGTCGAAACTGAAGGCGCGGATCATTTCGGTGAGAGCGGCAATCGAAACGCCGGCTTCGAGGCCGGTTTCGAACAGGCTCGTTTCGATCGTGCCGATGCCGCGCACCGTCGTCTGCTGCAGCGGATGCGCGATCTCCATGACGGTAAACAATCCGTCGAAACTGCGATTGACCTGAACGTCGCGTTCGGCGCTCGGCTGCAGGGCAAGACCGACGAGCTGGAAGTCGACGCTCTCCTGCGGTGTGGCGATCTGTGCCGAAGCGAAGGTGAGTTCGACAGCCTGGCCCGGCTGCAATTCGCGCGGCGAGAAAGCCGGTTCGAGTGCGGTCACGGCGGCGTAAGCGTCTTCCTGCGTGACGCCGGCATCGACCAGAAGCCCGATCAGCGTGTCGCCCGGTTTCACTTCGACGATCTGGCTGACTTCCTCGGTCGTGAGGCCGTAGGTATCGAGCGAAGCCGCATCGAGCGCGGCATCGTCGACCGCGGCATCGTCGACCAGCGTATCGAGACGCATCGAATCGAGATTGACGCTGAACTCGAACGGCGCAGGGAATTCGAACTGCGCAGGCTTCGACGGCGGTTCGACGAGCAGCGCAGCGATCTGCATCGGTCGCGGGGCGGGATGCGGCGCTGCAATCGGTGCGGCGGCGGTAATGTCGGCCGGCGCGTCGGCCGAAATGTCGGGCGCCCCATCGTTCGGCGCCCCATCTTTCGGCGCCCCATCGTTCGGCGCCCCATCGTTCGGCGCCCCATCGTTCGGCGCGGTGCCGTTCAACGCTGCATCGAAATCGAGCGCCGGCGCGATCGGATTGGCAAGCGGGGCTGCCATGGTCGGCAGGGCGACGGGCTGAAATGTCGACAGGGCAGACGGCAGGCTGGATTCGGCGCCGGTTTCGGCCGCCACGTCATTGAACAGGAACCAGGCTGTCGGCAGTGCTGCCGCGCCGGCGATGAGCCCGGCGGTTGCGACGAAGGCGCGCAGCGACCGCGTCGTTCGCATCAAGGATTCGCGCAAAATCCGGCGTCCTCCCCCAAAAACACCCAATGTTGCGCAGTCTTTCTGAAAGACCCGCCGCTTCAGGTTCGATCGATATTCGCGGCGGACCCAAAATCCTGTCGGATACCCGATCCGGCGCCCCTCAAGCGACCATGAATGCTGGCGATTCTCCTGTCAATCAAAGATGCCACAGTTGGGCAAAAATTCCTTTTACTCTCAAAAGGATGTGGCCCAATTCTGAGTTTCTGCTTGACAAGTTGAGCCGACCACAAACCGGATCGATTCGCAGCCACCCGCCAAGCCCTTGAAATGGCAGCCTGGATGGCCCATCTGTGTTCAATCCTGGGCGGCCGGTTTGGCACCGGCTTGAGGCCGCAAAACGGCCCCTCCTGTGGATAAAAATGGCGATTTACAAAGCGTTTGACACGTCCGAGCGGGCCACGTATAAGCCCGTTCCTCGCGACGCCGACCGGGCTCCTCAGGGGGCGCGGAAGAAAGCGTGCGCGCTGCTGTTTGACAATGTGGTTGTTCAGGAAGGGATGCGCG
>JBBDWX010000093.1:0-1019 GCA_040902665.1 Dongiaceae bacterium
CGAATAATCGGGCTTCGCCGTGCCTTCCATGATGCCCTTGATCTCCGCAAACTGCCGGCGCACCTCGATCACGACCGAGGAGGCGGCGCGACCGACGGCTTCCATCGCCATCGCGGCAAAGAGATAAGGCACCAGACCGCCGATGAAAAGACCGATGATCACGGCCGGATCCGACAGGCTGAAGAGCTCGAGCTTGCCCGCGATCTCGAGGTTGTGCGTGTAGTCGGCGAACAATACGAGCGCCGCGAGTCCGGCCGAGCCGATCGCGTAGCCCTTGGTGACCGCCTTGGTGGTGTTGCCGACCGCATCGAGCGCGTCGGTGATCTTGCGCACTTCCTTCGGCAGGCCGCTCATCTCGGCGATGCCGCCGCCGTTGTCGGTGATCGGGCCATAGGCATCGAGCGCTACGATCAGGCCGGTCATCGACAGCATCGCAGTCGCCGCGATCGCGATTCCGTACAAACCGGCGAGCGAGTAGGCGCCCCAGATCGCCGCGCAGATTGCGAGCACCGGGAACGCGGTGGATTTCATCGAAACCGCGAGGCCCGCAATCACGTTGGTGCCGTGACCGGTCCGCGAGGCTTCCGCGACATAGCGCACCGGCTGGTATTCGGTCGCCGTGTAGTACTCGGTGATGACGATCATCGCCGCCGTCAGGCCGAGGCCGATCAGCGCGCAGAAATAGAGCGGCAGCGCCGCCTCACCCAGCATGTACTTCGTGATCGGGTAGTAGGCGATTGCCGCGATGACTCCCGAGACGATCACGCCGCGATACAGCGCGCTCATGATCTTGCCGCCCTCGGAGGTCTTGACGAAGAACGTGCCGACGATCGAGGCGACGATCGACACGGCGCCGAGCACCAGCGGATAGAGCACCGCTGCTTCCCCGAGCTCTTGCATCATCAGGCCCGCGAGCAGCATGGTCGCAACCACCGTGACCGCGTAGGTCTCGAACAGGTCGGCTGCCATGCCGGCGCAGTCGCCGACGTTGTCGCCGACGTTGTCCGCGATCACGGCCG
>JBBDWX010000094.1:0-6305 GCA_040902665.1 Dongiaceae bacterium
CGCGTCGAGATGGATCGGGCACTCGGTGCGGGCGCGACCGACATCGTCAACCGCGTCACGCTCAATGTCGGCAAAATGGAAGCCGGGCTCAAGGTAAACATGATTCCGGCCGAGTGCCGGCTGGAACTCGACATTCGCCTGCCGCTCGGGGTCGAGCGCGAAACGGTGATGCGCGAGGTGAATGCGATCGTCGCGCGTCATCCCGAGGCCAGTGTCGAGGAGATCAACCACACCGCCGGCTACTGGTGCGACCCGCACGGCACGATGATCGGCCTGATGCAGAACAACGTCGAGAATCTCACCGGTACGCGGCCGAAACCGATCGTTTCGCTCGGCGGCACCGATGCGCGGCTGTGGCGCAAAGCGGGGGTGCCCGCTTATGTGTACGGGCCGATTCCGAGCGGCATGGGCGGCGCCGACGAACATGTCGAGATCGAGGAATTTCTCCACGTCATGCGCACGCATGTGCTCTCGGCCTACGACTATCTGACGCAGTGAGCGGATGTCGAACGACATCTCCTTTCGTCATCGCCTGGTTTTACCCGGCGATCCATCGATGGATGCCCGGGTCACGCCCGGGCATGACGTGTTTTGGGTGTGCCGCCCTTATCCTGATTAGAATGTCGCGTTCGGCACGCACAGTATTGTGACATGCCCCTCACCCCCGCGTTCATAACTCGCCAACGCCGCGTGCTGGCGCTCGCGCTGCCGATTATTCTTTCGAACATATCGGAGCCGCTGCTCGGCGCGGTCGATACCGCCGTGGTCGGACAATTGCCGACGCCGATCCATATCGGCGCGGTTGCGATCGGCGCGACCCTGTTCAGTTTTCTCTTCTGGGGTTTCGGCTTCCTGCGCATGGGAACGACAGGCATCACCGCGCAGGCCTTCGGCGCCGGCGATGCCCGCGATCTTGCCGCCGCCCTTGCACGGCCGTTCCTGCTTGCGATCGTGCTCGCTTTGCCTTTGATGCTGCTGCAGGGCCCGATCGGATGGGCGGCTTTCGAACTGTTCGAAGCGAGCGATGCGACCGAAACGCTGGCCGAACAGTATTTCACGATCCGGATATGGAGCGCGCCGGCCGCGCTTGCCAACTATGTCCTGCTCGGCTGGCTGCTCGGCGTCGGCCGCACCGGCATGGTGCTGTTCCTCCAGATCCTGCTGAACGGTGCCAATATCCTGCTCGACCTGCTGTTCGTGCTCGGTTTCGACTGGGGCGTGGCCGGCGTCGCCTGGGCGACCGTGATCGCGCAGTATCTGGCGCTGGCCGGCGGATTGCTGGTGATTGCGCGCGTTGCCCTGGTACCGGCGGGCACCTGGCAAGCCGGGAACTTGCGCGCGCTTGCCTTGTTCGATCCGCTCAAGCTGCGCCGGCTGTTGCGCATCAATGTCGATATCTTCCTGCGCACAGTCGCGCTGCTGATCGCCTTCACTTGGTTCACGGTGAAATCGACCGAGCTCGGCGATCTGACGCTGGCCGCCAATGCGGTGCTCTACAACATCTTCGGCCTGCTGGCCTATGGACTCGACGGATTCGCCTGGGCGGCCGAGGCGCGGGGCGGGCGCGCTAGCGGCGCGCGCGACCGGCTGCGCTATCGCGAGGCCATCTTCGATACGACATTGTGGGCGGCCCTGCTCGCGGGTCTTGCCAGCCTGGCGATCGTCCTGGTCGGGCCGGTTCTGATCGACGTGATGACCGTCGATCCCGCCGTGCGGGCGGCGTCGCGCACCTATTTGCTGTGGGCGGCCGCGATCCCGCTGCTCGGTGTGTGGAGCTTCATGCTCGATGGCATCTATATCGGCGCGACGCGCACCGCCGAGATGCGCAACGGCATGCTGATCTCGCTCGCCGTCTATCTTGCCGCGGTCTGGGCCCTGCTGCCCGTCTGGGGCAATGACGGGCTGTGGGGCGCGCTGATGCTGTTCTTCGTGGTCCGCGCCGTGACGCTGGGCTACTGGCTGCCGCGCATCGAACGCGCGATAATCGCCCGGTAAAGGGAGACAAGCCATGCCGACATTCGATATCCAGTCCAAGACCGACCTTGCCGAGGTCGAGAACGCGCTCAACGGGATGCGCCGCGAAATCGAAACCCGGTTCGACTTCAAAGGCTCGAAATCCACGGTCGAGCGCAAGGAGAACGTCATCACGCTCGTCGCCGACGACGACCTCAAGATGAAACAGATGCACGAGCTGCTGAAGGGCTACTTCACCCGGCGCAAGCTCGATGCCGGTGCGCTCGAATTCGGCGATCCCGAAAAGGCATCGGGCAACATGGTCCGGCAGGTCGTCACCGTGAAACAGGGCATCGCCTCCGACCTCGCGAAGAAGATCGTGAAGGCGCTCAAGGATTCGAAGATGAAGGTGCAGGCCTCGATCCAGGGCGACGAACTGCGTGTCACCGGCAAGAAGCGCGACGATCTTCAGGACGCAATCGCGCTGGTCAAGGGCCTCAAGATCGAACAGCCGCTGCAATATGTGAATTTCCGGGACTGAGGCGCCAGGGTCACGGCCGACCCGCCCGATTGTCCTCATGGTGAGCTTGTCGAACCATGAGGACGAAAACCTCGTCCTTCGACAGGCTCAGGACGAGGTATGATTTGGCGTAATACGTCAATCCGAATTATCGAACAATGGGATTCGAACTCATGCCGCCCAAGATCAACCCGCTGAAGCTGAACGCGCTTCAGCTCAAGACGCTCACCCTGTTGCAGGCGATCGCGAAGCTCGACAATTTCTCGAAGGATGGGGAAACACCCGGCGAGCGGCTGGTCACCAGCCTGCCGCATGCCCATGGCGATCATTTCCATCTCGGCGATGCGACGGTCGCGGGCAAGGACGCGACCGGGCTTTCCAACCCGGCAGTCTGGACCGCGCTCGAACGCAAGGGGCTGGTGAAGACCGATTTCCCGAAAGCGGCGACGATTACCGCCGCGGGCATTGCCTACGAAACCGGCATGGCGGACGAGATCCTGCATCAATCGGGACATCACTGAGCGGCATTGTACGCACCCATGTCCGACGATCCCGGTATCGATCGCTCTGTTCTGCAGCGCATCGGCAACACGCCGCTGCTCGAACTTGCCGGCATTGTGCCGCCGGGTTGCGCGCGCATCCTGATCAAAATCGAAGGCGCCAATCCGACCGGCAGCATGAAGGATCGCATGGCGCTCGCCATGATCGAGGCCGGCGAACGGACCGGACGGCTGAAACCCGGCGGTCGCGTCGTCGAATATACCGGCGGCAGCACCGGCGTTTCGCTCGCTTTTGTCTGTGCTGCGCGCGGTTATCCGCTCAGCATCGTCACCTCCGATGCGTTCAGTGTCGAGAAACGCAATCATATGGCCGCACTCGGCGCCGAGCTGACCATCGTGCCGAGTGAAAGCGGCGGCATGGATGCGGCGCTGACGCGCAACATGATCGCGGCGGCGCGCGAGATCGCCGAGAAAACCGGCGCGTTCTGGACCGATCAGCTCAACAACAGCGATCAGCTCGCCGCCTATCACGCGATGGCAGAGGAGATCCGGGCGCAGACCGGCGGCCGGATCGATGCCTTCGTGCAATCGACCGGAACGGCCGCCAGCGTTCGGGGCGTTGCCGAGGGTCTGCGTCGCCACCAGCCCGACATTCGCATCGTCGCCGTCGAACCGGCAGAATCGGCCGTGCTGTCGGGCGGCAAGACCGGCAGCCACAAGATCGAGGGCGTCGGCGCGGGTTTCGTGGTACCGCTCTGGCAGTCCGGCTTCGCCGACGAAATCGCGACCGTGTCGACCGACGAAGCGATGGCAATGGCGCGAAAACTGGCACGCACCGACGCGCTGTTCGCCGGCACGTCGACCGGCGCCAATCTCGTCGCGGCGATCGCACTCGGCATGAAGCTCGGATCGGATGCGACGATCGTCACCGTGATGTGCGACAGCGGCCTCAAATATGTGAGCACAGCGCTCTACAGCGAACGCGCCACCGGGCCGGCCTAGACCGATTTCCGCTCATTCATCCGGCGGCTCGCCCGGAAAATGCTGCGCGCCTTCGGGTACCTGGAAGCCCGGCAGCGCGCGGTCGGTCCAGATATGGATGGCGGTCGCGAAATCGACCGGCTGGTCGACCGATCCGCCCTTGATGCTCATGGTTTCGCCGGCCGGTTCGCTGTCGTGCCAGAGCCTTGAGCCACAATCGGGGCAGAACCAGCAGCGCAGATGCCGCCCGCTATCGGCCGGCCGCACCCAGGAGGACGGAAGGCCCTGCGCAAGACGGAAATCGTCGCGCCGCACGATCAGCGACATGCCGAAGGCCGAGGCCGATTGCTTGCGGCATTCGAGACAATGACAGGCATAGAGCGCGATCGGTTCGCCCGAGAACGTGTAGCGCACGGCGCCGCACTGGCAGCGTCCGGTCAGCATCGGACCGAGAAAGCATGTTTCACGTGAAACATCGGGCGACCTCGTTGCTGAATCAACGCGCTAGCGCCTGATTGAACCGATATGACGGTGCGCCATGCCGGCTGTCGCGCATTCTAGCGCGCCGAGGCGAGCTTCTGTGCGGGCAGTTCGGCCGCCGAACCCTGCCGGCAATATTCGTCGAGCCAGGGCGTGCGATAGCCGTCCTTGCGCCACAGCACCGGGAAGAAACCCTCGTCCATCGTGAGATCGCCGGGCCGCTTGTAGCGGTTGTAGATGTAGCTCTTGCTGGTCGGGTGAAAGGTCGCTTCCGACGACATGCAATGGGCGACCGCCGCGAGCCGCGCACGGTCGGATTTGTTGGTATCGGAGCCGTGCCAGGTGCCGCCATGATGGAAGGCACAGCCGCCGGCCGGCACTTCGACGGGCACAAGATCGATATCGGCAATGCCGACTTTCTCGGCTGCGAGGCGCAGCGCCTTGCGGTAATCCACCGGCCCGTGAAACTCGCCGATCGGCGGCGAGATCGGCCATTTATGCGAGCCGCGGACATATTCGACGGTGCCGCCGGCCGCCGTCGTGCGATCGAGCGCGATCCAGCAGCTCGCCATGCGCGCGGGCACGATCCAGCCGTTATAGCTGTCGTCCTGGTGGAAGCCGAGCGGGCGGGCGCCGGGCGGCTTCCAGATGATGTTGTCCTGTGAGATGCGCACACCGGGCCAGTTCTCGAGCTGGGCGACCATCCGGCCGATCTCGGCGCTCAGAACCAGGCTCGCGACCGTGTAATCCGAGCGCCAGGCGTTGCAGATCTGGCGCGTGAGATCTTCGCGGTCGCGACCGAACTTCCAGTTCCACTCGTCCGGCAGGAGCCCCGCCTCGAACTCGCCGCGAAACAGCTTCTCGAAGCGCGCAGCGACGCGGGCGGCGAAGTCCGGCTCGATCAGCCGATCGAGGATGAGAAATCCGTCTTCGCGATACTGCGCGATCTGTTGCGGGGTCAGTTCGACCATGGCCGGCTCCCGAATGGCGTTTCCCGACCGATCATGCACCCTGGCGGCGCGGGATTCCATGGCGAGACTGTCGCACCCGCCTCGCGGCCCCGCACGTCGCGGCCGGCCGCGCCCGCTCGCGGCGGGGGGGGGAATTTTGAGGGGTCTACCGCCCGCCGCTGACGTCGTAGCTGAAGCCGGTCACATAGGTCGCCTCGTCCGAGCAGAGCCAGAGCGCGAGCCCGGCGATTTCGTCCGCCCGGCCCATCCGGCCCATCGGGGCGCCGGTTTTCGCATACTCGCGGGCCTCGGCGCGCTGGTTCGCATCGCCGAACATTTCGGTATCGGTGAGCCCCGGCCGGACGCAGGAAACGCGCACCCCCTGCTGGGCGGTTTCGAGGGCGAGCGCGCGGGTGAAGGTATCGACGGCGGCCTTGGAGGCCGCATAGGCACCGCCCTTCTTCATGCCGCCGGTGCGGCCGGCGACCGAGCCGATATTGACGATCGCGCCGCCCTTGCCGCCCTTCGTGGTTGACATGCGCTTCACCGCCTCGCGCGCGCAGAGCATCGGGCCGTAGACGTTGACGCGAAAGATCTGCTCGATATCGGCAAGGCGCACGTCGGCAAGAAGATTCTCGATATCGATGCCGGCATTGTTCACCAGCGCGCCGACGGTGCCGAGCTCGCGATCGACGGTCTCGAAGAGACGCAGAATGTCAGGCTCGCTGGCAACGTCGGCCTGCACCGCGATTGCCTTGCGGCCGCTCTTGCGGATCGCATCGGCCACCGCCTCGGCGCGCGCCTTCTCCGTGCGGTAATTGACCGCGACATCCCAGCCCTTGCGCCCGGCGCCTTCCGCGATCGCGGCCCCGATGCCGCGCCCGCCGCCGGTTACGATCATCACGGGCATGCTCAGATTCT
>JBBDWX010000095.1:0-6286 GCA_040902665.1 Dongiaceae bacterium
TCAGCGCAGGGCTCGTGAAACAGCTTCGCGAGATGTCGGGCGCCGGCATGATGGATTGCAAGAAGGCGCTCACCGAAACATCCGGAGACCTCGAAGGCGCCGTCGACTGGCTGCGCAAGAAGGGCCTTGCGGCGGCCGCCAAGAAGGCCGGCCGGGTTGCGGCGGAAGGTCTCGTTGGGGCCGTCGTCGATGGCGGCGATGCAGCGTTGGTCGAACTCAATTCTGAAACCGACTTTGTCGCGCGCAACGAGGAGTTTCAGGGCTTCCTCCGCGCGGCGGCGCCGCTTGGCCTCAAGGTCGACAATGTCGATGCCTTGAAGGCGAGCAAGATGGGCGACGGCCGGACAGTCGAGGAGGCGTTGACGCAGCTGATCGCCAAGATCGGTGAAAACATGACCCTGCGGCGGCTCGAGCGTCTGTCGGTCGAGGGCGGGGTCATCGCCAGTTATGTGCACAATGCGATCGCGCCGGGTCTCGGCAAGATCGGGGTCGTGGTCGCGCTCAAATCGAGTGGCGACAAGAACAAACTCGCCGAGACGGCGCGTCAGATCGCGATGCATGTGGCGGCCACGAATCCACAGTCGGTGTCGGTCGCCGATCTCGACCCGGCGCTGGTTGCGCGCGAACGGTCGGTGCTGATCGAGCAGGCGAAGACCTCCGGCAAATCGCAGGAGATCGCCGAGAAGATGGTCGAAGGTCGGCTGCGCAAATATTACGAGGACGTCGTGCTGCTCGAGCAGGTCTACGTGGTCGATGGTGAGAGCCGCGTGAAAAAAGTGGTCGAAGACCTGGCGAAGACGGTGGGCGCGCCGGTCGAGGTTGCCGGGTTCCGTCGGCTGGTTCTGGGCGAGGGCGTGCCGCGCGACGCGGAAGGGGACGCCTGAGGTTCCCCGCGGGCCGGCCTCCAGGTGTCCCCGGTTGGCCGGCCGGCGTTTCGTGTATGATGGCGGGGCCTGCTCCGGGCCGCCGTTCGGTGGCTCCGGGAGCGATTTGGCGCCGTGCCCGTTGCTGAGAGGGATCGCCCGCGACCATGCCGGACTCCAAGGCTGAACCCGACACCGACAAGCCGGCCAGCCAGGCCTACCGGCGCGTCCTTCTGAAGATCTCCGGCGAGGCCCTGATGGGCCCGGGCGAATTCGGACTCGACCCCGATACGGTCAATCGCGTCGCTACCGAAGTCGCCGCGGTCAATCGCCTTGGCATCGAGGTCTGCCTGGTCATCGGCGGCGGCAACATTTTTCGGGGTGTTGCCGGTGCCTCGCAGGGGATGCAGCGGGCCAGTGCCGACTACATGGGAATGCTGGCGACCGTCATTAACGCGCTCGCCATGCAGAACGCGCTCGAACAGGCCGGCATACCGACCCGCGTGCTCTCCGCAATTCCGATGGCGACCGTTTGCGAGCCGTATATCCGGCGGCGCGCCATCCGGCATCTCGAGAAGGGCCGTATCGTCATTTTCGCGGCCGGCACAGGCAACCCGTTTTTTACGACAGATACGGCGGCGGCGCTGCGTGCGTCGGAAATGGGTTGCGACGCGCTGCTCAAGGGTACGAAGGTAGACGGCGTTTACAGCGCCGATCCGACGCGCAATCCGGACGCCCAGCGCTACGACCGGTTGAGCTATCTCGAAGTGCTGTCCCGGGATCTCAAGGTGATGGATGCAACAGCCATCAGTCTGGCTCGGGAAAGCCATATTCCGATCCTAGTTTTCTCGATACATCAGAGCGGGGCGTTTGCCGATGTCATGGCGGGGAACGGCCGCTTCACGATCATCTCGGACTGAGGAGGGGTGGGGATCGTCATGCCAGGGTTCGACCTCAAAGACACGCAACGCCGGATGGACGGCGCTCTGGAGGCACTACGGCGCGAGTTTGCCGGGTTGCGCACCGGTCGCGCATCCGCCCATCTGCTCGATCCCATTACGGTGAGTGCTTACGGCAGCGAAATGCCGCTGACCCAGGTCGGCACGGTGAACGTGCCCGAGCCGCGCATGATCACGGTCCAGGTCTGGGATCGTGGGCTGGTGGTGTCGGTCCAAAAGGCAATTCGCGAAGCTGGACTTGGTCTCAATCCGATCGCCGACGGGCAGCTGGTCCGCGTACCGATTCCGGAACTGAGCGAGGATCGCCGTCGGGAACTTGGCAAGATTGCGCATAAGTACTCCGAGACGGCGCGAATTGCCGTTCGTAATGTACGGCGCGATGCCATGGAGCAGCTCAAAAAACTGGAAAAAGACGGCAAGATGTCCGAGGACGAACATCGCCATCAGGCCGACCTGGTGCAGAAGGCAACCGACGAGCATGTGAAGAAAGTCGACGACGCACTCGTCCAGAAGGAACAGGAGATCATGCAAGTCTGATGGAGGCGCTGCGCAAATCCGAGGCGCCGCCACCGCCCACCCATGTAGCCATCATCATGGATGGCAACGGGCGCTGGGCGAAGGCGCGTGGCTTGCCGCGCACGGCCGGCCATCACCGTGGCGCCGAAGCGGCCCGGCGCGCGGTCGTCGGCGCCGCAGAACTAGGCATCGGCTATTTGACGCTATTCAGCTTCTCGTCGGAGAACTGGAATCGGCCGCCGGCCGAGGTCGACGATCTGATGGCACTGTTGCGTCTCTATCTGCGCAGGGAACTTCGGACACTGCAGGAATCCGATGTGCGGTTGAAAGTAATCGGCGATCGCGACCGGCTCGATCGGGAGATCGTCGCGTTGATCGAACAGGCAGAACAGGAGACGGCATCCAATCGTGGCCTGACGGTCGTCATCGCACTCTCGTATGGTGCGCGTGCCGAAATCGCCGGCGCCGCGCGCCGCATCGCCGAAGATGTTCGTGCCGGACTGCTCGAGCCGGAAGCGGTAAACGAGGCCGCCGTTACCTCGCGCCTGTTGACCGCCGGCATTCCCGATCCCGATCTGATCATCCGCACCAGCGGCGAAAAACGGATCAGCAATTTCCTGCTCTGGCAGGGCGCGTATGCCGAACTGGTCTTCCTCGACCGGTTCTGGCCCGATTTTACCAAAGATGATCTGGAACACGCCCTGCATGAGTATCACGGCCGTGAGCGTCGATACGGTGCCAGCGGCTGATCCCTCGGCCCTGTCGCGGCGCCTGATTGTCGCGGCGGTGCTGATGCCGGTGGCGCTCGGTCTTGCCTGGGCGGGCGGCCTGCTATGGGCAATCGCCATCACCGGACTTGCCGGGCTTGCGCTATGGGAATGGCAGCGCATGACCATTCCCGACGGCTGGATCACGACGATCCTGGCGCCGTTGATCGCAGCGGGCGGCTGTCTGGCGCTGTTCATCGAAGGCAGCGGTGCCGCGTTGCTTGTCGTCGCAATTGCAGCGATCGCCAGCGTGGCGGTCGCAACGCGCAATGCGCCGCTTGGCCGGCGCCTGCTGCTTGGCGCAGGCGTAATCTATATTGGTCTCGGAGCGCTGGCTCTGGTTTTGCTCCGGCTGATGCCGGAAGCCGGATTTGCCGCGCTGTTCTGGCTGCTGTTCAGCGTGTGGGCGTCCGATTCAGGTGCCTATGCGGCGGGAAAGCTGATCGGCGGGCCTCGACTTGCGCCAAGGATTAGCCCGAACAAGACTTGGGCGGGCTTGGCCGGCGCGATGGCAGCGCCCGCAATCGTGGGCGTGCTGTTCGGTTTGTTCTGGCCGGGTGCCCCGGCGGCTGGCCTTCTCGGGCTGACCGGCCTCGGCATCGGGCTGGTGGGACAGGCCGGGGACCTCACTGAATCCGCGATAAAGCGTCATGTGGGCGTCAAAGACAGCGGCTGGCTCGTCCCGGGTCATGGTGGCGTCCTCGATCGAATCGATGCCCTGCTGGCCGCCGCGCTATTCGTGGCGGCCATCTACCTCTTTGTCGGGGACGCGCTGGCATGGTCGTAGTTCCTGCACCGATACCGAACCGGCGGCCCGATATGCGCCGGGTCTCCATACTTGGGGCGACAGGATCGGTTGGCGCCAATACCGTCGATCTCATTCGACGGGACCCGGCGCGCTACGAAGTGGTCGCGTTGACCGCCCGCCGCAACGCTGTGTCGCTTGCGCAGATGGCGCGCGACGTCGGTGCCCGGTTGGCGGTGGTCGCCGACACCGGCGCCTACGGCGCACTCAAGGAGGCCCTTTCAGGCAGTGGCATCGAGGCCGCAGCGGGCGCCGAGGCGATGGCAGAGGCGGCGGCACGCCCTGCGGACTGGGTGATGGCTGCCATTGTGGGTGCTGCCGGGCTCAGACCCACGCTCGAAGCCATTCGTCAGGGGGCGATCGTGGCGCTCGCCAACAAGGAATGTTTGGTCTGCGCCGGCGATCTGGTCATGGACGAGGTCGCCCGAAACCGGACCCAGCTTCTGCCGGTTGATTCCGAGCATAGCGCGGTATTCCAGGTGCTCGACGCGCGGCGCCGGGACGCCATCGAGAAGATCATCCTGACGGCATCAGGCGGCCCGTTCCGGACCATGGACCTGGAAAGCATGAGCCGGGTTACGCCGGCCGAGGCGGTCGCTCATCCGAACTGGCGAATGGGAGCCAAGATATCGGTCGATTCGGCGACCATGATGAACAAGGGTCTTGAGTTGATCGAAGCACGACACCTGTTCGACATGCCCTCGGAGCGGATCGAGGTTCTGGTCCACCCGCAATCGGTCGTCCACAGCCTGGTCAGCTACATCGACGGTTCGGTCCTCGCCCAGCTGGGGACGCCGGATATGCGTACGCCAATTGCCTATGCACTCGGCTGGCCCAACCGGATTGCTGCGCCATCGGCCCGGCTTGACCTCGCACGGATCGGGAACCTAACCTTTGAACCGCCTGATTTAGCTCGATTCCCGTCCCTTGCATTGGCGCGCGATGCCTTGCGGCAAGGGGGTGGGGCCACGACCGTGCTCAATGCCGCCAACGAGGTCGCTGTGGCAGCCTTCCTTGACGAACGTATCCGCTTTACCGACATCTGCCGGGTCGTTGAAAATTGCCTCGAACATGCGCCGGCACGATCACCGTCGACGCTGATCGAAGTTGACGAGATCGATCAGGCTGCGCGTGAACGGGCCTGGGCTGCGATCGGGCGCCGATCCGGCCATTGATCAATTACCGCTCATGCGGCACACCCTGTCCCCCGGAGCCGGCTGGACCGTTTCCTAACACACGATTGGTATAACGCACGATGATCGAGTTTCTCACCGCGTTTCCTCTCTATGCGCTCGCCTTTCTGGCGGTCATTACCGTTGTGGTCTTTGTCCACGAGCTCGGTCACTTCCTGGTTGCCCGCGCGGTCGGCGTGCAAGTCGAAGTTTTTTCGATCGGGTTCGGCAAGGAACTGTTCGGATTCAACGATAAGCACGGCACGCGCTGGAAATTCAGCCTGCTGCCGCTGGGCGGATACGTAAAAATGTTCGGCGAAAGCGACGAAACGCAGGAGGCGGACGGGACGACCCGGCCGCTGACCCAGACCGAACGATCGGGTTCCTTTGCCCATAAGTCTCTCGCCCGTCGCAGTGCCGTTGTCGTCGCGGGTCCGGTTGCGAACTACATCTTTGCAATCCTCGTTCTCGGAATTCTCTATTTGTCTTACGGTCAGCCGTTTACGGCTGCAGTCATCGGCGAAGTGCAAGCCGATTCCGTGGCAGCCGAAGTAGGGTTGCAGACCGGCGACCGAATCGTCGCGATTGACGGGACGCTGATCGAGAGCTTTCAGGAAGTCGCCGAAATCGTGCAGTTCGGTCTGGATCAGCCGCTTGAACTGACATTCGAGCGCGACGGGGCAACGCAAACGATCCCGATCGAACCGCGCGTTGTCGAGATTACCGACAATTTCGGCAATGTGCACCGGGTCGGGCGTTTGGGAATCGGTCCCGCCGGGGAAACAGAAACGAGAACATACGGGGCGGCCGGTGCATTCGGCGCTGCCGCAGTCGAAAGCTGGCAAACGTCAGGACGAATTCTCGAAGCGCTCTGGCAGATCGTCGAGGGAACACGGCCCGCCGATGAAATCGGCGGTGTAATTCGTATAGGCAAGATGGCCGGCGATATCGCAAAGGAAGGGATCGTGCAGCTGATCGGGTTCGCAGCGTTTATCTCGATCATGCTTGGCTTGTTCAATCTCTTTCCCATCCCTATGCTCGACGGTGGCCACTTGGCCTTCTACGCCTATGAAGCGGTAAGAGGGCGGCCGATGGCCATCCGGGCGCAGGAATGGGCATTTCGAGTCGGGTTGATCTTCCTGGTGGGGCTCACACTCTTTGCCATCAGAAACGATCTTAAGCTCTTCGATTTTTTCAAGAATCT
>JBBDWX010000096.1:0-28896 GCA_040902665.1 Dongiaceae bacterium
CGATCCTCGAAACGCTGGGTGCGATCGACCACGATCGCCCGGTCTGCGTCATTGCCTATACGATCAAGGGTTACGGTCTGCCGTTCGCCGGTCACAAGGACAACCATGCCGGCCTGATGAACGAAACGCAGATGGCCGAATTCCGCACGCAATGCGGTGTGCGCGAGGGTCATGAATGGGACCGCTTCGAAGGGCTCGACATCGAGGAAGCGCGGCTCGACGCCTTCCTGAAATCGGTCCCATTCGACCGACAGGGGCCACGCCGCCATGCGGCGCCGCGCATAAAGGTGCCCGCATCGCTCGAAATCGAGGCGCAGCGCGTCGCCTCGACCCAGGAGTCGTTCGGCCGGCTCTTGACCGGTCTGGCACGCGGCGACAGCGACGCTGCATCGCGCATCGTCACGACCTCGCCCGACGTGACGGTCTCGACCAATCTCGGCGGCTGGGTGAACCGGCGAGGCGTCTATCGCGCCAGCGAGAACCCCGACATGTTCCGCCTCCAGCATGTCGTCTCGGCACAGAAATGGGAGATGGGCCCGGGCGGTCAGCATGTCGAGCTCGGCATCGCCGAGAACAATCTGTTTCTCATGCTGGCGGCGCTCGGCCTTTCCCATTCGCTGTTCGGCGAACGGCTCCTGCCGATCGGTACCCTCTATGACCCTTTCATCCAGCGCGGGCTCGATGCACTCAACTATGCCTGCTATCAGGAGGCGCGCTTCATTCTGGTCGCAACGCCATCGGGCATTACGCTCGCGCCGGAAGGTGGCGCGCATCAGTCGATCTCGACGCCGCTGATCGGCATGGCGCAGGACGGGCTTGCGATGTTCGAGCCGGCTTTCGCCGACGAGCTGGCCGCGATCCTCGGCTGGTCGCTCGACTACATCCAGCGCGACGGCTCGGGCGAGTGCGAACGGAACTGGCTGCGCGACGAAACCGGCGGTTCGGTTTATCTGCGGCTTTCGACCCGGCCGATCGAACAGCCCCAACGCATACTGGACGAGGACCTCCGCAGCGCAATCATCGACGGCGGTTACTGGATGCGCCCGCCGGGCCCCAATTGCGAGATCGTGATCGCCTATTCCGGCGTGGTCGCACCCGAGGCGATGACGGCGGCCGGACTGATCGCCGAAGACCGGCCGGGCGTCGGCGTACTCGCGGTCACCTCGGCCGACCGGCTCAATGCCGGCTGGCATGCCGCCGAGCGCGCGCGCCAGCGCGGTGCGGCGGATGCAATCGCCCATGTCGAACGGCTGCTGGCCCGCGTGCCGCGCGAGGCCGGCCTCGTTAGTGTACTCGACGGGCATCCGACCGGCCTCTCCTGGCTCGGTTCGGTGATGGGCCATCGCGTCAAACCGCTCGGCGTCGAGCATTTCGGCCAGACCGGTTCGATTGCCGAGCTCTACAAACGCTATGGCATCGATGCCGGCGCGATCGTCAATGCGGCATCCGCTGTCGCGCCCGGCCGGCCGATCCGCCATCTGCGCGCGCTGGAGGGGTAGGCCCCACCGGGCAACCCCCCGCATCGATCGCCAGTCCGGCACCGCTGGCCGGTGGCCGCTTTTCGCTTCGCCGGAACTCACTCCGTCGCGTCGTGGTCTCCATGATCGTCGCCATCGGCGCCGACCGCCTCGACGGTCAGTTCGATATCGATCGGACCCGCAACCTCGAAGATCAGCCGCAATGCAAGCGTCTCGCCTTCGATCAGCGGGCCCTTCAATCCGAACAGCATGATGTGATCGCCGCCCGGTTCGAGCAGCACGGTTTCGCCCGGCGCCAGTTCGATCGCCTCGATCGCGCGCATCTTGGCAACGCCGTCCTCCATCAGCACGGTATGCAGCTCGGCGCGCTCGGCGATCGCCGTTTCGACGGCGATCAGCCGGTCCGGCGTCTCGCCCTCGTTCGCAATGGCAACATAGACGACGCCGTTCGAAGCGCTCGGCACGGTCGCGCGTGCCCAGGGATGGATGATCTGCAACCCGCCAATCTCGTCGTAATGCGCGGCGGCGCTGCCGGCGACGAATAGTAGGAACAGCGCAGTAATGTGCAGCAGTCGGGTCATTCGTCCTCTGCGATCTGTTCGACGATGGCATCCGCCATGTCCTCGGGCTTGTCGTCCGGCCGGAACAGCCGGCGGAAATTCCCGTCCGGGCCCATGAGATAGAGCAGCACCGAATGATCCATCATGTAATCGTCGGGTGCGCCTTCGATCTCGGCCCTGGCGTAATGCACCCGGTAGGCGCGCGCGATATCGGCGATTTCCTGCTCGGTGCCGGTCAATCCGACGATGCCGGCATCGAACAGCGCGACATACTCGGCCATCGCCGCCGGCGTATCGCGCGCGGGGTCGACGGTGACGAACAAGGGCTGCACTTGTGCCGCCCGGTCGCCGAGCGCGCGCATCGTCAGCGCGACCTGGTTCAGCGTCGTCGGGCAGATATCCGGGCAATGGGTGAAGCCGAAAAAGACCAGCAGGTACTTGCCGGCATAATCCGCCTCGGTGACCGTGCGGCCGGTATGGTCGGTGAGCGAAAATGGACCACCCAGCGTGGCCGGCAGCAGCGAGCCGTCACCGCCGCCGCTGGCGGCCGGGCGGTCGCGCAGCTCGATAACGACATAGGCGGCAACGCCGAGCGCCGCGAGCAGAAAGACGCAGGCGGCGATGATGATGGCAAGACGCGACGGCATGACCGCATTATAGAGGGCTCAACCGCCGCCCGCACACTTGCGGATCAGCGACCAAGGGTCGCGGCAATGCGCCCGGATTGCAGCCTCATCCTTCGACAGGCTCAGGATGAGCCCGAAGATACTGAAATGTTCCTACTCGTCCTCATGGTGAGCCTCGCCCTGAGCTTGTCGAAGGGCGAACCATGAGGACGTCAGCCCTCACGCCTCGAAGCGCAGATAGGGCGCATCCCTGCCTTCGCCCTTCTTGTAGACCGCCGAATACATGTTCCACCACATGTTGCGGCCCTCGAGCGCGGCGCGGCGCACCCGCTGCTTTTCCTCGTCGGTCTTCGCGAATTCGATCGCTGCGTTCCAGCCGGTCGCGCCATGCGCCTCGTCGGCGCCGACATGGATGTCGAAGTAATAGGCCGCCGCGTCGTCGAACTGGTATTTGTCGCGCAGCGCCTGCGCGGTCGCGCGCGAATAGTCGTGGAACAGATCCTCGATGCCGATCGCAACGAAGCTCAGCGCCTCGAGCCAGCGGCCGCGCAGTGCGTAGGCCGAGACGGTATCGGGATAGACTTTGGTTTCGGCCATCATCGGCTTGGCATCGATCTGGTCTTCGGTGAATCCCGCGGCGGCCCCGGTGCGGATCGCGAGCAGCCAGTGGGCCGGCATCTTCTTCGTACCCTTCAGCTCGTAGAACACGTTTTCCGCCATCTCCGCTTTCAGGTCGCGCGGCACCTGCGGAATGATCAGCGCCAGCGCGCCGATCCCTTCCGTGACGCAAAATTTGAGCTGCGCCATCAGTTCGCCGATCGTCTCGCGCTTGAGCGTGCCGGCCGCCATGTCCTTGTAGACCGGATGCGCCGTGAACGGATGCGCCATCACTTCCTTCTGCAGGTCCGCCCAGAAGCCCTTGAGTTCCATGGTCCGTCTCCCTTGCCTTCGCGCCGTGCCGCGGCGGGTTGCCGCCATAAGGCCCGCTCATGGTTCGGGGCGATGGCGGAATGAGAAGCCTCGATCCTAGGCCTGATCTTGCGGCAGCCACAGGGATGATTCATCATAACGCCATGAATTCAGTTCATGCTTATCGCCGATGAGCGAGACCCTGCCGCTGACCGCCTTGCGCGCCTTCGAGGCGGCGGCGCGGCATCTGAACGTGACGCGCGCCGCGGCCGAACTGCATGTCAGCCAGTCGGCGGTCAGCCATCAGCTTCGCGCACTCGAACAGCAACTCGGCACCGCCTTGTTCCGGCGCACCGGCAGCGGCCTCGTCCTCACAGACGCGGGCCGCCGCCTCGCCGCCAGCGCAGCCGATGCGTTTCGCGGGCTCGAGCGCGGGCTCGCCGAAATCCGCGAGAGCCACGCACCCGGCCGGGTCAGCGTCGCGCTGCGTCCTTACTTCGCGCTGAAATGGCTGGCGCCGCGGCTGGCGCGTTTCTGGCAGGCGGCGCCCGGCGTCGAACTGCGGCTCATTCACACGACCGCCTCGCCCGATCTTGCGAGCGGCGAGATCGATCTCGCCGTCGAATGGCGCGCCGATCCGCGGCCCGACGCCGTGTCGGAACCGCTGGTGCGTTGCGATCTTGCGCCCGTCGCCAGTCCAAAACTGCTGCGCAACCTGCGTCGACCCGCAGATCTCGCGAAGCATATCGTTCTGCACGAGGAGGACCGCACGAACTGGCAGCTCTGGTGCCGCCTTGCCCATATCGACGAGAACAGCGGCGCGCAGCATCTGATCGTCGACGACACCAATGTGCGTCTGCAGACCGCCATCGACGGCCAGGGCGTAGCACTGGGTTGCCCGGAACTGGTCGCCGACGATGTGGCCGCGCGCCGGCTTGCGCTGCCCTTTACGCTACGGCTCGAGCGATACAGCTATTATCTCGTGACGCCGACCGACCGGAAGCTGCGCCGGGCGGCTTCCGCCTTCCGCGACTGGCTCAAGGAAGAAGCGGCGCGCGATGGCGCCGCGGCGTAACGCTCGAGGTTGAACCGGCCGCTCCCGGACAACACATATAACGATCATTGCCGGCCTCATCCTGAGCCCGTCGAAGGATGAGGTTCTCATGGTTCGACGGGCTCACCATGAGGGCCCTGCATAAATGACCGTTCGCCTCAACCACACAATCGTTTCCGCGCGCGACAAGGAGAAGACCGCGATCTTCCTCGCCGAGATTCTGGGATTGCCGGCGCCGTTCATGCTCGGCCATTTCGCGGTCGTGCAGGTCGGCGACACGTCGCTCGATTTCGTCAGTACCGACGACACAATCGCATCGCGCCATTTCGCCTTCCTCGTCAGCGAGACCGAGTTCGACGAAATCTTCGGGCGGATTCGCGAACGCGACATGGATTACTGGGCCGATCCGTTCCATCGCGAGCCCGGCCGTATCAATAATTGGGACGACGGGCGCGGCGTCTATTTCGAGGACCCGAACGGACATAATCTCGAAATCCTGACACGGCCCTATGGCAGCGGCGGCACCAAAGCCGATCACCCCAACCCACTGGTCGCGCGGCCGATCGGATAGGGCGCACCGCAATTCCGCATGCCTGCCCGAACATTGCAGCATCTCGCTCCTCTTGCCGGGCTTGACCCGGCAATCCACCATGGATCGGGATCGATCTGACGCGATGACGCACCGTGCAACGGCACAATGGATGCCCGGGTCGAGCCCGGGCATGACGAATGTATTTGAAGTTGCGGCAGTGCACTTCAACCTACTGCGATGAATGCCCTACCCCGGCACATAGGGCGCCAGCGGCGTCCTGCCCGCGATCAAATCCGCCGCCTTTTCCGCGATCATGATCGTCGGCGCGTTCAGATTGGCCGTCACCACCAGCGGCATGATCGAGGCATCGGCGACATGCAGCCCCTCGACGCCGTTGACCCGCGTCGCCGCATCGACCACCGCATCGGCATCGGTGCCCATCCGGCAGCTGCACGAAGGGTGGTGCGACGTGCCGGCATTCGCGCGCAGGAATGTGTCGATCTCGGCATCGGTCTTCACCGAATCCGCCGGTTCGATCGCACGCCCGCGATAACGGTCGAAGGCAGGCTGCATCGCGATCGCGCGCGTGATCTTGATCCCATCGCGCATCTCGGCGAGATCGGCGCCGGCCGGATCGCCGAAATGATTGAACTGCGCGCGCGGCGGATCGCGGGGATCGGCCGAACGCAACGTGATCCGCCCCCGACTCTTCGGCCGCATCTGGCTGAGGTGAAAGCCGAAGCCGTGCCCTTCGGCCAATATCGACCCGTCGGCATCGATGGCGACCGGCACGAAATGATGCTGCAGATTGGGAAACGGAACGTCCGGGCCGGTACTGAAATAGGAACCCGTCTCCCAGATATTGCTGGCGCCGACGCCGCGCCGATGAAGCAGCCACTCGAGGCCGGTGCGGATACGCCCGATGCCGGTGGCGGCGGAATAGAGCGTGATCGGTTCCGTGCAGGCATACTGCATCGAGATGTTGAGATGGTCCTGCAGGTTGGCGCCGACAGACGGACGATCGGCGACCACGTCGATCCCGAAGGATCGCAGATGGTCGGCCGGCCCGACACCCGACAGCATCAGGAGCTTCGGCGATTCGAACGCACCGGCCGACAGCACCACCGCGCGCCCGGCCCGTGCCGTCTCGCGCTGGCCGCGATGGATAAACTGCACCCCGTTCGCGCGGCGACCATCGAACGTCACCCGCTCCGCCAGCGCGCCCGTCACGATTGTCAGGTTCGGCCGGTTCCGCGCCGGATGCAGATAGGCGCGGGCAGCACTCATACGCTCGCCGCCCCAGGTCGTGCGTTCCATGACGAAGGCACCATCGAGGTCGCGTCCGTTCACGTCCGGCGTCATGCCAAACCCGGCTTCCCGCAGGGCTGCGAGATAGGCCCGATGCAGCGGATGATCGGCGGCGGACTTCGTGATGCGCAGCGGCCCGTCATTGCCGCGCCAGGCATCGTTTGGCCGGCCGCTCGTCTCCATCCGCTTGAAATAGGGCAGGCAATGCGCGAAAGACCATGTCGTCAGCCCTTCGGCCGCCCAGCCGTCATAGTCGAGGCGGTGGCCGCGCAGATAGACCATGCCGTTGACCGAGGACGAGCCGCCGAGCACGCGGCCGCGCGGATAGACGATGTTGCGGCCGCCCAAGCCGGCGTCGGGTTCGCTCGCATATTGTGAGGCGTAGCGCGACCAGGCGGCGCGATCCATCGCCACCGGCATACGCAGCAAGTAGAGACTGGGCCGGTCGTTCGGCCCCGCCTCGAGCAGCAGCACGCGGCAATCGGGATCTTCGCTGAGCCGCGATGCGATGACCGATCCGGCCGAGCCCGCGCCGACGACGATGTAGTCGAAAATCCCACCCTCGCGTCGCGCCATTAGCCGAACCGTGCGTCCTCGAAGGGATAGGACGAAAGCCGGCGGTAGCCGCTTTCGGTCACCAGTATCTGCTCCTCGAGCTTGACCGATTCGCCGGCTTCGGCGGAACCGACCAGCGATTCGATGCAGACCGTCATGCCCGGCTCGAACACGCCGTCATAGCCGGAGGATTTCCAGTCTTCGGCATATTTGATCGACGGGTATTCGTCGCACAGCCCGACGCCGTGCGAGACGACGGAATAGCGATGCGGGATGTAGAGCTCGGGCAGCTTGTACCCCTTGTCGACGAATTCTCGGAACGAAAGGCCGGGCTTCAGCAGCGCGATGTTATGCTCGATCTGCGCGCGGGCAGTGTTGTAGATCTTCTTCTGCTTGTCGCTTGGCTTGCCGTCGCCGCAGAGCCAGCTCCGCGACAGGTCCGAGCAATAGCCGTTCGGACCGATCAGATCGGTATCGAAACTGACGAGATCGCCGGCCTCGATCCGCCGGTTCGCGCATTCCTGAAACCAGGGATAGGTGCGTGGCCCCGAGGACAGCAGCCGCGTCTCGATCCACTCGCCGCCGAGTTCGATGTTGGCCTGGTGCAGGATCGACCAGAGCGCCGTCTCGGTCATGCCGGGTTTGAGCGCCTGCTGCATGCGCCGCATGCCCTCCTCGCAGGCCTTCACCGCCTCCATCATCGCGCCGATCTCGACATCGTTCTTGATGGCACGGGCGATCTCCATGATGTCCTCGCCGTCGACCGTCTCGATCTGGCGTTCGGTCAAAGCATGCAGACCGCGCGGATCGATATGGTCGATCGCGAGCCGGCGGTTGCCGCCGCCATGCCGGCGGAACAGGTCGGCGATCTCGTCGGCCCAGCGCGCCGCGCGCTCGTCGCAGCGCTGCGCGTCGTTGAAATAGTAATAGGAAATCGCCGGCCGCACCTCGTCGACCGATTCATGGCCGTCGGCGAGATGCTCGCAATTGTGAAAATCGAACAAAGTGATCGGACCTTCGGTCGGCAGAAACAAATACCGGACCTTATTGTGCATGGTCCAGACCTGCATGTTCGCCGTGTCGGTCGCATAGCGGATGTTGATCGGGTCGTAGAGCAGGATGCCGGCATAGTCGCGCTTGCGCAGCTCGGCGCGCACGCGATCGAGGCGGTATTTCCGCAACGCCACCCGGTCAACGGCCGAATCGTGAAACGCCACCATGCGATCGATCTCCCCCTGCTATCGGCGCGCGCCGCGGCTTCCGGCCGCGCACTCTGCCATTCGGGCCCGCCGAGCGACAATGGGGATCGACGTTGAGTTATGGCTCGCGCATCGCCTGCGTTTCGAGCCAGCGCGCAACCTTGCCGGCGGCGACGGTCGGTTTGAGGTCCTTCGGCCAGGCAAGGAAGTAGCTCGCCGCCGTCTCGCCGGGCGGGCCGCCGCGCGGATCGCCGGTCGGGCCGCCGAAGGGCGCGACCAGACTGCGCGCCTCCAGCATCTGGTCGACCATCGGCCGGGCGCCGATTGCGATGCCGAGCCCCTGCGCCGCCGCCGCCAGGATCTGTTCGGTCGAACTGAAGCGCAGTGCGCCGACGAGCGGCGGCGGGGCATGACCGTTGGCCGCCGCCCATTCCGCCCATTGCTGGGGATAGCCGGTATGCATGATGAGGCGTTTGGCGGCGATCGTGCCGGCGGGATCGCGCGCCTCGACAGCGGCAACGAATCCGGGCCGCGCGACCGGCACGAGCTGCTCACCCATGAGCCGGCGCACCGTGACGTCGGGCCAATGGCCGCTGCCGTATCGGATCGCGAGATCGACGCCCTCGCGTTTGAGATCGATCAGCCGCGACGTGGTGACCAGTTCGAGATCGATGCCCGGACAGGCTTTTTCGAGCCCGTCGAGCCGCGGGATAAGCCAGTAGGTCGCGAGCGAGGCCGGCAAGGTGAGGCTCACGCGGTTGCGGCCGGCCGGCGTCCGCAGCGCCTCGGTCGCGGCCCGAATCTCGCCGAACGCCGGATCGATCGCCGCGTAATAGCGCTCGCCGTCGGGGGTGAGCCTGATGCGCGGCCCGCTGCGCTCGAAGAGGCGCACCGAGAGCCAGGCCTCCAGCTTGCGGACCTGATGCGAAATGCCGGATTCGGTGATCCCGAGCGCATTGGCGGCATCGCGGAAGCGCCCGAACCGCGCCGCCGCATGAAACGCGCGCAGCGCCGAGAGCGGCGGCAGGACTGGCAGATCGGGCATCCGGACCTCGCGAACCATGAATCTGATTCAAGCTTCCATGCGCCCAATTCAATCGAAAACCGGGCTCGTACAGCCGATATTGGGGTCAAGGACAGGGTGCGGCAAGCCCTTAAAGCTTGAAGGAAACTCGTTGAAGCCGCGCCCTGCCCGCCTTGAAACCGGCCCCAGAAGGGGCCGAACCGACGCCAACACAACGGAGCAGATCATGACCGCCTATCTCGACAATCTGATCGACGCCTATCGGCGCTGGAACATCCGCCGCGAGACCATCGTCAACCTGCTGCGGCTCGATGCGCACCAGCTCGACGATATCGGCATCGTGCGCGGCGACATCGACGCGATCGCAACCCGCCAGGCGCAAAAGCGCGTCGCGCGGGAACGCGCCGAGCGCAACGCGATGCGCAGCCACGACGGTCGTCGCGCAGCGACGACCGGATCGCCCTCGCTGGTCGGATGCGGCTAAAGGACGGATAAGGTCCTCATGGATCACCATGAGGACCTTCATTCGCGTCGTATTTTCGATGAAGCAGATTCGACTCTAAAACCTCATCCTGAGCCTGACGAAGGATGAGGCGGCGCCTTCCTGAGGTCCTCATGGTTCGACAAGCTCACCATGAGGGGCATTTTTAACTCGTACGCCCCCCTACCCCGCCAGCGCCTGGTCGAGATCGGCGATGATGTCGTCGATATGCTCGAGCCCGACGGCGAGCCGCACATAGTTCTCGGTGACGCCGGTCGCCGCCTGATCTTCCGCCGAGAGCTGCGAATGGGTTGTCGAGGCCGGATGGATCGCGAGCGAGCGCGCATCGCCGATATTCGCGACGTGATAGAACATCTGGAGCGCGTCGATGAACTTGCGCCCCGCCGCCATGCCGCCCTGCAGCTCGAAGCCGACCAGCCCGCCCATGCCGCCCTTCAGATAAGTCTCGGCACGGCGTTTCTGTTCGCCGGTAAACTTCGAGGGATGATGCACCTTGGTGACCGACTTGTGCTTCGAAAGCCAGTCGGCGACCGCCTGGGCATTGCGACAATGTTCGCGCATGCGCAAGGGCAGCGTCTCCAGCCCCTGAATGAACATGAAGGCATTGAACGGGCTCATCGAATAGCCGAGATCGCGCTGCAGCGTGACGCGCGCCTTGATGATATAGGCGATCGGCCCGAGCGGCTTCACCGCCTCGGTCCAGACCGCGCCGTGATAGCTGGGATCCGGCGTGTTCAGGCCCGGGAAGCGCTTCGCGTGCTTCACCCAGTCGAAATTACCGCTATCGACAATCATGCCGCCGATCGACGTGCCGTGCCCGCCGATATACTTCGTCGTTGAGTACACGACGATATGCGCGCCGTGGTCGAACGGCCGGCACAAGACCGGGCAGGCGGTGTTGTCCATGATGAGGGGAATGCCGAGCTCGTTGCCGATCTTGGCCACCTCGGCGATCGGAAACACATGCAGCTTCGGATTGGGCAGCGTCTCGGCGTAGAAGGCGCGCGTCTTGTCGTCGGCCGCCTTGCGGAACGCATTCGGATCGGTCGGATCGACGAAGCGCGTCTCGATGCCCTGGGTCGAGAGCGTGTTGGCAAACAGGTTCCAGGTGCCGCCATAGAGATCGGTCGAGCTCACGATATTGTCGCCCACGCCGGCGATATTCTGGATCGACAGCGCCGAGGCGGCCTGACCGGAGGCGACGCCCATCGCGCCGACGCCGCCTTCGAGCGCGGCGATGCGCTGCTCGAGCACGTCGTTGGTCGGGTTCATGATGCGCGAATAGATGTTACCGAACTCCTTGAGCCCGAACAGGTTCGAGGCATGCTCGGTGCTCTGGAACTGGTAGGAGGTCGTCTGATAGATCGGCACCGCGACCGCGCCGGTGGCGGGATCGGCGCGATAGCCGGCATGAAGCACGATAGTCTCGGGGTTTTTGCTGTCGACAGGCATGGGATGTCTCCCCCTTCAGTTTATCGGGCCGCTCATTGGCTAAGGCGCGGCGGCCCCGGATGGATCGGCCTGATGATTGATGGATTAGGCGACGGATGGCAACCGGGGACAATGGCGGCTGCCACGGCGTAGGTTATGGGGGTTCGACGGCCTGCATGCAGGGTGAGATGGCCGGCTCGGTGGTGGAGATTTCCATGACAGGTACCAGCGCCTGTGCATTCGGGTTTCTTGGCGCCTCCCTCGTGCCGCCGGCGGTCATTGCGTTGACGGCGCCGGTCAGCGGCGAGGTCAGCGTCGGCCTGGCCGTCATGACGTTTCTTTTTATCCTTCCGCAATCCATCGCGGCGGTGATCGTCCTCGGGTTGCCGACATTTCTCGTGCTGCGCCGGTATGCACCCTGGCGTTGGTGGTGGGTGCTCATCGTCGGCTTCCTTCTGGGATTGCCGGTCGCCATTGCGATCTATTTGCCCGCCGCGCCCGCGCTCCGAAGCTGTCTCTATTACGGGCTTATCGGCGCCGCCTCGGCCGTGACATTCTGGCTGATCTGGTGGCGGCTCCGGACCGCCACAGACGCGCCGCCCCAGGACGCGCGGCCTCAAAACGCGTCGAATGCCAGCGGGGATGCCCCATCGCATTCATAGCGGCGAACCACAGGCCGACTTCCGGCCGCATCGATGGCGTTCCGACATGCCGGCCACGCACTGCTTGTTTTCCCGCCGCCGCTCGCGACAATGGCGCCCAACCCGACGCGGGTCGAGGAGGCCGAGCGATGACATTTTCTATACCCTGCAACGCCAACCGCAACTTCGCCTTCGAGCCGGCGCGGACGGCGCTGATCTCGATCGATTTTCAGCGCGATTTCGTCGATCCGGCCGGGTTCTGTGGCAAGTTTCCCGGCGGCATCGATGCGACGGCAGCGATCGTGCCGCGCGCGATCCGTGTGCTCGAGGCCTGCCGCGCGGCCGGCCTTCATATCGTGCACACGCGCGAAGGCTATAAGCCCGACCGCTCCGACATCAACGCGATGAAGCGCGAGCGCGGCGTGGTCGGATCGCCGGGTCCGCTCGGGCCATTTCTGATCTGCGGCACGCCGGGCCAGGCGACGATCGCGACGATGGCGCCGAAGAAGGGCGAACCCGAATACGACAAGCCCGGCTACAGCACCTTCCATGGGACGAATCTGCACGCGGATCTGCAGGCGCGCGGCATCACGCATCTCGTCATCATGGGTGTGACGACGCAATGCTGCGTGCACTCGTCGTTGCGCGCAGCGGTGGATCACGGCTACTGGTGTCTGACGATCGAGGATTGCTGCGCCGCGCTCGAACCGCAATGGCATCGCGCGGCGATCGATCTGATCTACAGCGAGAACCATCTGTTCGGCTGGGTCGCGCAGGCCGACGCGTTGCTCGGCGCGCTGAAGGCGAAGGCGGCGTGAGAGGGCGCCCGGCGGGTCCCTTCGACAAGCTCATCCTTCGACAAGCTCATCCTTCGACAAGCTCAGGATGAGGTGAACTCATTGGGTGGCACCAAATTGCCCTCATGGTGAGCTTGTCGAACCATGAGGCGAGCGACGCCGTACCACCTCATCCTTCGCCCTTCGACAGGCTCATCCTTCGACAGGCTCATCCTCGACAGGCTCAGGATGAGGTTGCTTCCTTCGTCGTCGCGCTTCGCCTGACCTACGGCGCCAGCGCGGGGCAGAGGGCGATTTCGGCACGGTACGCGGCGGCGTCCAACGTCGCCGCATCGCCGCTGTCGGTCGCCCCCTCGTCTTCCACTGCATCGTCGCGCCGCAGCCGCTCGCCGGTATCCGCCAGCGTCGCCGGGCGCGCGAGCAGCAACATCTCGCCGCCGGTATGGCGGAAGGCCGGATGCGCCGGGCTCGGCGCGCGGTTCACCACGGTGAAACCGAATTTCCTGTAGAAGTGGATCGCTGCCGCATTGGCGACGAAGCAGACGACGCTGAGCCGCCGGAGACCCCGCGATCGCGCCTGTTCGGCGGCAGCGGACATCAGCATTGTCGCCGCACCCTGGCCGCGGAATGCCGGATAGACCGCAAGCCCGCGGATTTCGAGACTGCCGAGATCGGAGAAGTCGAGCAGCTGGCGCAGCACCGGATCGGGATCGTTCGCGCGATCCTGCTCGAACGGCGCCGGCACCGCGACGGCATGGAGCGATCCGGCGATGCGGCTGCCGACCTCGGCGATCAGGCAGTTCTGATACGAGAACGGCACGCCGTCGCGTGCGCTGCGCCTGGTGCCGACGGCGATCAGCGAGGTGCGGCCGCCGACATAGGGCCCCCAGATATATTCGGCGATGCCGTCGGAAGACATGACCACGAGCCGGGCAATGTCGACGCAGTCGCTGCGACGCGCCGGCCTGATATGGAGTAACGACATGGCGATGATTCCTTTGGATCGTTGCGGCACGGGTTCAGGCGGCATGGCGGGTCGCCGGCACGGCAAAGGCGCCGCGGCCGTCGATCTCGTCGAGATGGGCTGCGATGCGGTCGTTGACGACATCGCGATGGGTGATCGGCAGCATGTGGCCGGCGTCGCCGACGATACCCAGCGCCGCCGCCGGCAATGTGTCGAACATGCGCGAGACGATGCGCTGCGTTTCCGGCCGCGAGGCGCCGCCCATCAGCAGCAGCGCCGGCATCGATAGCGCACGCAGCGCCGCAAGCGGAAATCGTTCGGCATCGAGCGATGCGAAATTGGCGGCGACGCGTGCGGCCTGCGGGACCAGCGCATCGCGCACGGCCGGCTTCAGCGCAGCAAAGGTGCCGGCGCCGTTCCAGAAATCCACAAAATCGGCCATCGCGTCGGTCGCGGTTGCGGCGCGCATGCGCGCGGCCAACCTCGCAACGCCGGCATGGAGTCGGCGCTCCGCGGCGGTGCCGTCGCGCAGCAGATGAAAGAGGACGGGCTCGATCGCGGTCAGGCTGCGCACCCGGGCAGGATCCAGCAACGCCAGTCGCGTCGCGATCGCACCGCCGAAGGAATGACCGACCAGGTGGATAGGCCCCTCGAGAGCGGGGTCGATAGCGGCGATGCGTTCGGCCAAGGCCGCCGCTTCGCGTTCGAGCGCGGGTGCGCCCGCATACCAGTCGCCCGAGGCGCCGCAGCCCGCGAGATCGGCAACCAGCACGCGACGATGCGGCACGAGACGCTCGACCAGCGCGTTCCACTGGCCGCCGGTGCTTGCCGAGGCATGCAGCAACAGCACCGGCGTACCGGTTCCGGATTCGCGGCCGGTGTCGCGGATCGCAACCGGACTGCCGGTTTCGACCGGCATTCCGGGCGCGTCAGCGGACCTCATGGTCGACCTTCGCAACATGGGTCGGGCCGTACACCATCCGGTTAATCTCCGAACGGGAGACGCCGATGTCGCGCAGCAGCCGATCATCCAGTGACGCCAGATGGCGGGAGGCACGGCGCATGTCCGACCACTCGCGATAGACATTCCAGGTCTCGGCGGCCTTGCGGCCGAAACGGGCCATCAGACCCGCATCGCGCCCGTTGGTCATAAAGCCGATCTCGCGGCCCGCAAAAGTTTCGATGGCATGGTTCGACATTGTCTTTCCCTCCTGTCCTGAACCGATTGCTCTCCTGTCGGCGGGCGGTGGGCCGGGGCCGGTCCTTGCCGTTCGCTGACAGGGGGAATATCGGGCCGAGGGGTCAAAGGGCCGTCATGCCGGCCGTCACGCCCGGGTCCGGCCCACCCATCGGCCCGTCAAAAGAGCATCATTTTCCTGTCACGAGAGGGGTTTGACGGCATACCCGCAGGCCACCGGAGGGCTTTCGCTCGGACCGGCCTTGATCAATAATCCCGCATTCACCCGAAACCGATCGGCCACCCACCGCACCCATGCCCGCGTTGAGACTGACCCTTCTCGGCGAACCACAGCTTGCCGATGCGGATGGCGCCGAAATCGCGGTGCCCAGCCGGAAATCGCTGGCGCTGCTCGCTTTTCTGGCGGCGGCACGCGGGCAGTCGGCCGGCCGCGAAAAGCTGATGGGTCTGCTCTGGGGCGACCGATTCGACCAGCAGGCCCGCCAGAGTCTGCGCCAGACGCTGTACAGCCTGCGCAAGTTGCTGGGACCGCTCGGCGAGGACGCGATCGGCGTTACCGGGGACAATGTGTCGCTCAACGGTGCCATCGTTCGTACCGATCTGGCCGAGTTCGAACGGCTGGCCAGCGCCAGCGATCCGGAATCGCTGGGGGCCGCGATGCAGCTCTATCGCGGGCCGCTGATGGCCGGGTTCGCGATCCGGGATGCCGGCTTCTCGGAATGGCTCGAAGCCGAACGCACGCGGCTTCAGGATCTCGCGTCAGCCGTCCTCTACCGGCTCGGCAAGCATTACAAGGCGACCGGGCGATACGAAGAGGCGATGGCGATCGCGCGCCGCCTGCTCGATCTCAATCCGTTGCGCGAGAAATCGCACCGGCTGATCATGCGCATCCACGCCAAGAGCGGCGATCGCTCGCAGGCGCTGCTGCAGTATCAGCGCTGCGCCGAACTTCTGCACAAGGAGCTCGGCGTCGAGCCGGATTTCATCACGATCCGCACTTACGAGGAGATCAAGGCCAGCGGCAGCCCCTCCGAAGAAGAAGGCGAGGAAGAGGATACGCTGGTCGCCGGAGCGCAGCGCGCGGCCGTGCCGGATTCGCCATCGGTGCGGCGCAGCTTCTTCGCGCCGGACCGGCCGGCGGTGCTGGTGATGCCCTTCGCCAATCTCGGCGGCGACGAGGAACAGGCCTATTTCGCGCAGGGCATCACCTACGACATCACGTCCGGGCTCGCCTGCTGGCGCTGGTTTCCGGTCATCGGCGCGAGTTCGAGCCTGAGCTTTGCCAATGCCGGCGCCGACGTGACCGACATCGCGCGCCAGGTCGAGGCGCGCTATGCGGTCACCGGCAGCGTGCGGCGCACGGGCGACCAGGTTCGCATCAGCGTCAGCCTGATCGACGCACCGACGCGACACAGCCTCTGGTCGGGCCGCTACGACGCCACGCTCTCCGAATTGTTCGCCGTGCAGGACGAGATCACCGAGAAGATCGTCTCGAGCATCGAGCCGGAGGTGCAGCGCGCCGAGCACGAGCGTTCGCGACACAAGCCGACCGACGACATGACGGCCTGGGACCGGGTGATGCGCGGCAACTGGCTCAAATGGGAACTGACGCGCGAGAACAACCGGGAAGCCATTCGGCTGCTCGAGGAAGCGATCGCCCTCGATTCGCATCTTTCGACGGGATGGTCGAGCCTCGCGCATTGCCACTGGATCGACGGGGTGATGGGCTGGTCGGCGGACCTTGCCCATTCCTTTCGCGAGTCGGAGCGCTGCGCGCGCATGGCGCTGTCGCTCGACGAGTCCGACTGGGTCGCGCACACGATCCTTGGCCTGTGCGACATCTGGAACAGGCGCGACTATGAAAGCGCGATCGAGCGGCAGAAGCGTGCGGTCGCGCTCAATCCGAGCTCGTCGATCGCCCATCATTCGGCGGCCTGCGTCTATGAATTTTCAGGCCAGCCGGAGGAAGGGCTCCGGCATCTGCGCACCGTGCTGCGGCTCGATCCGCGTTATGCCAACAACGCCTCGCTGCTGGCCGACATGGCACTTTCCTATCTGCAGCTGAAGCAGTTCGAGGATTCGGTGACCTATGCGCGCAAGGCGGTTTCGATCCGGCCCGATTACGGCCGCGTCTATCACCGGCTCGCTGCCTCGCTCGCTCATCTCGGATATATCGAGGAGGCGCGCGACACGCTCGAACGCGCGAGGGCACTGGAACCGGGCTTCAGCGAGCAGACCGTCCGCGCAACCTATCCGTTCCGCAATCCCGAGCATCTGGAAATCCTGCTGAGCGGCCTGCGTCTCGCAGGGCTCGAGGCCGAGGAAGCGGTGGCTTAGCGATCGGTCGTTGCGCAGTGCGGGCGCGCCACGGCGCGACCCTCATGGTTCGACAAGCTCACCATGAGTAGTTTCATAGCGAATGAAAACGTGAATTGCCTCATCCTGAGCCTGTCGAAGGATGAGAGTTAAAGATGACGCAACGAAGGAGGTGTTCTGCTGCATCTCCGAATCAACCAATCAGAATTGTCATCGCCGGACTTGATCCGGCGATCCATCGTCAAGCAATCCTGATTTTGTCAGTGGGCATCGAGTCTGCGGCGCGATGGATGCCCGGGTCTTCGCCCGGGCATGACGAAATTTTTGTTTCTATCTTGCTACGCCCAAAGGTGGACCGGCCGTCACCGAATCGCTGCGGCCCGGCCGGTCCATCGAGCCGACGGTCGTTACACGCCAACGTACACTTTTTTAGACGCTATCACTTCACCACGACGAGATCGGCGTCGATGGCGACCGGCTTCGCGATGTTGAAATAGTTCGGCGAGGTCTTGATCACCGTCTCGTGGATCTCGCGGAACTGTTCGGCCGTGCCGTCGCCCTTGATGCGCACGGTATAGCGCAACCGGTCGTAGCCCGGCTTCACATCGGGATCGATCCCGAGAAAGCCACGCAGGTCGAGTTCGCCCTGCGTCTCGATCTCGACGCTATCGAGCCTGATGCCGCGGATCGCGGCGCCGGCAACATAGCCGACCATGACGCAGGCATTGAGCGCCGCCATCAGATATTCCTGTGGGTTCGGCGCCGTGTTCTCGCCCAGCAGTTCAAACGGCTCGTCGATGCCGAAGGTGAAGCGACGATCGATCTTCTCGCCGCCGAACTTGTACGATTCGACGGTCGCCTCGCTGCGGGTCTGGCCTTTCCACTCGGATTTGACGCGGAATTCGACCATGCCCTTTTGGGGATCGGCCGTAATTTCGCCGACACGCTCGGCCAGCGTATCGACATCGATTCCGTTGACGAAATCGGCAACGGGTTTCTTCATCGCATTCGCACTCATCTCAGGTTCCCTTTCTCGGGTCGATCAGGTTTCAATCGGTTTCGTCCGGCTCGGCAAAACGCGCTGCCTAACAGAATGCCGGAGCGATCTCCTCGATCTGCCGGCGGCAGCCCGCATCGAGGCGGCCCACGGTTTCGAGGAAATTCGGATGGGTCATGCCGGATCCGATATAGGTCCAGCGATTCGCCTGGTGTTGCACGGACATGAAGGTCTCGCGCTCGGCTTCGTTCAGCGCGCGCCCGGTTGCGGTCTCGAACGCGGCCAGATCGAACGCGGTCTGCTGTTTGACGCCGCCGTCGAGGAAGCCGCCGATTTCGATATACTCGGCGACCCCCTGCCGGATCTCGTCCGGCGAGCAGCCGGCGGCGATCGTCTCGACCATCAGCGTGTCGAGCCGCGCATGTTGCGCCTCCTCCATCCAGTGATGGCGGAGCAGGCTCTTGAACTGCGGATCGAGCGCGCGATCGTCCTTGATGCTGCCCAGGAAATGGCGCTGCGTCATCCATTCGATGTGCAGGATGGCAAGCGCCACCGCGAGTGGATGATGCCGCAGGATCTCCGCCGCAATCGCCTCGGGCGGCCCGATCACGTCGCAATCGGTGCCAAAGCCTTCCTCAAAATGCCGGCGGAACTCCTTGAAAAGGTGAATATGCTTCGCCTCTTCGCTGGCGAACTGCAGCATGGCACGGGTGCGATAATCGTTGCCCTGCAGATGCGGCCGGGCGTGATCCAGCACGAAAGGCAGGATGAACTCCTCGACCAGGCCGAAGATGCAGAGATAGGCGTTGCCGCGGATCTGGTTAAGCGTGCGGCGTTCGTCGGCGTCGAGAAAACCGAGCCCGTCCACGCGAGCCAGGTTTTCTGGCATGAACGGCTTCGAGAAATCGAGATTTTTGTCTGCGCCGATGATGTCGGCAATCTGCCAGTTGATTTTTGCGGACGCCTCGAGGGCGCCCTCGTAGCTGTATTGCTGTTGCATGTTATTTCCCCTGTGCGGCCCCGCGGACCGCGTCGTTGTCGAAGAGGGGGAACCTAAGGACGCCGTGTGAAGCGGGCGTCAGGTGCGAACGGTCGCGATCGTCAATTCTGCGTCACTTCGACGCCATCGGCGTCATTCCTGCATGACCCCGCGTGCAGGATTCTAATGTAAGTCGACTCCGGAATTTACAGCGCGTCGCGCGTTGCACGAAACAGAGCGACCGGTTCGAAAAGGAAAGCCCCGCCCGGCTGGATGCCGGACGGGGCTCTGGAACCGGGCCGTCGGTGGGGTCGCCGGGCGAACCTGGCGTCGGGACGCGGCAAAGGCAGTGCCGGTTACGACGAACCCGGAACCGTGCCGTTCCTAGGCGGCGTCGACGGCCATACCCTTGCCGGCCAGCCCTTCGCGCGCGCGCCGGCGGAACCAGGCGGCGAGCGGGCTGTCGGGCTTGCGGGCGAGACGTTCGTTGGCAAATGCCGCGGCGAGATCGAACTGACCGTCGCGCAACGCTGCCTCGATCATCGTGAGATCGAGCACGTCGCGCTGGGCATGCGAGCCGCCGAAGCGATGCGCGACCAGCCGGACCCGTCGCAGCAGGTCGACCGTTTTTGCATAATCGCCGCGGCCGAACGCTTCGATCGCGCGCACCACCGGCAAGCCGACCTCGCGGATCAGCTGACCGCCGGAGTCGGGATCGCTGGCACGCGCGTCGAGCTTCGTCAGCAGTTTCTGCACCTCGTCCCAGCGACCCGTGGCAACGAAGGCCATCGCCGCATGCATATCGTTGAACGGGTAAAAACCGTCCTCCGCCGTCGGTGCATAGCTGTCGGCGATATCGACCCAACGCCGTCCGGTTTCGACGCCGCGCAGATGCAGCCGCCACAGCAGGGCCGCGGCATCGAGCAACTCCATCGCGATGCCGGTCGGTGCCGGATGGATCGACGCATCGTAGAGGCCGAGCACGCGATCGTATTCGCCGCGCTCGAGATAAAAGAGCGCCAGGTGCCACCAGTTGTGGAACGCGAATCCGTTGTTCTGCGACCAGTCCTTGCTGCGCGTCGCAAGCCAGTCGATCCCGTCGTCGAGCCGACCGTGCATTTCGAGCACATGGGCGACGGCGTGAATGGCCCAGGTGTCGCGCGGGTTGATCGTGACGGCGCGGCGGCCGGTTTCCTCGGCGACTTCGTACTCGTTCATTTCCTCGAGACCGAACGCATGCATGCCGAGCAGGTATCCATAGCCGGAATCGTTTTCGGACCAGTCGGGCAACACGGCTGCGATGCGATCGCGCAGCATGCGGCTCTGGCCGAGCAGGAAATCGGACTGGTGGGCAAACTGCAGCGCAACGATGTCGCGCGGATGACGGGCGACGACGTCGCCATAGAGCTGGCTTGCCTCGTGGAAATCGCCCGCGAGCCATGCATCGAGAGCGGCAAGATGGCCGCGCTCGCGTTCGTTGGCGCCTGCGGCACCGCGTTTCATGGCGGCAACCGAATTCGCAACTTCCGGCAGGGCGCCCTTCTCGGACGACATGGCGAACAGGCCGCCACGAAAGGCGTGGCCCATCATGAAGTCCGGATCTTCGGCGAGTGCCGCATCGATCGCTGCGACCGGATCGTTGAAATAGCCCTGATAGAGCGCGATCGCCGCTTCGAGTCCGTCCAGCGCGGGACGGTTGGTTGTCGAGACGGGCGCGCCGCGCAGATCCTTGAGTGACATGAACTGAACCCCTGTGAACTGACACCGATGTTACGACCGGCGGGCGGGCCGAACCAGAACCCGGCTGCCCCGCTGGCAAGACAGTACCCTAGGGCGGCCCTGTGAGCCGGCTGTCATGTGCCGCGTATCGTGGCCGTGAATTCGGCGTCAGAAAAGGCCGGCGCGAGACCGGGGTATGCGTGCCAATATCGATACCCACCCGTTGTTTTAAAAGACTTATTCTCTTATCTAGCTCGAACCGGGCTCGTTCATGGCAGGCGCCTCGTCCCCCGTGGCAGGCGCATCGGGGATTTGTAGCGGAGCGGCATGGCGGCGGAACGATCGCGCGGCGCGCCTTGCCTTGCAGCGCCGGCGTCGGCAAAGGTTGCGGCGCGATTACGACAAACAGGAGACAGCGATGATTGCCTTTCGATACAGGCTCGCCGCGCTGGCGATACTGGCTGCGGCGGCCGCAACCGCGTTCACGATTGACGCCGGGCAGGCAGCCGACGCCGCGATCGAGCGCACCGAACTGATGAACGTGCCGCTCGGCGTCACCGACGGTGTCGACGGCGTCATGGTTCTCTCGGTGCTGCCGCCCGGCGGCGTCGCACCGCGCCATCATCATCCCGCCGATGAATTCTCTTATGTGCTGGAGGGCGCCATCACATTGACGATCGAAGGGTCGGCGCCGGTCACCTATCGCGCGGGCGAGACCTATCACATCGATCCGGGCGTGGTGCATAGCGCGACCAACGAAAGCGCGACCGAGCCGACGCGGATCCTCGTATTCTGGACCGCCGAAGCCGGAAAGCCGCTGACCGAGCTCGACGAGTGATCGGCGAACGGGAACGCAGCGACGAACGCAAGGCAGGAACCGACCGGTAGCAGAACGGTCGGGTTCGCGGCATAGTGCGTGGCGTCGCCGATGTGGGAGAGAATTCATGGATGCCGGCACCTACAATGCCACCATCAAGCTGTTCGGCTCCGAATGGGAGCCGGCCTTCGAAAGCGAAGAGAAGCTGACGCGGCTGTGGGGGCGGCGATGGGGCTGCGACAACGATGTCGGCCAGATCCGGGCCGTGCTGGTCCATCGGCCGGGTCACGAATTCGACGTCATCGACCCGTCGAAGCGGATCGAGGCGATCGGATCCTATGGCGATCCTGAGTCCGGCTGGTACTGGCAGTCGAAGCGGATTCCCCCGCTCGCGGAATTACAGGCACAACACGATGCGCTGGTTACAGCGCTCAAGGCCGAGGGCGCCGAGGTGATCTATCTCGAAGGCGTCGAGGGCGGACGTTTCAAATCGGTCTACACGCGCGATTCGTCCTTCGCGGTCAAAGGCGGCGCGATCGTCTGCCGCATGGCGCCGCGGATGCGGCACGGCGAAGAATTGCCGGTCACGCGCACGCTGGCGCAGATCGGTATGCCGATCCTGCGCACCCTGCACGGCACCGCCATGATGGAAGGCGGCACATTCGCATGGCTGAACCCGACCAATGCCGTGATCGGGCGCAGCATCCGTGCCAACGACGAGGGCATCGAGCAGATCGCCGAAGTACTGAGATGGCAGGGCGTCGCGCTGCATGTCGTCGATCTCTGCGGCTATGACATCCATATCGACGGCTCGCTCTGCATGATCGACGTCGATCTCGCTCTGGTGAATCCGTTCGGCCTTGCCTTCACCTTCCTCGAGACGCTGAAGGAACTCGGCATCCGCACGATCGAGATTGCCGCCGAGGACGATGGCTGGATCGTCAACTGCCTTGCCGTGCGGCCCGGCCGCGTCCTGATGCCCGACGGGCTGTCGGACGGCACCCGCGAACGCCTGGAAAAGGCCGGCGTCGAGATCGTGCCGCTGCCCTATGCCAGCGTGCAGTTGAATGGCGGCGGCATCCACTGCTCGACCTGCCCCCTGATCCGCGATCCGGTCTGAACAAGCGGTGCCATGACGGCAAACGAGACATCCGATCTGCCGCCGGGCGGCAACGATGGCATCGATTATCTGCCGACCTCCGTGCTGCTCGATCGCCTGATCGCTGCGGCACCGGCGGAGCGCGCGAGCGTCAACTGGATCGTCGACCGGCTCGACGAACGCTCTTTCGGCCTGATGATGCTTGTGCTCGGCGTTTTCGCGCTCATTCCCGGCGTCGCCACGGTGCCGGGTTTGCTGCTCCTGTTTCCCGCCGCGCAGTTGATTCTTGGGCGCGAGCAGCCGGTGTTGCCGCGCTTCGTCGGAAACTGGGAGATCCGGACCGAACGGCTGGCTGGAACGCTGAACCGCATCCGCCCCTCGCTCCGCCGCCTGGAGCGGCTGGTGCATCCGCGCTGGCTGCGTTTTACCAAATCGCGACGCATCGTCGGTATCGTCGTCACGCTGCTCGCGCTCTCGATCCTGTCGCCGGTCCCGCTGCTCCATGTCGTGCCCGCGGCCGCCGTGATCCTGATCTCGTTCGCCTTTCTCGAAGAGGACGGGTTGCTGCTCATGCTCGGCATGGCCGTCGCCGCGGTCTCGTTTGCGATCACAGGGATGGCGATCTGGGGTGCGATCGCGGCAACGGAGGCTATCGAGAGCGCGCTTTAGGCAGAGATCGGCGTCAGGGTATCGTCGTGTCGAGGCCGCGCGGAATGCGTTTCGCCGGGTCGTAGAACGGCAGCACCATCGCCTCGGCCTCGAGTGCGGCCGGCCCATCGCCGCACAGAACGCGCTGGCCGGCCCAGTCGCCAGGATTATCGAACCGCGCATAGCCGATGCCGCAGGCGAGAAAAGGCGACCAGCCGCCGGCGCTGATACGGCCCACCGCGCGACCGTCGATCGACAGTTTCATGCCGGCTTCGAGCGCACTGCCCACTGCGCGCAGGCCCAGCAATCGCGGCCGCCGATCGGATTTCCCGAGCGCATCGCGGCCGATGAAATCGCCCTTGCCGAAATCGACGAATGCGCCGAGCCCGGCGGCAAAGGGCGTCATCGTGGAGTCCATGTCGATCCCGTTATCGAGGATGCCGGCCTCGATGCGCCGGATATCCATCGGCGCCATCGACGCAAAACGAAGGCCGAACGGCTCGCCTTTCGCATGCAGATGCTGCCACAGGGCGGCGTGATCGGTTTCTTCGGGCACGTAGATCTCGAAACCGAGCTCGCCGGTCCAGCCGGTCCGCGAAATCAGGAACGGCTGTCCGCCCATGGCAACCGTGGCAGCGGCGAAATAGGTGAACGGCGCTGGCGCACCGCCATCGCAGACCGCATCCAGAACTTTGAGTGCATTCGGCCCCTGAATTTGCAGGACCCAGTCCGCCGTATCGCGGATTTCAACATCGAAGCCGGGCTGATGCGCCTTGAGCCAAGAGAATATCTCGCCGTCCGCCAGCACGTAGCGGAAGCGGTCTTCGGCCAGACGGATCAGCACGCCGTCCATCAGGATACCGCCGTCCTGATAGCAGATCAGCCCGTAGCCGCAGCGCCCGACCTTCATCGCGGAAATGTTGCGCGTCATCAGATAGTCGAGAAAGCGCGCAGCGTCCGGCCCGACGAACTCGATCGGATGTTCGACCACGTCGAACAGGGTCGCCTGCCGCCGCAGATGCCAGTATTCGGCCGTGACGTCCTCGCCGAGATAGGCCGGCGAAAGATGCCAGCTGTAGGCCGCGAACACGGCATCCGGGCCGATCATATGCTCGTAGAACGGGATGAAGGGCGACGGCCGGAAACGACCGCCAATAGAGGCGCCGATCGGGATCGGCCGGCCGGGACGGGTCGAACGGTTCGGCAAAGACGGTGGCGGGACGTCGGGTGTTTTCATTGTCGATTCCTAAAGATTTGTTTCACGATAACCGCGGCTGACCACGGCCGAAATTTCACGCTTCAGCCAGTCGACATCGCGTCCGCGTTCGCCGAAGCGCATCGGATCGAAGAGCGCGGCATCGAACGTGGGCGTATCGCCCGCGACGAAATCCGCGATCAGCCTGCCCGTTGCCGCAGAATAGGTGACGCCGCCCGAATTCATCGCCGTTGCGATATAGAGCCCCTCATGCGACGGCACCGGGCCGATCAACGGCATATCGTCCGGCGTGAAGCTCTCCGGCCCGTTAACGAAGCTGCGGATGGGTGCTGTTTCGAGCGCAGGGAAAATCCGCGTGGCGGCCTCGAAATAGGGCGCAATCTTGTCCCAGTCCTCGCCGAGCAGGGTGAAGGCGAACGGTTCCGGCAGATCCTTGGCGGCAATCGTACGCGCCTCTTCGTCGAAAAAGCCAACCAGCATGCCGCCCACTTCCTCGCGGCCGTAGAACAGATCTTCCGGCGAAACGAAGGATGGTGTCTCGCGCGGCAGACGCGGCTGCGTGTTCGCGATCACATAGAAATGCTCGCAGGCCCATTGCGCGAGCGGCACATCGACCGGCAGCAGCAGATCGCGCGACCAGAGCCCCGCCGCCATCACCACGACATCGGCCTCGATCGGACCCGTCATGGTCTCGACGCCCGCAATGCGCCCGCCGCGCACGACAAGACCGGTCACCGCGCATTGCTCGACAATTTTCGCGCCGGCGCGGCGCGCAGCCTTGGCATAGGCCGCCACCAGGTCGGCTGGATTGAGCCGGCCGGCTAGCGGATTCCACCAGGCGGCGGTGATCGCATCGCCGTTCAGCAGCGGATGCATCGCTGCGGCTTCACAACCGTTGATCATGCGCGCATCGATGCCGCGCTCGGCGGCGTCGCGCTGATAGTTTTCGAGCGCGGCAATCGCCGCGCTTTCATGCGCCAGGAAGAGCCGGCCGGTCTTCAGCCAGCCGGTATCCTGTTCGGTCTCGCGCTTCAGCCGGTCGAAGGCATCGAAAGCATAGAGCACCATCGCATCGTGGCTGCCACCCGGACGCCAGATCAGATTGCCGGCGGAATGCCAGGTGGTGCCGCTGCCCAGCCGGTCGCGCTCGATCAGCGTGACATCGCCGAGGCCGCGCTCCGCGAGATGCCAGGCGACGCTGCAACCGACTGCGCCGCCGCCCACCACCAGGATCCGTTGCGGCATCGATCAGCTCCGACTCAGAGATTGAATGCGCCGCACCGGTCCAGCGCGCGCTGATGGTATCGGGTGAAAGGTTTGTCGCCTAGCGCGGCGGAATGGCCGGTGGAATCTCGTCCGGATGGCCCTCGTACCAGCCGAGAAACCCGCCATGGCTCTGATAGCCCAGCAGCCGGCGGACCGGCTCGGGATAGGTTTCGGCGATCTCGCGCGGGACCATCAGATAGTGATTCTCTTCGTGGCGCAGCCAGCCGAGCGAATAGGTGTTCACCAGCCCCATGCGCGGCCGGTTCGACTTGTTCGCACCGCCGCCATGCCACACCGAGCCCATATAGAAGAGCACCGAGCCCTTCTTCATCGGTGTCTGCACCGATTCTTCTGCGGCCGGCGGCCACGGCTCGCGGCGACGATGGCTGCGCGGCACGACATGGGTTGCGCCGTTCTCGATCGTGAACTCGTCGAGCGCCCAGTTGGCGCTGATCTGCCATTCCATGCCCGGCATGCGCACGGGATAGATGCCGTCGTCGCGATGCAGCCGCTGCGGATTTTCGCCGGGCTGAATCTCGATGCCGGTCAGGCTGCCGAACTGATAGTTCGCACAATGCTGCAACAGGATCTCGTCGGCCATCCTGAGCACCAGCGGATGGCCGGCGAGCAACGCCGAACTTTTCGACTTCGCCAGGATGCCCGAGATGCGCAGCGTACTGTATCCATTGAAGTCGTTTTCGGTCCGACGGCCGTCATTGTCGAAATAAGGGCGCAATTCGCGGGCGACATCGTCCATCAGTGCGGGCGGGGCAAGCTCGCTGACGGTGACCGCGCCGTCGCGCCGGAACGCCTCGACCATGTCGCCAAACTCGTCGCTCGCCTGAAACACGCGGATCGTCATTGCCTTCGCACCCTGCCAGCGCCGCCGGTTGGAACCGTCAATTCCGGAAATCGGCGATTTCCGGATACCAGCCGAGAAACCCGCCATGGCTCGAATAGCCGAGCAGGTTTCGCACCGGCTCCGGATAGCTTTCGGCGACGGCACGCGGCACGGTGAGATAATGGTTCTCTTCGACGCGAAGCCAGCCGAGCGAATAGGTGTTGACGAGGCCGATGCGCGCCCGGTCGCTCGAATTGGCGCCGCCGCCGTGATAGGTCGTGCCAAGATAGAGCAGCAATCCGCCCTTCTTCATAGAAGCCTGGATCGACTTCTCTTCCTTCAGCGAGTCGGCTTCGGTCAGCAGGTGGCTACCCGGCACGATGCGCGTCGCGCCATTCTCGAGTGTAAAATCGGTCAATGCCCAGAGCGCACTGATCTGCCATTCGACGCCCGGAATGCGCAGCGGATAGATCGAATCGTCGCGATGCAGGACCTGGGCTTTCTCGCCCGGCCAGATTTCGATCGCGGAAGCCGAACCGAGTCGAAAGCTCGAACAATGCGGGCCCAGAATCGTATCGGCGATATCCAGCACCAGCGGATGTGCAATCAGGTCGGCGGCGGCGCGCGACTTGCCGAGCACGCCCGACAATCGCAGCGTCGTAAATCCGTTGAAGGAACTTTGCTGAACCTTTCCCTCGGAATCGAACCAGGGTCGCAGTTCCGCGACGACGCCCTCGATCGTTTCCGGCGATACCGCATTGGCAATCAAAACGGCGCCGTTGCGTCGCAGGGCCGTTACGATCGTGTCGGTTTCGACCTGGGCATCGACATCGAAACTCTGAATCGCAAACTTTCTGGCTCTCATATCCGGGCCACCTTTATCTCGGGCTTTTCTTGAATTCTCCGTGGAATTCGACCGCAAAACGGCCCATTGATCGGCCGATCAACGATCGAATGAACCCATTCTAGCACGACGAACCGGCTGTTGATCCAGAGGGTCCGCATTTGTTCCTGTTTGCAGAGATCGATTGCGAATAACCATTTCATAACGGCCGATTTTGGCGAAATGATCGTGCGATCGATGCCTTGGTTGACTTACGAAACCGTGGCAGGATCGCAACGCGACCACAGCAATCAATCGGCAATCAATGCCCCGTTCCGTGATTATCGATTGCGACCCCGGCCTCGACGATGCCGTTGCCATCGCGTTGGCCTGTATGGCGCCGACGATCGACATCGATGCCATCACGACCGTCGCCGGCAACGCCCCGATCGAAACCACGACACGCAACGCACTCGATACGATCGCGGCACTGGATATGGATGTGCCGGTCTATCGTGGTGCTGCGCGGCCGCTGATTGCCGATCCGCAATTCGGAACAGCACTCTGGGGCGGCGACGGGTCGCTCGGTCTCCCGCCCGCAGCGAGGCTGCAAACCGGCGATGCGATCGAGTTCCTGGGTGCCGCGCTCGACCGCGCCGCACCGCGATCTATCGCGCTCTGTCCGATCGGGCCGTTGACCAATCTCGCGCTCGTCCTGCGCGAGCGGCCGGCGCGGGCGGCCGCAATCGCCGAGATGATCGTCATGGGCGGCGCCTTCCATGGCGGGAACGTCACCGCGACGGCCGAGTTCAACATCTGGTTCGATCCGCTCGCGGCGGCGGAAGTTTTCGCAGCCGACATTCCGGCCGTTATCGTACCCTACGACCTCACGCAGCATGTCGTGGTCGATGAAGCGCGCATCGTGCAGCTCGGCCGCGCCGACACGGCCGCCGCGCGGATGTGCGCGGCCTTGCTGCCACTGGCGGGCAGCGACAGCCATCCGAGTTCGATCCACGATGCCTGCACGATCGGCTGGCTGCTCTGGCCGCATCTGTTCGCAAGCCAAACTGGAATCGTATCGGTCGATTCTACCGCAGGCGATGATTTTGGCCGCACCCGGCTGCGGACTGAACCCGCCGGCCGCCACCGCATACTGACAAGCGTAAGGCTGGAGCCGTTTCTCGATGCGATGGTCGCGACCCTGTCCGGAGACAATCCATGAGCATCGTGCCATGAGCATCGTCGTCGTCGGCAGCATCAATGTGGATATTACAGGATACAGCACGCGACTGCCGAAGCCCGGCGAAACCATTCATGGCGCGCGCTACACGATCGGTCTGGGCGGCAAAGGTGCGAACCAGGCCGCCGCCGCGGCGCGACTCGGTGGAGCGGTCACG
>JBBDWX010000096.1:28906-38851 GCA_040902665.1 Dongiaceae bacterium
GCTCGGCCAGCGGGTGAGTGCCTTCAGCCGCGTCGGCAACGATGCCTTTGCCACGACCGCGCTCGATACGCTCGAAAGTTTTGGCGTTGCCACCGCACAAATAAGGCGCGACGAGAAGGCCGCGACCGGTATCGCATTGATCGGTGTCGACCGCGAGGGCGAGAACACGATCGTGGTGATCGGCGGCGCCAACATGGCCCTCGACATTTCCGATCTCGAGCGGGCGCGCGCGCCGCTTGCGGGGACGAAGGTCCTGCTGACGCAGCGCGAGATACCGCCATCGGTATCGCTGCTTGCGGCGGAGCGTGCCCGCGCCGCCGGTGCGATTGTCGTTCACGATCCGGCGCCGGCACCGTCCGATGGCCTGCGCGACGAGGAACTGCGAGCTTTCGATATCGTGACACCGAACGAAAGCGAGACCGAAGCGTTGGTCGGATTTCGACCCGACAATGCCGCCGACGCGCAGCGCGCCGGCCGAGCGCTGATCGCTCGCGGGGTGCGCAGCGCCATCGTCAAACTGGGCGCCGGCGGGGTTCATGTCGTCGGGCCCGATTGCGACCTGTTTGTCCCGCCATTCCGGGTAAAGAGCGTCGATTCAGTCGGGGCCGGCGACAGCTTCAATGGCGGGCTGGCGGATGCCCTGGCGCGCGGACTGGGGCTTCCGGCCGCCGTCCGCTTTGCGGCCGCCTGCGGCGCCCTGGCCACCACACGATACGGGGCGGCGGCTTCGGCACCCACCCGGGCCGCGGTCGAAAGCCTGCTCGCGCAGGGTTGATTGCGGGCGCAGCGACGTTTCGATAGAGTTTTTTCAACCAAATTGAGGGAGGTTCCGCATGATCCGCAATCCGATCACCCGCCGTGCTGCGCTTGCCGGCATAGCCGGTACCGCAGCACTTGCCACCACGTCGACACGGCTGCGCGCGGCCGGACAGATCACCGTTCTGAACTGGCAGGGCTACGGCACCGACGAAGCCTGGGCGCTCGAACTGTTCAAGGAGAAAACCGGCTACGACGTCGTGCACGATTACTTTAACTCCGAACAGGAGATGCTGACCAAGCTGCGCACCGCACCCGGCGCCTACGATGTCGTGTTGATCAACAGCATCTATGTCGAGTCCGCCGCGAGCGAGGGGCTCATTCAGCCGATCGATACCGGCGCGATCGGGAACTTTGGCAGCCTCGCACCGTCGCTGCGCGACAGCGAGCGGTTCGTGATCGATGGCCAGCACAACGCGATCGCCTGGGTCTGGGGCGTGACCTCGTTTGCCTACAGCACGGACCGGATTTCCGAGGGGCCGACATCGATCCAGGCCCTCTGGGATCCTGCCCATGAAGGCAAGGTGGGCTGGCGCGACGACGCGCTGGAATCGATCCAGCTCGGCGCGATCGCGACCGGCCAGGACATGAACAATCCGGGCGACCTCGATGCGATCCGCGAAAAACTGATGGCACTCAAATCGCAGATCAAGACCTTCTGGTCGTCCGAGGACGAATGGAACAAGTACATGGCGGCCGGCGATTACGACATCGCGACCTACTGGTCGGGCTCGGCGGCACGTTCGAAGAAGGCCATGGGCCTGCCCGTCGAATTCGTGGTGCCCTCGGAAGGCGCAATCGGCTGGTTCGACGGTCTCTGCATAGCAACCGGTGCGCCCGACCCGGCGGGGGCCGCCGCGTTCATCGATTTCATGGTCGATCCCGAGTTCTACGTGCGCTGGGACAACGAGATCGGCGCCCCCGCCTCGGCGAACGAACAGGCCAACTTGGCCCTGCCGGAGGATGCGATGAACCGCGCCGTGCTCGGCGATCCGGCTGTCGTGGAACGGCTGCAATGGATGGCACCGCTCACCGACGAACAGCTTCAGGCGAACCAGGAGCTGTGGGACGAGGTCAAGACGAGCTTCGTCCAGTAGTCGCGGAGCGACAGCCGCGGGATGGATGCAACAGTCCGGCGCCGGTGGGCGATCGCGGGGCTCACCGGCCCGGCCTATCTGTGGCTCGCGCTGACGGTTTTTCTGCCGCTCTCGGCGATGTTTTATTTTTCGTTTCTCACGGCCGCCCCGATCGGCGGTCGTGAGGCCGCGTTCACGTTCGAACATTACATCGCGTTCTTTACCAAATCGGTCTACTGGTTCAACGCCCGCCGCTCGCTCGAACTCGGCATCCATGTCACGCTGCTCTGCGTCCTGATCGGCTATCCGGCAGCCCTGGTGCTGGCAAAGCAGATCCGCGGCCGCTGGCGCGAGGCACTCTTCCTGCTGATCATCCTGCCGTTCTGGAGCAACGCGCTGGTCCGTACGTTTTCATGGACCATGGTGCTGCGCGGCGACGGTATGATCGGACGGCTGATCAATCCGCTGCTGCCGGCCGGTTGGGAGTTCGATCTGCTGTTCACCTATCCGGCGATCGTGATCGGGCTGGTCCATGCCTACCTGCCCTATGCGATCCTCACGATCTATATCTCGCTGCAGGCGATCGACGATTCCTTCATCGAGGCGGCACGCAGTCTTGGCGCGTCGAAGTTCAAGGCGTTCCGGCGCGTCACGCTGCCGCTCAGCATTCCCGGCGTGCTGGCCGGCGTGTTCCTGATTTTCGTGCCCGTCATCGGTTCGTTCATGGAGCCGCGCATTCTCGGCGGCAAGAACGCGATCATGCTGGGCCCGATCATCGAGAACCAGTTCGTCACCGCATTCAACTGGCCGCTCGGTTCGGCGCTTTCCTTCATCATGCTCGGTATCGTGCTGCTGGTTTTGGCGATCGCCTCGCCGGTGTTGCGCCGGCATCTTTCGGTCGGCTGATCGCATGACCGCCAATACAGGACGCTGGATCGCCAAGACCTATCTCGGACTGGTGCTGGTATTTCTCTATCTGCCGATCGCCATCATGATCCTGATGGCGTTCAACCGCTCGGCACTCTACGAGCTGCCCTTCGTCTTCGACACGGTCTGGTTCGAGGCGCTGGCGAAGAACGACCGCTTGCTGACCGCCAGCTTCAACAGCGTGGTGATCGCCGTCGTCAACGCATTCATCGCAACGACAGTCGGCACGCTTGCCGCGCTCGGCCTTGCCCGCTACAGCTTTCGCGGCAAGCGCCTGCTGCAGCTTCTGCTGTTTCCGCCGATCACGATTCCCTGGCTGATCATCGGCACCTCGATGCTGGTTTTCTTCTTCTGGACCGGAATCGGGCGCGGCCTGCATGCGATCCTGCTCGGCCATGTTGCGCTGTCTTTGCCCTATGTGATCGTGGTGGTCGGTGCGCGGCTTGCGAGCTTCGGCCCGCAGCTCGAAGAGGCTGCAGCGACATTGGGTGCGACGCCCTGGCAAACACTATGGCGCGTGACCGCACCGATTCTTGCACCCGGCATCATGGCAGCCGCCCTCTTCGCGTTTGCCGTCTCGTTCGACCAGTTTGTGATTTCCTATTTCCTCGCATCACCCGGTACGTCCACATTGCCGGTCGAGATCTATACCTCGATCCGCAAGGGCTTCACGCCGGAGATCAATGCCATCTCCTCGATCATCATTCTGGTGTCGATGGGACTGATGATGCTGGTGGTGCGCCATTTCCGCTTCGGCGGCGAGCGCTAGGTCAAGAGGTCGCCATGAGCCGCGTCGAAATCGCCAATCTCTGCAAGCACTATGACAGCGTGACGGCGCTCGACGACGTCTCGATCGCATTCGAGGATGGCGAGTTTTTCGGTCTGCTCGGCCCCTCGGGCAGCGGAAAGACGACATTGCTGCGCGCACTGGCCGGATTCGTCGTTCCCGATTCCGGATCGATCCGGTTCGACGGGCAGCGGGTCGAGAACGTGCCGGTACATCGGCGCGAAATCGGCATGGTGTTCCAGAATTACGCGCTGTTCCCGCATCTGACCGTCAACGAGAACATCGCCTTCGGTCTCTCGGTGCGCGGCCGACCGCGCGAGGAAACCGCGACGCGCGTCGACGCCATGCTGGCGCTGGTCCGCCTCGAGGGGCTGGGCGAACGCAAGCCGCGCCAGCTTTCCGGTGGACAACAGCAGCGCGTGGCGCTCGCGCGCGCGCTGGTCACCGACCCGAAAGTGCTGCTGCTCGACGAGCCGCTCGGCGCGCTCGACCGGCGCCTGCGCCAGGAAATGCAGGTCGAGTTGCGCGAGATCCAGCGCTCGACCGGCATTACTGCCGTGTTCGTGACGCACGATCAGGAGGAGGCACTGACCCTCTCAGACCGCATCGCCATCATCGATCGCGGCCGCTTGATCCAGATCGGTCCGCCGCGCGAGGTCTACGAGCGGCCCGAAACGGTGTTTGCCGCGCAGTTTCTCGGCGATGCGAACCTGTTCCGCGGCACGGCCGAGGGCGATCGCCTGAGGCTTGGCGGCGGGCAGGTTTTGCGCACGGCAGGCCGGAGCGACGGCATCGTCGTGGTGCGCCCGGAAAAGATCGGCGTCTACCCGGCGGGGACGACGCCAACCACAGACAATTGCCTTGACGGCGAAATCCTGCAGGCCATCTTCTCGGGTGCCAGCGTCACCTATCGGGTTCGCGTGCCGGCTCTCGGCGAGATACCTTTGCTCGCCTTCCTGCAGAACCAGGCGGGCGACGTGCTGGCGCCGGGAGCGCGCGTGTCGCTCGTCTGGTCGGCAGCCCACACCGTGCCCGTTGCGCCGTGAGACAGGCGGTATGACAAACAAGGCGCTTAAATTCGGTCCGCTCGGTCGCGACACGGTGCATGTCTGCGTCGACATGCAGCGGCTGTTCGGCGAGGAGACGCAATGGCACACCCGCGATCTCACCGGCATCCTGAAGAACACCGGGCGGCTGATCGCCCATGCCCCGGCCCGCACGATCTTCACTCGCTTCCGTACGCCCAACACGGCCGACGCGGCGCCGGGCCAGTGGCGCCATTATTACCGGCGCTGGGACAAGGTGCTGGCGAGCCGCCTGCCGGAAGAGATGTTCGGGGTGATGCCGGATCTGGCAGGCTTCGTGCCGCCGGCGGTGGAGATCGACAAGACGACCTATAATGCGTTCGAAACGCCCGCCTTCCGGCAGGCACTCGACCGGCTGAAGCCGCAGGCGCTGATCTTCAGCGGCGTCGAAACCGATGTCTGCGTGCTGGCGACCTTGCTGGCTGCTGTCGATCGCGGTTATCGCTCGGTCGTGGCGCGCGATGCGGTTGCGAGCGGCAATGCGGCCGGGCACCGCGCGGCGCTCGAAATGGTCATCGTGCGCTACGACATGCAGATCGAGATTGCCGACACCGCCGATATTCTGGCGCAATGGCAACCCGACGCGAAACGCTGAGCGAGCCCCAGACCAGGACATGACCGGAAACCCACCCCGCAGCCGTCATTCCCTGCGCACGCCCAATGTGCCGCTGGCGCGCGCCTGGAACACATGGGAAGCCGGCCGGCCGGCGGAGATGTCGTTTCCGCCGCTCGGTATTCGCATCACGCCCGTCGGTTACGCCGCGAGCGCCGGCAGGACGACGCTGTTTCCCTCGGGGTCCGATTTCCGTTTCGGCCGCCACGCGACCGATGCGCGCATCGTGGAAGCCAGCCTGTCGCATGAAGGTACGGACATCGATCTCCGCTACATCAAGGCCAGCGACTACGATCTCGTCGGCGAGTGGCAGGCGACGCAACTCGGCGAATGGGGCCTTCGTTTCTGGTTCCTGCTCTGCCTTTCTGCCGACGACGGCAGCGAATGGCAGTATGACGAGGCCGCCAACATCGCCCATGTGACGATCGGCCCGCGCACGGTCGCCATCGCGAGCGCCGCAGCACCCCTGCTGGTGACGGGCCATGCGGATCTTGCGGAGCTTTCCGCCGAATACGAAACGCACGGTTACTGGTATCTCGAATCGCGCGCAACGACGGCACCGCTGCTCGCGCTGCGTTTCAATTTCGACGAGACACCGGCCGGGCGCTTCGCCGTGGCGATCGCCGACCGGGTGGATATCGCTATCGAGCGCGCCCGCGCGCTGCTCGATGCGCCGGCACCGCAACCCGACATGCCGACGCAGCAGGGCGAGGCGACCGGTGCGATCGACGCTGTACGCGACGTGATGGGCTGGAACGCCGTCTGGGATCACGTCAATCATCGCCCCTATGTCACCTGCAGCCGCAACTGGGACCTCAGGAAGTTTGGCGGGTTCGGTTTCTGGCTGAACGACACGGCGGTCAATGCGCTGATGCTTTCGCTGTTCGATGCCGGCCAGGCACGCGAGAACATCGCCACCCTGCTCCTCGGCTCGACGCCCGAGGGAAATCTGCCCTGCCTTCTGACCGGCAACGATGCCTGGGTCGATCGCACGCAGAGCCCGGTCGTATCGCTGATCGTCTGGCAGATCTTCCAGCGCACGCGGGACCGCTCGCTGCTCGAACAGGCGTTTCCGCTTCTCGCGCGCAATCACGACTGGTGGCAGGAAACCCGTGACGGCAACAGCAACGGCATGCTGGAATTCGGCTCGTCGCCGGTCGGCAAGGGGCTCTATCTCGGCACCAAACTCGCCGCCAAGGATGAGTCCTTCATGGACAATTCGCCGATTCACGACGAGGCGCGCTGGATGGCGGAGAGCCGTACGCTCGATTGCGAAGATGTCGGGCTCAATTGCCTGGTTTGCGTCGATGCCGAGATTCTTTCCTTCATGGCAGGCGAACTCGGCGACGGAGACGCCCAGGAGCGCTATGCGGCGATCGCCAGGCGGATGCGCGACCGGATCGGCACGCATTTCTGGGACCAGAAGCGGCAGATCTTCGCGAGCCGGCTCTGGTCCGGTGCCTTCGTGCGCAGCCTGGCGCCGACCAGCTTCTATCCGCTGCTCGCCGGCGCCGCCGACGAGAAGCAGACGACAGCGCTGCTCGGGCATCTCGACAATCCGAAGACGTTCGGCGGACGTTTCGGCCTGCCTTCGGTCAGCCGCGACGATCCTGCGCACAAGGACAATGTCTACTGGCGTGGACGCATCTGGCCGATCCTCAACTGGCTGGTCTGGCAGGGTTTGCGCCGCGCCGGTGAGCGCGACGCGGCCTCGAAGCTCGCGCAACTCGGCTGGGCGATGTTCGAGGCCGAATGGAATGAGAAGCGGCTCTGCCCCGAAAACTACAACGCGGATAGCGGCGCGGGGCTCGATCAACCCGATACCGACGGGTTCTATAGCTGGTCGGCGCTGCTGCCCTACATGATCGCGGCGGAGATCATGGATGTTTCGGCGTTCGACGGTTGGGAGATCGTGAATGCGCCCGGCGATGCGACGATCGGCCCGATCGCAACACCGGCCGGCATGCTCACGCTCGAGCGGCGTAATGGCACGGTATCGTTGCGCCGCGGCAATCGCCCGTTCCTGGCGACCAACCTGCCGGGCCGGCTTCACGCCATCGATTGGGCAACCGACCGGTTGCGGCTTTCCTTGCCCGACGAACGGCCGGAGGGCGGCTGGATCCGCTTTGCGCTCGGTGGCGCGCGCGGGATTGCGCTGGCGCAACAGGGCGGCCATGCGCTGACGGCAGAGACGGCCGGCGACATGGCGAAAATCGCGATCCAGCCTGGCAGCGGCAACAATAATCTGATCCTACTGCTCGAGCGCGCGTGAGGCAGATTTCGTTGATCGGCCCATTGCCGCATTGTTATCGTGCGGAAGCAGCTATGCCGGAGCGCATCGTATGAAGGCCGCCACAGCGAAGACCACCGCACTGATCGTCATCGATCCGCAGAACGATTTCTGTCCGGGCGGCGCGCTGGCTGTCGCCGGCGGCGACGAGATCGTGCCGCTGGTGAACCGACTGATCGACACGTTTGCGCATGTCGTCGTGACCCAGGACTGGCATCCCGCCGATCACACCAGCTTCGCCTCGCAACATGCCGGCAAATCGCCATTCGGGAGTATCGAACTATCTTACGGCGCACAGACGCTCTGGCCCGATCACTGTGTGCAGGATAGCGAGGGAGCGGCCTTTCACTCCGAACTGCGCTGGACCAAGGCGGAGCTCGTTCTGCGCAAGGGCTTCCGCCGGCAGATCGACAGCTATTCCGCCTTCTACGAAAACGACCGCACGACACCGACCGGCCTCGCCGGTTATCTGCGCGAACGCGGTCTTACGAAAGTCGCGCTGGTCGGGCTTGCGACGGATTACTGCGTTTCCTATTCGGCGCTCGATGCCGCAACCCATGGCTTCGACACCAGCGTTCTCATGGACGGGTGCCGCGCGATCGATCTGAACGGCTCGCTGGCCGCCGCGGAGGCGGACATGCGCGCCGCCGGCGTGACACTCACGACCGCTTCCGCCTTTCTCGGCTGAAACGGCGCGTCGCGGCCGGTCCCCTGCCGGCTTGACAGGGCGCGGCACCGAAGCGGATCATTTGTGTACGAACTAATTAAAAGGGCGGAAATCCGCCAAGAATCGGGGCTTCGCGCGCCATGGACGCTGCCCAGTTCCTGCGCCCGACATCGCTTGCGGAGGCGCTAAATGCCCTCGCGACGCCGGGCGTCTGCATCCTTGCCGGCGGCACGGATTTCTACCCCGCGCAGGGTGAACGCCCGATCGCGGAACCCGTCCTCGATGTGACCGCGATTCCCGAACTGCGCGGCATCGCGATCGGGCGCGACGAGATCCGCATCGGCGGCGGCACGAGCTGGAGCACAATCATCGCAACCCCGTTGCCGACCTGTTTTGACGCGCTGAAACAGGCGGCGCGCGAGGTCGGTTCGGTGCAAATCCAGAACCGCGGGACCGTCGCCGGCAATCTGTGCAACGCCTCGCCCGCTGCCGACGGTGTGCCGCCTTTGCTCGCCCTCGATGCCTTGGTCGAGCTGGTGTCGCGAAGTGGGGCGCGGCGCTTGGCGCTCGCCGATTTTATCGTTGGCAATCGCCGCACCGAGCGGCGCAGCGACGAAATCCTCGCCGCGATTGTCCTGCCGCGCTCGATCGACGGCCCCTCCTGCTTCCTGAAGCTCGGGGCGCGGCGCTATCTGGTGATCTCGATCGCCATGGTCGCGGCGATCCTCGAACGCGACGGCAAGGGTCGTATCGCGCAGGCGCGAGTCGCGGTCGGCGCCTGCTCCGCCGTCGCGCTGCGCCTGCACGAACTTGAGCGCGATCTGGTTGGAAAGCCCTGCGCGGCAGGTATCGGAGAACTCGTTATGCCGCAGCACCTCGCGGCGCTGCCCCCGATCGACGATGTGCGCGCGACCGCCGCCTATCGCATCGATGCGGCTCGTACCTTGATCGGCCGGGCGCTCGATCGTTGCACCGGGGAGATCGCCCGCTGATGCGAACGACCGAGTTCACGCTCAACGGCAACCCCGCGGCGATCGCGGGCAACGAAGGTATGCGGCTGTCGAAGGCGCTGCGCGACGAGCTGCGCCTGACGGGCACCAAAGTCGGCTGCGATGCCGGCGATTGCGGCGCCTGCACGGTTCTGGTCGATGGCGCGCCGGTCTGTGGCTGCCTCGTCGCCGTCGGCCAGGTCGCCGGCAGCCGGGTCGAAACGATCGAGGGATTGAGCGCAACCTCGGCCGTCACGCGCCGGCTGCAGGATGCGTTCCTGCGCCATGGGGCCGCGCAATGCGGCATCTGCACGCCCGGCATGCTGGTTGCGGCGACGCATCTACTCGAAACCAACGCGGCGCCCGATGAGCAACAGGCGCTCGATGCGATTGGCGGTGTGCTGTGCCGCTGCACCGGCTATCGCAAGATCATCTCGGCCATCCTCGATGCCGGCATCGAACATGATAATGCGGCCGCGCTCGATAGGCCGGCGGCGGGCCAGGCGGTCGGCGCGCGCATCCGTCGGCTCGACGGGCAGCGCAAGGTGGATGGCAGCGAGATCTTTGGTGCCGATGCAGCACCTGATAACTGCCTGCTGTTGCGCGCGGTGCGCAACCCGCATCATCGCGCACGGTTCCGCTTTGGCGATCTCGATGCGTTCGTCGCGAGCCATCCCGGCATCGAACGCGTGCTG
>JBBDWX010000097.1:0-1009 GCA_040902665.1 Dongiaceae bacterium
CTTGATGTTGAAATGTTCGGCGACGCGCTTCTGGATCTCCTCGATCGTGACGCGGCGATCGTTGGCGCGCAGCAGGTCGTGCAGCACTTCCTGCGTCGTTTCGAGGGTCACCGGGCGGCCGATCAGATCGGCATGCGCGACGATGCGATTGAGCGCACCTTCGAGTTCGCGCACGTTCGAGACGATCTTGTGGGCGAGGAATTCGAGCACCTTCGGCGGCATCGTCTTGCCGAGATTTTCGGCCTTCGCCTGGAGAATGCCGAGGCGGAGCTCATAGGTCGTCGGGTGGATATCCGCGACCAGACCCCAGCCGAGCCGCGAGCGCATCCGCTCTTCCATCCCCTCGAGATCGGACGGCGATTTGTCGGCCGAGATGATGATCTGGCGGTTCTGGTCGACCAGCGCATTGAAAGTGTGGAAGAACTCTTCCTGCGTCGATTCCTTGCCGCAGATGAACTGCAGATCATCCACCATCAGCACGTCGACCGCGCGGAACTGTTCCTTGAAAGCGACCGTGTTCTTGAACCGCAGCGCACGGATGAACTGGTACATGAATTTTTCGGCCGAGAGATAGATGATGCGGCGCTCCGGCTGATTGTTCCGGATGTACCAGGCGATCGCATGCATCAGATGTGTCTTGCCGAGCCCCACCCCGCCATAGAGATAGAGCGGATTGAACGGTACCGCCTTCGCTTCGGCGACGCGACGCGCGGCAGCATAGGCGAGCTCGTTCGGCTTGCCGGTGACGAAGTTCTCGAAGGTGAAGCGCGGGTCGAGCGGGGCCGTGAGATCGAGCGCGACCTCGTGCCCGTTCGTCGCGGCGTGAACAGCATCGGCGACCGGTTTCGAGCGATGGCTGGCACCGCCGGTCTCCGGACGCGGCAATCGCGGCCGGGTCGGGCTGTGCGCCAGCTCGACCAGGACCGAGACTTCGCGCACCTGCGGCACCTCGGTCGACCAGAGCCGGGTGAGCTGGTCGTGATAATGGGAGAGGATCCAGTCGCGCATG
>JBBDWX010000098.1:0-6219 GCA_040902665.1 Dongiaceae bacterium
GATGATCGTCACGCCGATGAACACGACCGCGGCAAGCGCGAAGGTGACGATGATATGGCTGGTAACCGTGAAACTGTAGGGGATCATCCCGAGCAGATTGCAGAACAGGACGAACATGAAAAGCGTGAAGATGAACGGGAAATAGCGTCGACCGCCGGCTCCCACATTGTCGCGCAGCATGCCGGCGACGAATTCGTAAGACATTTCCGCCATCGACTGCCAGCGGCCGGGCACGAGCGCGCTGCGGCGCATGCCGATAACCATGAAAAGGGTGATCGCGGCGATCGCGATCAGCATCCAGACGGTAGAATTGGTGATCGAGGCGTCGACGCCACCGACATCGATGTCGACCAGTCGTTTGATCTCGAACTGTGCGAGGGGGCTATGGCCGCCGGCGCCGTGATCAGATTCTGTCGCCACCTTGGGCTTCCCGTCCTGGCCAACCGGTTAATCCTTAGCCGTTTCGGACGCGCTGGCCTGTTGCGCCCGTCAGTTCTCGCTCTCAAAACGCCCGAGCATCAATCCCCGGGCGTGTCGGGCTGGTTCATCGACCGTGTTGCCCGCCACACATTCAGCATGCCGGCTGCCGCGCCGAGGAAGAAGAACAGGATCAGCAGGAACGGACTGGTGCCCAGCCACAAATCCAGCAACCATCCCATGCCGCCCCCGACGACAAGCCCCGCCACCAGTTCGACGCCGATCCGAAGCGCGTAACCCATCGCGTTCTTCGCCGTGTCGTCGCGTTCCGGATCGCCCGCATCGTCGCGCCGCCGCTCGCGGATTGCCGCGAGCCGTCGGTTGAGATCGTCGAGCGGTGATGGGCCGCGACCCCCGGTCATCGTCCTGGCCAAAAGCGGTTGCACCGCAACAAAGCGGCGCAGGCGCGGCGAACCTTAGTTACGGGTCCGAAGCCTGTCAAGCCAACGAAAGGGGGGTTAACAAGTTGAAATAAGGGCAAAATGTCGCGGTGCGGCGTTACCCGGCATCGCGCAGCCGCTCGGCCTCGCCGAGGTCGACCGAGACCAGCTGCGAAACCCCGCGTTCGGACATCGTGACGCCATAGAGGCGATCCATCCGGGCCATCGTCATGCGGTGATGGGTGATGATCATGAAACGGGTCGCCGTCGAATGGGCGAGCTCCTCGACCAGGGTGCAGAACCGATCGACGTTGGCGTCGTCCAGCGGGGCGTCCACCTCGTCCAGCACGCAGATCGGCGCCGGATTGGTGAGAAAGACCGCAAACAGTAGCGAGAGCGCCGTCATGGCCTGTTCGCCGCCCGAGAGCAGCGACATCACCTGCAGCCGCTTGCCGGGCGGACGCGCCATGATCTCGAGCCCGGCCTCGAGCGGGTCGTCTGCCTCGGTCAGCGAGAGATGCGCTTCGCCGCCGCCGAACAGCCGGGCGAACAATGTGCCGAAATGGCTATTCACGATCTCGAAGGCGGCGAGGAGGCGCTCGCGGCCCTCGCGATTGAGGCTGGCGATCCCCTGGCGCAGCCGCGAGATCGCGGTCACCAGATCGCCGCGCTCCGATTGCAGGCCCATGATCTGCTGATCGAGTTCGGCTGCTTCGGATTCGGCCCGCAGATTGACCGGCCCGATATTCTCGCGCTCGCGGATCAGCCGCTGGGTGCGGGTTTCGATCTCCTCGCGGGCGGGCAGATCCTCGCCGGGATCGAGTTCGGCCAACGCCAGGGCATTCTCGGGCGGGCATTCGAGTTTCTCTTGCGACCGCTCGGCAACGACCGAAAGTCCCTGCACGGCCTGTTCGACGCCCGCTTCGGCGCGAACCCGGTTCTCGCGCGCGGTGCCATGTGTTGCCTCGGCGGCCTTGAGCGCTTTCTCGGCTTCCGCGAGACGCGTCTCGCCCGCGGCCAGCCGGTCGGCCGCCTCGCGCCGTTTTGCCTCGGCGGCATCGGCAAGGTCGAGCAAGCGGTGGCGCTCTTCGGCGATCTCGGCCGGGCGCGCATCGAGGCGCGCAATCTCAGCCTCGATCGACTCGCCACGCTTGCCCAGCGCGGCAAGTTGCTGCACCGCGGCTGCGGCGCGTTCGACCCAGGAAAGCCGCTCTTCGGCGATGGTGGCAAGGCGCTGACGCCGCAGCGCGATGTCGCGCTCGATCTGGGCGGCCACACTCTGGGCAGCGATCATCGCCGAGCGATGCTCGGCCAGTTCGTTGCGCAACGCGTCGACGCGCGCCCGCGCGCCCGAGAGGTCCGGAAGGGCGGAGCGCTCGCCATGCGCCGCTTCGAGCGCAGCTTCGCTTTCGGCGATGTCATGCGCAGCGGATGCCATTGCTTCGTCGAGTGCAGCGCGGCGCGACGCCACGGCGGCCGCCGCCTGCTGAAGCCGCGCGAGCGTAGCGCGCACGGCGCTCAGCGCTTCGTACGATGCCTGGACCGACTGGCGTGCCCCATCGTCCTCGGCAACCGCTGCCAGCAGCGTACGACGCAGCTCGGCGAAGTTCTGTTCGGCGTCTGTCTTTACAGCGGCGAGCGGCTCGATTTTGCCGCGCAATTCGGTAAGGCGGTTGCGCTGTTGCAGTCTCTTGGCGGCCGGTGTCGGCGTGCCGGCGGTCACCGTAAAGCCGTCCCAGCGCCACATCGCGCCGTCGCGCGTCACCAGCCGCTGGCCCTGCTGCAACTGATTGCGCAGGGCGCGGCAGGTCGCTTCGTTGTCCACGACGCCGATCTGATCGAGCCGACGCTGCAGGCGTTCCGATCCGGTGACATGGCGAGAGAGCGGGATAGTGCCGACCGGCAATGGAGGAGGCGGCGCAAGATCGGAGATATGTTGCCACTGGATCTTGGCGCCCGCTTCGATCGAGGCGGCGAGATCGTCCCCAAGTGCAGCGCCGAGGGCTACTTCAAAACCGGGCTCGACCGTCAGCGAATCGATCAGCGGCGGCCAGAAATCGCTCTCGCCTTCGGCAATGATCGCCGTGATCGCGTCGATCTCGGCGCGGGCGCGGCCATGCGCCTCGGCCGCCTTCTGCATCGCCTCGCGTGCTTCCGCCTCGGTCAGGGCAGCGGCCGTGCGAGCGAGTTCGGCTTCGCGGCCGCGCGCCTGGGCCGCCTGCAGCGACGCTTCGGCGGTTGCGGCCTGTCGTTCGGCCTCTTCCCGCGCTTCCCGGTCGCTGTCTTCTGCCGCGAGGCGCGCCCGCTCGTCTTCGAGTTCGCTCCGCCGTGTTTTGAGCCGATCGATGCGGCCCGAAAGTTCCTCGATACGGCGGGCCAGGGCATTCTGCCGCGCTTCGGCATCGGCCAGTGCCGTGGTCGCTTCGGCGAGCGAGTGCTCGCTGCCGCCGACGGTCTGCTCTGCGGCAACAACCTTCGCCAGTGCCCCGGCGATTGCACCTTCGGCTCCGGCATCTTCGGTTTCGAGCGTCTGCTGTTCGGCCTGCAGCCGTCGCTCTGCTTCTGCAGCATCGGCCGAACGGCCTTCTTCGCGGCCGATATCCGCCCGCACCTCATCGAGCCGATTGCCGGCATCCTGCCGGGCGGCGGCGACGCGCGCTTCATCGCGATCGAGTTCGGCCCGAGCGACATTGATTCGCTGTACTTCTGCGGCGGCCACCGCCTCGTCGTGGCGCAAGGCCGGCAAGGCCCCGTTTGTTTCGGCCTCTTCGGTGGCTGCTGCTGCGGCCCGACCGGCCGCTTCGCCGACCGCCGCTTCGGCTGCGGCCAGCGCCTGACGCGCATCGGCTTCGCGCGCCCGACCTTCCTGCCATTGCAGATGCATCAGCACCGCTTCGGCGCGGCGCAATTGATCCTGGATGTTGCGATAACGCTTGGCCTGACGGGCCTGCTTCTTCAGCGCCTGCAACTGGCTTTCGAGTGTGACGATGACATCGTCGAGCCGGGCGAGATTGGCTTCGGCCGCGCGCAGTCGCAATTCGGCCTCGTGCCGGCGCGAATGCAGTCCGGTAATGCCGGCCGCTTCTTCGAGCAGCGCACGGCGATCGGTCGGCTTTGCGTTGATGATCGCGCCGACCCGGCCCTGGCTCACCAATGCCGTCGAATGCGCGCCAGTGGCGGCATCCGCGAACAGCAGCTGTACATCACGGGCACGCACGTCGCGGCCGTTGACGCTGTAATTCGAGCCCATGCCGCGCTCGATGCGGCGGGCGACTTCGAGCTCGTCCGATTCATTGAACTGGGCGGGCGCCTTGCGGCCGCTATTGTCGAGCGCGACCGCGACTTCGGCGACCGAGCGCGACGGGCGGCTGGCGCTGCCGGCGAAGATGACGTCTTCCATTTCGCCGCCGCGCATGCGCTTGGGCGAGTTCTCGCCCATCACCCAGCGCAGGGCTTCGACGAGATTCGATTTACCGCAACCGTTCGGTCCGACAATGCCCGTCATGCCCGGTTCGATCAGCAACTCGGTCTGATCGACGAAGGATTTAAACCCGGTCAGTCGCAGTTTATTGAATTGAACCAAGCGCCGCTCCGCGGGTCAGGACGAAGGGCCGGCAGGAATCACGATTTCGGCACCATGTTGCGCAGGATTGCATCGAACTCTTCGTAGGGCAGCGCCCCTTTAACAATCTGGCCATTGATGACGAAGCTCGGTGTCGACTGCACCTCGTACTTGTTCTGACCTTCCTGCGCCCGGGTCAAAAGCCGTTCGACGGCTGCCTCGTCATTGGTGCAGGCGGCAATTGCTTCGGGCGACAGACCGGCGGTGCGGCCGATCTGTTCCAGGGCGGCGACCGGCTCGGCCGATGCGCCCCACTGCCCCTGGGTGCGAAACAGCACATCGAGCAGATTGAAATATTTCTCCGGCGGCGCGCACTCGACCATCATCGCCGCGTACAGCGCCAGCTGATCGAGCGGGAAATTGCGATAGACCAGTTTGGCCAGACCCTCGTCGATATAATTGGTCTTGATCTCGGGCAGGATCTCGGTGTGGAAGGTCGCGCAATGCGGGCAGGTCAGCGAGGCAAACTCGATGATGGTAATCGGTGCATCGGGATTGCCGAGCACATGATCGTCCTCGTAGAGGTCCATCGGTTGCCCGCTCGCATCGGCGAGTGTCCCGATCGCACGCTCGTCGTTGTCCAGCAGAGAGCTGTCGGCGAGGCTTGCCGGCGTCTCGGTCGAATCCGGGAACGCCGCGTTCTCGACCCATTCGCCGTCGATCGCCCAGGCGAACAGACCCAATGCCAGCATGGATGCCACCGCCAGACCCGCCAGGATCCTGATTCGTCGCACGAAAAATCTCCTCTTGTTCGGGTCGCCATGGGCCGATTTTGTAAGTATCGGCCGATTCGGGTCCCCATCCCAAGTTGTCGGCTATGTGGCAGGATTCCGCAGCCTGCGCAATCCCTGCACCCCTCGCCGTGGGGCCGAAAAAATGGCTGCAATCAGCGGCGTCGGCGCGACTTTCCGGTGGCGTTTTCATGGCGTCGTACCGAGTGTCCGAAGCGGGTCAGCGCCTCTTTCAGCTTCGGGTCGACGATCGTACCCCATGCAGCTGTGGCAAAGATGGGATCGTCGGGGTCGTCGCGCTCTTCGGTCGGTATCGGTGCAGCGCCACGGCGACGTTCCGGCAGGCGCCCCTGGCGAATTCGGACGCGCGCGATCGCGCCATAGCCGAGATAAGAGTTCACCCGCGCCACAATCTGCTCGGTGCGATGCTGCAGTTCGAGGGCGGCGCCGCTGGCGGCCAGAACATGAAGGGTGCCGTCGCTGCGTTGGCCGCCGGCGAATGCGAGTTTTTCCGGCAGACAATCGGCCGCGAGATCGGCGCCGACGATGTCGCGCCATTGCTGGAAGATCGTGCCCTCGGCAAAGCCGCGGCGGCCGAGCGTTTCGCCGGCAACTTTCGGCAGAATGGCGCCGATCGCCCGGGTGCGCCCGGAACGGTCGACCGGCCGATCCGCTGTCTTGCCGCCGGTTCTGTCCTTCGACTCGCTGACCATTGCCGGCCATTCTATAAGGCGCCATGGCCCGCCGTCCTATCCCGCCTGACGCCTTCGCGAACGCGCTGCTCGGCTGGTACAACCGGCATCGACGCCATCTGCCCTGGCGCGCGGCACCCCGCCGGCGCAGCGATCCCTATCGGGTCTGGCTCAGCGAAATCATGCTGCAGCAGACCACGGTCGTGACCGTTGGGCCGTATTTCGCGCGATTTCTCGAACGCTGGCCGGACATCGAGAGTCTGGCGGCGGCCTCGCTCGACGAGGTGCTGCAGGAATGGCAGGGGCTCGGCTATTAC
>JBBDWX010000099.1:0-1000 GCA_040902665.1 Dongiaceae bacterium
CACTCTCAAGCAGGTCGACGGTCTGAGGCTGTGTTCGCACCTTCGCTCGCTCGACCGCACCCGGCTTCTGCCGATCGTCATCATCGTCGACGCGGACGACAACGTGCGCATGCTGCGCGCGCTCGATCTTGGCGTGAACGATTATCTGATGCGACCGATCGACAAGAATGAGATGCTGGCGCGGGTACGAACCCAGGTGCGCCGCAAGCGCTTTTCCGACCGGCTGCGCGACAACGTGCAGATGACGATCGAGATGGCCGTCACCGACGGTCTCACCGGCCTGCACAACCGCCGCTATCTCGAGCGGCACCTGGCGATGCTGGTGCAGCAGGCGGTCGCCCGACAGAAACCGCTGTCGGTGCTCGTCCTCGACATCGACCATTTCAAGTCGATCAACGACGGCTTCGGTCACGCCGTCGGCGACGACGTGCTGCGCGAGTTTTCGCGGCGGCTGAAGAAGACCGTGCGCGGCATCGACCTTGCCTGCCGGATGGGCGGCGAGGAGTTCGTCATTGCAATGCCCGACACCGATGCGGCGCTGGCGCTCCTCGTCGGCGAGCGACTGCGCCAGAAGATCGCGCTGGAGCCCTTCCGCCTCCCGGAAAGCGACGAGAAGATCGATGTGACCGTTTCGATCGGGATCGCATCGCTGACCTCGGGCGACGACACGCCGCAGGTCTTGCTGAAGCGGGCCGACGAGGCGCTCTACAAGGCCAAGCGCGCTGGCCGCAACCGGGTCGCGGCCGCCGCCTGAGCCAGCCAGAACGGCCCGGTCTTCCGGCTTGCGTCACCATTGCTAAGGCTTTAACTAAAAAAGGACTTTCGCATGGTTGCCGAACCCCTAACGGGCTAGGGTGGCCAAAGTCGTTCAATTGAGGAGGATGGGCAGCGACGACCGACAACGATATTGTCATATCGCTGTCCGGAACCCCCGATAATCATCAGTTCAGATACCCTGCGGAGTGCTCAGGTCCGCCGCATCTCCTGGGTCCGTAGGGTA
>JBBDWX010000100.1:0-3144 GCA_040902665.1 Dongiaceae bacterium
GAATCCTCGGCCGGGCCCGAGATGATGAGCGGCGTGCGCGCCTCGTCGATCAGGATCGAATCGACTTCGTCGACGATCGCAAAATTGAAGTCGCGCTGGACCATGTCCTCGAGCCGGAACTTCATATTGTCGCGCAGATAGTCGAAGCCGAATTCGTTGTTGGTGCCGTAGGTGATGTCGGCGGCGTAGGCCTTGCGCCGATCCGCATCCATCAGCCCGGGCACGATCACGCCGACCTCGAGTCCGAGGAAGCGGTAGATTTGTCCCATCCATTCGGCATCGCGGCGGGCGAGATAATCGTTGACCGTCACGATATGCACCCCCTCGCCGGAGAGCGCATTCAGATAGGCGGCCAGCGTCGAAACCAGCGTCTTGCCTTCGCCGGTTCGCATCTCCGCGATCATCCCGCGATGCAGGACGATGCCGCCCATCAACTGAACGTCGAAATGGCGCTGGCCGAGCGCCCGGACGGCGGCTTCGCGCACGGTGGCGAAGGCCTCGGGCAGGAGATTGTCGAGTTCTTCGCCGGCTGCGAGGCGGTCCCTGAAGGTCTGGGTGCGCCCCCGCAGGGCCGCATCGTCGAGCGCCTGGAGTTCCGCCTCGTTCGCGTTGATCTGGTCGACGAGTTTGTCGAGACCTTTCAGATAACGTTCGTTGGCGGATCCGAAGAGCCGCTTCGCGATGACGGATAGCATCCGAACCTCGGGGGGCTGATGTCGTATGGCGGGCCGGGGAAGGCGGCCCTGCCTTCGATGACCGTCAGAGAGATAGGCGCACCCCCGGAGCCTGTCAACGAGGGCGGGGCGCCGGAATCCAGCGACAAATGGCGGATTTTGGCGGCTTTTGCCGCCGTTCGCGGCCTTGTGTCGCGCAAGGCCGGTCTGCATGATGCGCGCCGCATCGGCCAGAAGGAAAACCCATGACCTATTGTTCCCGCCTGCGTGCGGCCCTGATTGCCGGATCGATCGCGTTGCCCTTGTCCGTGCCGGGCATCGTTGCGGCCGAAGAGGAAGCGGCCGGCGGCGATCCGATCGCGGCAACGGTCGAGGGGCGCGAAATCCGACGCTCGCGCGTTGTCGAATCCGCCCGGGACCTGCCGCCCGCCTATCTCGAACAGATGGAAACCATCTATCCGTTCCTGCGCGACCGGATGATCGATTTCGAACTGGTTGCCATCGAAGGGCGGGACGAGGGGCTGGCGGACGATCCCGAAGTCGTCGCGATGATGAAGGCGTTCGAGGAAGAGGCGATCCGCCATGTCTATCTGGCACGCCTGCTCGACGGGGAAATCACCGAAGAGGCGCTGCAGGCGCGCTACGACGATTTCGTCGCGGCGACACCCACGGTCGACGAAGTGCATGCGCGACATATCCTGGTCGAGACCGAGGAAGCGGCCGAGGCAATCATCGACGAACTCGATGGCGGGGCCGATTTCGCGACGCTCGCCCAGGAACGCTCGGTCGATCTCGCATCGGGTCAGCATGGTGGCGATCTCGGCTATTTCGTCCATGGCGAGATGGTTCCGGCCTTCGCCGATGCCGCGTTCGCGTTGCAGGCCGGACAGCATTCGGCCGACCCGGTAGAGACCGAGTATGGCTGGCATATCCTGCTGGTCGAGGATCGCCGCATTCAGCCGCCGCCGCCGCTCGAGGATCTGCGCGAGGAACTGCGCGGCCAGCTGGCGGAAGAGGTCATCGGCCTGAGGCTCGACGAGCTGCGCGACGACGCCGACATTCAGCGCTACGATTATTTCGGTCAACCCGACGACGGTGAACCTGCCGAAGGCGAATAGCCCGGCCGGTCGAACACGGATGTCACGATGGCGAAGGCCCCGCTGAAACAATCCCCGCTGGCGCCGAGCTGGCATCCCGACATGCCGCCGATTGCCGGTGTGCGCCTGGCGACGCGGGCCTGCGGGGTGCGTTACAAGAATCGCACCGACGTCGCGTTGCTGGAATTTGCACCCGGCAGCACCATTGCGGGTGTATTGACCCGCTCGCGCACCGCCTCGGCGCCGGTCGAGCAGTGCCGGCGACATCTCAGGCGCGGCAGGGTCCGGGCGATCATCGTCAACTCGGGCAACGCCAATGCGTTCACCGGGCGGCGCGGCCGCACGGCGGTGCGCGAAATCACCGCGGAAGTCGCAAAAATGCTCGATTGCCGCGCGCACGAAGTCTACGGCGCCTCGACCGGCGTGATCGGCGAACCGCTGCCCTATGCGACGATCACGAATTCATTGGGCGCGCTCGCCGGCGATCTCGCGCCGTCGGGATGGCATGCGGCTGCGGCGGCGATCATGACCACCGACACCTTTCCCAAGATGTCGACGCGCAAGACCGAGATCGGCGGCGTGCCCGTCACCATCAATGGCATCGCCAAGGGCTCGGGTATGATCGCGCCCGACATGGCGACGATGCTGGCCTTTATCGCGACCGACGCCAAGCTGCCCGCATCGGTGCTCGACGCGACGCTGCGGCGCGGTGCCGATCGGTCCTTCAATGCGATCACGGTCGATGGCGATACCTCGACCAGCGACACGCTGCTGCTGGTCGCGACCGGCCAGGGCGCCAGGCACAAACCGGTGCGGGCGGTGAGCGACGCGCATTTCCGCAGCTTCCGGGCAGCTTTGCAGGGGTTGCTGATCGATCTCGCCTGCCAGGTGGTGAAGGACGGCGAGGGTGCGAGCAAGTTCATTACCGTCGACGTGACCGGCGCTGCGTCTGCCCGCGCGGCCAAGCGCATCGCGCTGTCGATCGCCAATTCGCCGCTGGTAAAGACGGCGATCGCGGGCGGCGATGCCAATTGGGGACGCATCGTGATGGCGGTGGGCAAGGCGGGAGAGCGGGCCGATCGCGACCGCATGAGCATCGCGATCGGCGGCGTTACGATCGCAGCGCGCGGCGAGGCCGTCGCCAAATATGACGAAGCCCCGGTGGCGCAGCATATGCGTGGCAGCGAGATCCATATCGGGGTCGATGTCGGTGTCGGGCGGGGTGCGGCACGGGTCTGGACCTGCGATCTGACGCACGGCTACATCGACATCAATGCCGACTACAGAAGCTGATGCGTCAGGCGCCGCGGGCGCCGGTCCCGTTCTCGACCCGGCGCGGCTGCGGCTCAGGCCATTGCGGGTCGGCGATGCCG
>JBBDWX010000100.1:3154-6162 GCA_040902665.1 Dongiaceae bacterium
CACGGCTCTCCGGCGAATGGGACGTGGCGAAGTTTACCGCGCGGATCCCGCATCCTCAGTCGACGGCCGCCGCCGCTGCATGGATTGCCGCGAACGACGATGCGAACGAAACCGCGCTGGCAATCGAGCGACGCAGCGACGGCGCGTTCATCGGTTGCTGCGGCTACAGCCCCGACGAGCCTGGCGCGGTCGAGATCGGCTACTGGATCGGCCGGCCATTCTGGCGCCAGGGCTATGCCAGCGAGGCGGTGGCGGCGGCGATCGCGCATTGCTTCGCCGACCCGGCGATCGAGCGGGTGATCGCGACGGTCCATCCCGAGAATGTCGCCTCGATCCGGTTACAGGAACGGCTCGGGATGATTCCCGCCGGTACGCGCGAACTCGACATGCCGGCACGCGGCTATTCGATTGCGGCACCGCTGCGCGTCGTCACGCGCGCCGCGTGGGATACGCGATTTGCCTCGCGCAGCGACGGCTGCTGGCGCGAGGAACCAGCCCATGCGCCGCTGCCGATTGTGCTGGTCGCGGCTGTTGCCTTGGTCGATGCCGATGGGCGGGTGCTGATTCAGCGGCGGCCCGAGGGGAAGCCGATGGCCGGTCTCTGGGAGTTTCCCGGCGGCAAGCTGCACCAGGGCGAGACGCCCGAGACGGCGCTCATCCGCGAACTCAAGGAAGAACTCGCGATCGACGTGACGGCAAGCTGTCTCGCGCCGCTCGCCTTCGCCTCGCATCGTTACGACGATTTCCATCTGCTGATGCCGCTGTTCGTCTGCCGCGTCTGGAAGGGTGCGTTGACGCCGCTGGAGGGTCAGGAACTCGCCTGGGTGCGTCCGGTGCGCCTTGCCGATTATCCGATGCCGCCGGCCGACAAGCCGCTGGTGCCGCTGCTGCGCGACATGCTCTAGCGCGTTAGCGCGGTCGCGCCTTGTCGCCGGCCGGGCGTTCCTCGGTATCGAGCGCTTCGGCCAGGCGCGCTTGTGCGCTGCCCGGTCGCAGCGGCTTCTGCTGCGATTCATGCGGCGCCCAGCCGGTCAGGAACACGACGCGGAAGGTGGCGCGAATGCGCCCGTCCGGGTCGGCATGACGCTCGGCGTAATGCCGCGCGGCTTCGGCGAACAGCCGGCGCGAGGCAAGCCCGCGCGGCGCATCGAGCAGCGGCGATTGCTCGCCCATGCCGCGCAGATCGGCCATCAGGCGAAACGCGTTCTCGTAGGTGACGGTGATCGTGTCGCTGTCGGCAACCGGCAGCGCAAAGCCGGCGCGTTGCAGCAGGCCCGCTGCATCGCGCAGGTCGGCGAAGGGTGCGACGCGCTGATGGGCGCCGCCGGAGAGCGCGCTTTCGGCAGCCAGCAGGCTCCAGCGCAACTCGCCGAGCGTCTCGCTGCCGAACAGCGTGGCGAGGAACAGCCCGTCGGGTTTGAGCGCATGCCGAATCTGGAGGAGCGCACCGGGCAGGTCGTTGACCCAGTGCAGCGAAAGATTGCTGAGAACGAGATCGAAGGTTCCGGCGGCGAAGGGCAGCGCCTCTTCGTCCGCGACCAGTGCGGGCGCATCGGGCATTGAAGATGCACGCGCAAAACGCTCCGAGAGATCCGACTGGATCAGTGTTTCGATACCGCCGCGATCGCCGATCAGCCGCCGCAGGATGCCATCGTGGCAACCGAGATCGAGGGCGAGCGGAAACCGGCGCCGCACATCGTCGAGCCGGTCGGCCAGCCGCTCGCCGATCGTCTCGAACAGGAACCCGTGCGCGTCGAGCCCGGCCGCCGCGCGGTCGCGGTGGCGGGCGACGCGCCGCCGATCGAATACCCGGATAGGATCGTTCATCCGCCACTATATGGACCAGCGGGCTGCCGGCGGCCACCGTTTGAGGCATGATGGGACCATGATCGGGCGCATGGTTGGGGGCATGGCGGAAACCGCAATCGAGCCGGCAAGCGAGCCGGCAGTCGTTCGGGCGCCCGCTGGCATGACCCATGAACTGCGCCGGATCGGGCGGGCGGCGCTCGATCTCCTGTTGCCGCCGCGCTGTCTCAAATGCGGTGTGCCGGTCGCCGGATCGGTCGCGCTCTGTTCCGACTGCTGGGCGCAGGTGATTTTTCTCGGCCCGCCGCATTGCGCCTGCTGCGGCCGGCCGTTCGCCCAGCCCGCCGCACCGGAGGCGATGTGCGGCGCCTGCCTTGCGCAGCGGCCGCTTTATGCGCGGGCGCGCGCGGTCTTCCGCTACGACGATGCTAGCAAGGGCCTCATCATCGCCTTCAAGCATGGCGACCGCACCGACAGCGCGCCGGCGCTGGCACGATGGCTGGCACGGACCGGCGAAACATTGATCGAGGACGCGGATCTGATCGTGCCGGTGCCGCTGCACTGGACGCGGCTGTTTCAGCGCCGCTTCAACCAGGCCGCCATGCTGGCCCTCGCGCTCGGCCGGCACAGCAGCAAGCCGGTCGTGCCGGATGCGCTGGAGCGGCGCAAACGCACGCCGCCGCAGGGCCGCAGCAGCCGCGACCAGCGCCGGCGCAATGTCGCGGGCGCGTTTGCGGTGTCACGCCGCCATCGCGCCGCCATCGCCGACCGCCGGGTGCTGCTGATCGACGATGTGCGGACGACCGGTGCCACGATCGAGGCCTGCTGCCGGGCCCTGCTGGGCGCGGGGGCGGCTTCGGTCGATGTGCTGACGCTGGCCCTGGTGGTGCGCGGCGAAACCGGCGGCGGGTGACAAAGGGCTGCCGCGATGCCATCTATGAAGGGTCGGAAAAGCAACCGGATCGTTCCGTCGATGGCCAAGGTCGAGATCTATACCACCCAGTTCTGCGGCTATTGCCACGCTGCCAAGCGGCTGCTGAGCGAGCGCGGCGCCGAGTATGTCGAAATCGACGTGATGTGCGATCAGGAACGGCGCGCCGAAATGATGCAGCGTGCCCATGGCCGTCGCACCGTGCCGCAGATTTTCATCGACGGAAAACATATCGGCGGCTGCGACGAGCTGCGCGCGCTCGATCGCAGAG
>JBBDWX010000101.1:0-1009 GCA_040902665.1 Dongiaceae bacterium
AGCTCGAGCGCTCGCTCGGCGTCCAGCTTTTCGTGCGCCAGCATGCGCGCGGCGTGGCGCTCACCCCCGCCGGCACGGAGGTTCTGCGCGAGGTGCGCAAACTCTTGTCGCAGGCGAACGATTTCTCGGCCAATCTTGCCGGCGTCGGCGAGGCGTTGCGCGGCACGCTCTCGATCGGCTGCCTTACTTATCTGCTGCCGCGTTATCTGGGCGGCATCGTCAGCGGGTTCACGTCGCGCCATCCCGAGATCGAGCTCGCCTTCCGCGAAGGCGACCAGGCAGTTTTGCAGAGCGGCATGCTCGACGGCGAGATCGAGGTGGCGCTCACCTACGATCTGATGCTGCCGCGCCGCTTCGCCGTCGAGCCGCTCCTCACCTTGCCGCCTTATGTGCTGCTGCCGGCCGGGCACAGGCTCGCGCGACATCCGGCCATCTCGCTGCGCGACATTCATGCCGAGCCCTGCGTGCTGCTCGATCTGCCGATCAGCCGCGATTATTTCGCGGCGATCTTCGGTGCGCTGCGGCTGACGCCGAACGTGCGCTACCGCACCACATCGGTCGAAGCCGTGCGCAGCTTCGTCGGCAACGGGCTCGGTTATTCGGTCCTCAATCACCCCTCGCGCACGACGACCACCTATGACGGCAAGCGGACGAAGGCGGTCGCGCTCAGCGATTCGCTGCAACCCGCGCGGGTCGCCGGCGTGCATCTCGCGGACCATCGCCTGCGGCCGGCGGCGCTCGCCTTTCTGGCATTCGCGCGCGAATTCTTCAGCAAGGAAGGGCGCGCACCGGCGGATTGATACCGGCCCGATGCCGGAATACTCGATGCCGGAGCACTAGGACCGCGTCACGCGCGCGCCGTCGCCCTCGGCATCGAGTTCCGACCAGATCGCGCGCACGCGCTCCTTGATCGCCAGCGCCTCCTGCCAGCGATCGGAGAGCTCATACCCGTCGGCGCCCGTCATCGCATATTCCCTGGGGCCCAGCTCGCAGAGAAAATTCAGCCGGG
>JBBDWX010000101.1:1019-6061 GCA_040902665.1 Dongiaceae bacterium
CCCCCGCCGCGGCCGCGCCAGGAAGCGAACCCGCGACGCCACCAGGTCTGGAACAGCTCGTACCAGTCGCGGTGATGCGGAAACGAGATCTGGATCTGGATCTGCTCGCGCGAGGCGACGCGGCCCTGAAAGGCATCGGCGCGGTCGAGCACGCGCTGGATTTCGTTATGGACCGTGGCGCTGATCGGCCATGAGAATTCCCGCCCGACGACAAAATGCGAGAGATCGGCGCAGAGCCGCATCTGCGGCACCGCCTCCATCAACTGCAACGTATAGAGCATGTCGGTCGTCAGGCAGTCGCGATGGGTCTCGATCGTGACCGGCATATCGGCGCGTTCGCAGAGATCGAGCCAGCCATTCACGAAGTGCGCGCCCTCATCGACGGTAAAGGGAAAGACCTGCCCGATGATGTTCAGATGCCGGGCGCCGAAATCCTTCGCTTGGGCGATCGCGGGCCTGAGATCGTCGATGCTCTTGGGGAAGGCGGTGATGGTCGAGGCAAGGCCGTGCCGCGCCAGCAGCGTCTCGATTCCCTTGCCGTTCGGATCGCCATGAACGACATCGATCCCGTCATAGCCGGCCTCGGCGATCATCTCGACCTTTTCGTCGAGCGACCATTCCTTGCCGTCGGGCCGGCGCCGCTCCATCGCCCAGAGCGACTGGAAAACCTCGAGCGCGGGCATCAGGGGCGGCCTTTCTGTGCGGCCGCCGGAATGCTCCATTGCACGGCGTTCTTGTACATCTTCAGCCCGATCGGCGGTTCCACGCCAATCCTATAGTGCCTTGCCACATCCGGTCACTCGCCGCCCGGCCAGGCCCCCCGATCGCAGGGCAGGGCAACTGCGCATCTGAGCGGTTGACCTGAGCCAATCCGGATGCTGACCTTCGTTCCCTGGAGCATGAACGGGCGGCCCTTGGGTTCGCTACGATGCGAAGCACGAGCATAAGGATGCAGATTCGATGACATCCGAAGAACGCATCGTCGATGAGTTCCCGCACCGGGTCACCGAGATCGAACATGTCTGGATCCCGATGTCGGACGGCGTCCGCCTCTCGGCGCGGCTCTGGATGCCGGAGGACGCGGAAAAGAACCCGGTTCCGGCGATCCTCGAATACATCCCCTATCGCAAGCGCGACGGCACGCGTGTTCGCGACGATTGCCGGCACCGCTACTGGGCCGGGCACGGCTATGTGTCGATCCGCCTCGACATCCGGGGCACCGGCGATTCCGAAGGGCTGATCACCGACGAGTATCCGAAACAGGAGCAGGACGACGCCGTCGAGGCGATCGCCTGGATCGCGAGCCAGCCCTGGTGCGCCGGTACGGTCGGCATGACCGGCATATCGTGGGGCGGCTTCAATTCGCTGCAGGTCGCCGCGCGCCGGCCGCCCGCGCTCAAGGCGATCATTACCCACTGCTCGACCGACGACCGCTATGCCGACGACGTGCATTTCATGGGCGGCTGCCTGCTGACCGACGGCTTCTTCTGGGGCTCGGCTTTCTATCATTTCATGACCCGCCCGTCCGATCCCGAGATCGCCGGCAAGGACTGGCGCGAGAAGTGGCGCGCGCGGCTCGAACATTGGGAACCGCCCGCCTCGCATATCTGGATGCGCCACCAGCGCCGTGACGATTACTGGCGCCACGGCTCTGTCTGCGAGAACTATGCCGACATCGAATGCGCGGTCTATGCCGTGGGCGGCTGGGAAGACGGCTATTCAAACGCGGTGCCGCGGCTGCTCGCCAATCTCGAGGGTCCGCGCAAGGGCTTGGTCGGACCCTGGGGTCACAAATATCCGGAGAACGGCATTCCCGGCCCGGCAATCGGATTCCTGCAGGAGGCCCTGCGCTGGTGGGATCACTGGCTCAAGGGCAGCGACACCGGGATCATGGACGAACCCGCCTATCGCGTCTGGATGCAGGAACCGGTCACGCCCGATGCGCTCCTCAAGGAGATTCCCGGCCGCTGGGTCACGGAAGCGTCCTGGCCCTCAACCAACATCGAAACGCAGACGATGTTCCTCGATCGCGACGGGCTGCATGACGGCAAAGGCGCGGCACCGGAAGTGCTCGAGCACCGCTCGCCGCAGTCGCTGGGCGTCGCGGCCGGCAGCTGGTGCCCCTACGGGCTCGGCGGCGAAAGCCCCGATCTCGCGATCGACCAGCGCGAAGACGACGGCCGCTCGCTGACCTTCGACACCGCTCCGCTCGATGCGCCGCTCGAGTTGCTCGGCGCGCCGGTCGCGAAGCTTCGGATCGCGATCGACCGGCCCGGCGGCACGCTCGTGGTGCGGCTCAACGACGTCGCGCCCGACGGCACCTCGCGGCGTGTATCCTACGGGCTCCTGAACCTGACCCATCGTGCCGATCACGAAAAGATCGCCGCGATGGTGCCCGGCGAATGGACCGAGGTCGCGGTCCAGCTCAACGATCTCGCACACAGTTTTCCCGCGGGTCACCGGATTCGCGTAGCCGTCGCGACGGCGAACTGGCCGCTGGTCTGGCCGTCGGCGGCACCGGTTGTGCTGTCGCTCAGGACCAGCGAAAGCCGCATCGATCTCCCGGTGCGGCCACAGCGCAAGGGCGAGCCGGCACCGGCGCCATTCGGCCCGGCCGTCGTCGCGCGGCCGGCGAAGACGACGGTGATCGTGCCCGCCTCTTCCGCCCGCACGGTCGAACGCAACATTGCGACCGGCAACTGGACCATGCGGCTCGTCGAGGATGGCGGCCTCTATCGCATCGAGGCGATCGATCTCGAGGTCGGCGACGGCATGAACTGCGAATACTCCATAACGGACGACGATCCGCTGTCGGCACGGGCGACCTGGAACTGGCATTCGATCCGCCGCCGCGACGGCTGGAACATCGAGATCCGTTCGCAGACACGGCTTGCCGCCAGCGCCGGCGAATTCATGATCGATACCGATGTCGAGGCGATCGAGAACGGCAAACGGTTCTTCCAGAAAAGCTGGAAGGAACGGATACCCCGGGACGGCGTCTGACTCAAAGAATGCGGACGCCGATACAACGGCGGAGAACGAACGGCGACGACCAAAGACAAATTAGGGAGGATCGTACCATGCAACGCTTCCTGCCAACGCGACGGCAGTTCCTTGCGACGTCGGCCACGGCCGGCGCGGCAACTTTCATCACGCCGCTGATGCGCCATGCGATCGCGGCAAACGGCCAGACTCTGACCGTCCGGCTGAACGGCGACATCACATCGCTCGACGCCGGCTACAATATCGGCGGCCACCCGGAGAGCGACATCATCTACGGGCTGTTTCCCTCGCTCGTGGACTACAGCCGGGATGACGGCGAATTGAACTGGCGTCCATCGGTCTATGTGGAAAGCATCGGCTGGAGCGATCCGACGCATATCGCCTTCACGCTGAAACCGGGCTTCATGTGGACCAACGGCTTCGGCGAGCTGACGGCGGAGGACGTCGCCTATTCCTTCGACCGCATGAAGGTCAGCGAGTGGAAGGGCAATTACGAGGCATACGAGACGGTCGAGGTCAGCGACACCTACAGCGGCACCATCGTGCTCAGTGTGCCGTTCTCGCCCTTCATGCTGACCACGCTCTGCGCGCAGACCGGCGCAATCGTGTCGCAAAAGGCAACTGAAGGCGTCGGCGGGCGCTACACGACCGACATACCGGCCAACTGCAGCCCGTATCTGCTCGAATGGCGCCAGCAGCAGCACGTCAAGCTGGTGCCCAATCCGGAATGGACAGGGCCCCAGCCAGTCTTCACGACCGTCGTCGGTCTGGTTGTCGATGAGCATCAGGCAGCAGCCCTCGCCTACGAGGCCGGCGAGGTCGATGCGACCATTCTCTCGCCCGTCACCTACGGGCGATACAAGGAGAACCTGCCGCCGGACAGCGCGATCACGATCGCGGGCGCATTGAACTATCAATGGCTCGGCATGAACACCGAGCATCCCAAGCTGCAGGATATTCGCGTGCGCCAGGCAATCCAGCATGCAATCGACGTCGATGCGATCCTGCTCGGCGCCTATAATGGCACCGCGTTTCCGTCGCACGGTATCGTTTCGCCCGGCCTGCTCGGCGAGCGCGGGGAAACGAAATATTCCTACGATCCCGAAAGATCGAAAGCGCTGCTCGCCGAGGCCGGCGTATCCGGTCTCGAACTCGAGCTCAAGGTGCTCAACGAACAGGAGACCCTGCTCGGCGGCCAGATCATCCAGGCGCAACTCGCCGCCGTTGGAATCGCGGCCATCGTTTTGCCACAGGAAAGCGGGGCGTTCTGGGAAATGGGTCAGGAGAGCGCGGGCGAAGGCTGGAAGGATTTGCAGATCTGGACCATGCGCTATTCATCGGCGCCCGATGCGTATGATCCCTTCCAGTGGTTCAAGCGCGATCAGGTCGGTATCTGGAACTGGGAGCGCTGGTCGGACGATGAGTTCGAAGCTCTCTATCAGGAAGGCATCGTCGAAACCGATCCGGATCGGCGAACCGAAATCTATCTGCGCATGCAGGAGATCATGGAAGACACCGGCGCCTATGTCTGGATTTCGCACGAACCGGAAGCCTTCATTCATCGCAACAGCCTGAAGATCGATGTGTCGCCTACCGGCGAAATGCAGTTCCGTTATTTCGAGCAGGTCTGAGCCCGGACGGGCTCGCATTTCGACGCGATCGGGCCGGGGCGATCGGGCCGGGGCCTTCGGGCCCCGGCCTGCGTTCGGGATACTGCATCATGCCGGCGCGCCCGTGCCTGTTCGCGCCCGTGCCTGTTCGCGCCCATGCCTGTTCGCACCCAGTGCTTGTTCGCACCATGAGCCGGCGCATCGCGACGTCTCCGGCGCATCTTTGCACCACGATAGACAATCCGAACACGGCATCGCTGGGTTCTGGCGGTGTACCTAGTCCGTGGCGAACGGGTCTCAGCCTGAAATTCCCTGATAGACGGGAAAATACAGGGAAAATTACCGAATCCAGCCGATTTCGTGACCCTGCAGCAGCGGGTTAGGCCCGTAAATCAATGGGTTCGACTGGAAATTCCCGTTCGTTCCGAA
>JBBDWX010000102.1:0-6048 GCA_040902665.1 Dongiaceae bacterium
GTTGCAGAACGCTGTTGTCGAAAGCGAAGAGCCAAACAGTACTGCTACAGTTGCCGAGATATTGGCGATCCAATCGCAGTTAAGCGCGCTTGGATCTGGCGGAGGGACGTGGTTGTCTGTGTTAAGGAATCAAATCAACTACCAACACCTGTATGGTGTATGGTTCCCTTATGACGTATCCCGTAGGGATGCTGAAACGTTCGCGCGAATAAGACGCACACCGAGTTCCGGAATTAGGCTCGATTCAGACCCGAAAGCAGAGCCGATAGTATCATTCACTTCGTGCTGTAGCGTGATTGCTGCAATCAATATTGAGGTTTCGGAGACTCTACGAAAAAGGCCAGACGTGGGCAGGTTTCAGCGACTTTGGAATAGATTGAGCTCTGAAGCATAATCTCGATGTTGGGGCTTACCCCCTACTCATTCCTCAAATAAGGCGCGGCTTTCGTCCCCAAAACCCGCCACGTGCCGAGGAACCCCAGCACCATCGCCGCCAGCGTGCCGCCCACGACGATGATCAGCGCGATCGCCGGATCGAAGCTCCACGGCGTTTCGAGCAGGAACGTGACCAGCGCCCATGCCGCCACATGGCCGAGCAGGAGGGCGAGGATCGCCGCTGCCATGCCGAGCAGGCCGTATTCGATCGTGAAGCTCTTCGCGATGTCGCGCCGCGTCGCGCCCAGAACCTTCAGCACCACTGCGTCGTAACGCCGCCGGTGGGTCTGCGCCGCAATCGCGGCCGCGAGCACGAACAGGCTCGATGCCAGCGTCACCAGCGCCGCAAGCGAGATCGCACCCGTCAGCCCCTCGAGGATCGAGGCGACCGCCGCGATCGCATCCTTGACGCGGATCGCCGACACGTTCGGGAACCGGTCGGTCACCGCACGCTGCAATGCGATCTCCTGCGTCTCGGCCGCGTCGGCGGATAGTGCCGGATCCATCTGCGCGGTCGCGATATGCATCGAGGGCGCGCCCTCGAGCGCACCCGGCGAAAACACGAACACGAAATTGATGTCGAGCCGCGTCCAGTCGACGATGCGCAGATTAGCGATCGTCGCCTCGATCGGCCGGCCGAGCACATTGACCGTGATCGTGTCGCCCGGTTCGAGCCCGAGCCCCTCGCCGACGCCGGATTCGATCGAGACGAGATTCTCGCCCGCGTAATCTTCGGGCCACCATTCGCCGCTCAGAAGCTCGGTGCCTTCCGGCGGTGTCGCACTCCAGGTCACGCCGCGATCGCCGCGCAGCGCCCAGGCCGCGCCCTCGCCGGGATCGATCTCGTCCGCCGGCACGCCGTCGACAATTGTGATGCGCCCGCGCAGCATCGGCTCGGTTTCCATTTTCGCAACGCCGGGATGATCCGCGACCATGGTCGAGAATTCGTCGATCTGCGGGCCCTGGATGTCGATGAAATAAAACGCCGGCGCGTCGGCCGGAATCGATCGCACCAGTTCGCGTTCGAGATTGGCCTGCACCAGTGCGACCATCAGCAGAACCGTGAGGCCGAGGCCGAGCGACAGCAGCGCGCTCGTCGTCGGCGCACCGGGCCGGCTTATATTGGCGAGCGCAAGCCGCAGGATCGGGCCGCGCCGCCTTCCGCTGCCGGCGTTGCCGTCGCGCCTTCCCTCGGTCTCGGTCAAACGCTGCGTCAGATGTTTGAGGCCGCGCGCCGCAAACTGGAAGAGCCAGAAGGCGACGATCGTGCCGCCGGCAAACCACAACGTCAGATATTGGTCGCCGGCCGTCAGCGTCGCGAGCAGCACCAGCGCCACCACGATCGCAGCGAGCAGCAGTTTGTCGAAACTGCCCGGCGCCACTTCCATGCGCTGCACCAGATCGCGGAAGAGCGTGCCGGGCGGCACCGAGCGCGCGCGGATCAGCGGAAAGAGCGAGAAGGCGAGCGCCACCAGAAATCCGCAGCCGGCAGCGAGCAGCAACGGTTCGGCATAGACGGCTGCTTCGAGATTGAGCGCATAGCGGTCGCCGAGCGGGCCCGCGATCGCGAAGGGTGCGGCGGCGCCGATGGCAATGCCGATCGCAATCCCGACCAGCGCCATGACCGCGACCAGCAGCAGATAGATGCGATAGATCAGCGTTTGCGATGCGCCGAGACATTTCAGCGTGGCGATGGTCGAGATCTTGCCGTCGAGCCAGGCGCGCACCGCATTGCCGACGCCCACGCCGCCAACGAGCAGCGTTGAGAGCCCGACCAGCGTCAGATAGGTCGCGGTTCGGTCGATGAAGCGCCGGATCGAGGGGGCTGCCTCGTCGAGCCCGCGCACGCGCCACAGCGCATCGGGGAATTCGGCCTTTGCATCTTCGGAAACGGAAACGGGATCGGCGTCCGGCGGCAAAGCGAGGCGATAGTGATATTCGATCAGGCTGCCTTCCTGCACCAGCCCGGTTTCCTCGAGGCTCGCATTCGCGATCATCAGCCGCGGGCCGAGAATGAACACCGACGCGCCGCGATCGGGTTCGCGCTCGATGACGCCGCGCAGTTCGTATTCGACGCTGCCGACCGAAATGCTGTCGCCGACGGCAAGACCGAGCCGGTCGACCAACGCGCGTTCCGCGACCGCGCCCCAGCGTCCGTCGACATTCGTGAGTGCCGCCTGCAGATCGAGCGGTGGGTTCAGTTGCGCCGTGCCGTAAAGCGGATAGGCGGTGTCGACGGCCTTCAATTCGGTCAGCGTGCGGTTGCCGTCGTCGGCGCGGGCCATCGCGCGCATATCGCGCGTTTCCGAAACCGTGCCGTTGGCGGCGAGGAAATCGAGCTGCGCCGGATCGATCGGCCGGTAGAGCAGACGGAATTCGAGATCGCCGCCGAGCAAGCCCTTCGCATCGCGTTCGAGCCCGCCCAGCGCCGCTGCCGTCACCGAACCGACCGCGGCGATGATCGCAACGCCGAGTGCGAGGCACACAAGGAACAGTCGAAAGCCTTTGATCCCGCCGCGCAGTTCGCGCCGCGCGAATTTCAGCGCGAGCATCCAGCCGCCCGCATCGGGCACTGCGCTGTCGCGCAACGCCGCGCCTGTCAGTGCGTCAGCGCGTGCCATGCGATACCCGTGCCCTCTCGTCCTTCGACCCCTCATCCTTCGACAGGCTCAGGATGAGGCTGGTTGGATTCGAATGGAGTCGGATCGATCTCACGACCCCCATTCCCCTCATGGTGAGCCCTTGATCCCGAGCCCGTCGAGGGACGAACCATGAGGCTGTAGCGAACCATGTGGTGGCCGTCTTTACCGACACGATTCCCCCACACCTCATGGTGAGCCCGTCGAACCATGAGGCGGCACGCTCGCTATGTGCGCTCCGCCGCCAGCCGATCGTCCATCGCGCGCCGCATCGACTGCGCGCTCCGCATCGGAGGCGATCTTCCCGTCGCGCATCGCAAGCTGGCGCGAACAGCGGTTCGCCAGCGCGCGCTCGTGCGTGATCAGCAAGAGCGTACTGCCATGTTCCTGCTGGCGCCGAAACAGCAGATCGATCACCTGCTGACCGGTCTCGATATCGAGATTGCCCGTGGGTTCGTCGGCCAGCAGCAGCGACGGCGAGATCGCAAACGCACGCGCCAGCGCCACGCGCTGCTGCTCGCCGCCGGAAAGCTGCGCCGGATAATGGCCGATGCGATGGCCGAGCCCGACCGCGTCGAGTTCCGCGCGCGCCCGTTCGAACGCGTCGCTGCGCCCTGCGAATTCGAGCGGCACGGCGACGTTCTCGAGCGCCGTCATGGTCGGGATCAGATGGAACGACTGGAATACGATGCCGATCCGCGCGCGGCGGAACGCGGCGAGCTGGTCCTCGTTCAATGCCGCCAGGTCCGTCCCCGCGACCCTGACCGTGCCGCCGGTCTGCCGCTCGAGCCCGGCGACGATCATCAGCAGGCTGGTCTTGCCGCTGCCCGAAGGGCCGATCAGGCTCACCGTCTCGCCGCGCGCGATCGTCAGACTTATTCCGCGCAGGATGTTGACCGGACCGGCAGCGCCAACCAGTTTAAGTTCGATGTCAGTCAGTTCGATCATGCCTGCCTCGATAGGGGCTTCTCGTGGGGCTCGGGCCCCGATTTCGGGAGATATCGGCCGGATCGGCCGGTTATGGCGGCGCTGGTTTGCCCGCCGCTTGGGATATGGCACCGGCTCTGCCCATTTCAACGAAGGCGCCGGGCCTTTCGCGGCGATCCAACGGTCGGTCGGTGCCGTTCTGCTTACCCCCTTCCTCGTCTTCGCGCTTGCCCTCGCGTCTTATCCCAGCATCGCATTCGGGCAGGAATCGGGCGATCAGGAAACGGAAGTTCAGGAGCCCGGCACCCCCGAATCCGAAAGCGTCGACGATCTGATCCCGGAGACCGAACTGGGCGAGCCGGCCGACATCGATGAGCTGATTCCAGAGATGGAACCCCGGGACGAGGCCGAGATCGAGGCGCTGATCCCCGAAACGGAACCCCGGGAACAAACCGACGTCGATGCGCTGATTCCGGAAACCGGCGCATCCAGTGCCGACGCCGCACCCTCCGGCGAGATCCGCATACTCGCCTTCGGTGCCAGCATCGTAGAGGGCTTCGGGCTGGCCGCGACGGAGAGCCTGCCGGTCCGGCTCGAGGCGGCGCTCGAAGCGCAGGGCTACGACGTCGCGATCGTGAATGCCGGCGTCTCCGGCGATACCACGGCGGCCGGGCGCGCGCGGCTCGGCTGGACGCTCGCCGAACCCTACGATCTCGCGATCCTCGCGCTCGGCTCGAACGATGCGCTGCGCGCGATCGAACCGGCCGAAACCAGGGCCAATCTCGATGCCATGCTGACGCTGCTTGCCGAGTATGGATTGCCCGTGCTGCTGGTCGGCATGTATGCGCCGCGCAATCTCGGTGCCGATTATGTCGCCGAATTCGACGCGCTCTATGCCGAACTCGCCGAGCAGCACCAGGTGGCGCTGATGCCCTTCCTGCTCGAGGGTGTCGCGCTGCAGCCCGAACTCAACCAGTCCGACGGCATTCATCCGAATGCGGCCGGCGTCGATGTCATCGTCGAGACCATGCTCCCTTATCTGCTGCCGCTGGTCGACCTGGCGATCGTGGCCCGGAACGCGGCCGAAGCGCCAACGGACACTTCGCCCACGCAGGAATCGTCCTCGACCGCGGGCCCGGCCGAGTTCAGGGACGAGCCACCCGAACCCGGTACCGATCGCGGCAGCAACAGCTCGGGCGAACCGGCCGATGGGGGTTCGAACCCGTGACGGAATTCCGCGCCGCGCATTCGGACCATGCCGATGCGATGCACGCGGTCGCACAATGCATTGCCACGCTCGGCCGGAGCGACGGCGCCTCGCTCGGTTTCATTTACGCGACCGACTATCATGCTTCATCCCTGCCGCAGATCGTGACAGCCTTGCGCGCCGAAACCGGCATCGCCGACTGGACCGGCACCGCCGGGCTCGGCGTGATGGCCAATGGCGGTGCAAACGGGCAGGGCTCGAACGGTCACGGGGAGGGCGCCGAATATTTCGACCGGCCGGGACTTGCCGTGATGCTCGCGACCCTGCCGCCCGAAAAGCATCTGCTGTTCGAGCCGGTGCATGGCGGCATGCCGCCCTTCGAGCGCGCGCATCGCGCCTGGCTCGAACGGCATCTGCCGCTGTTCGGTGTCGTCCATGCCGATCCGCGCAATCCGCACGCGGCCGCGATCGTCGCCGATCTCTCGGCCTCGACCGGTGCGTTTCTGGTTGGCGGCATGACCGCCTCGCGCGACAGCTATCCGCAGGTCAGCAAAAGCATCGTCGAGGGCGGCGTCTCGGGCGTGCTGTTCGCGGCCGGCACCGATGTCGCGACCGGCCTGACGCAGGGCTGCAGCCCGCTCGGCCTCGTGCACGAAATCACCGACGCCGAGGACAATGTGGTGAAGACGCTCGACGGCGAGCCGGCGCTCGCGGTCTATGTGAAGGCGATCGGTGAGATTCTTGCACGCGACCTGCGGCGTGCCGTCAGCCTCGTGCATGCGGCGCTGCCGGTCACCGGCTCCGACACCGGCGATTATCTCGTGCGCAACATCGTCGGCA
>JBBDWX010000103.1:0-6009 GCA_040902665.1 Dongiaceae bacterium
CGATGAACCTGAACCGGGTCATACCGGCGGAGGGAGATGAGCCATGCCAGCCCGAATTGTCCGAGCAATGCATTGCCTTTCTTGCCGTACGACCCGCGCAAGAGAGGCTGTCATGCGTTTCTTTTCCGTCATCGCCGCGATTGCCCTTCTCGCCGCTGCGCCCGCAACGGCCGATGAGCTGCGCACGCTCACCGTCTACACTTATGGATCGTTCGTGTCGGAATGGGGTCCGGGCCCGGCGATCGAGCAATCCTTCGAAACACAGTGCCGCTGCGATCTTGTCTGGGTTGCCGTCGAGGACGGCGCGGCGTTGCTCTCGCGACTGCGCCTCGAAGGCGATGCGACCGAGGCGGATGTCGTGCTCGGGCTCGATACCAGTCTGACCGCGGCGGCGGCCGCAACCGGTTTGTTCGTACCGCATGAGATTGCGATACCGGCATTTACCTGGACAGAAAGCTGGGACGATCCCTATTTTGTGCCGTTCGATTACGGTTACTTTGCCTTTGTCTATGACAGCGAGCGCGTGGCGACGCCGCCGGAAAGCCTCGACGCGTTGATCAATGGCGATCCCGCCGAAAAGATCGTGATCCAGGATCCGCGCACCAGCACGCCCGGACTCGGCTTGCTGCTGTGGATGCGCCACGTCTATGGCGACGAGGCGCCGGCGAAATGGCTTAAGCTCAACGAGCGTATCCTCACCGTAACGTCGGGCTGGAGCGAGGCCTATGGTCTGTTCCTCGATGGCGAGGCGCCGATTGTGCTGAGCTATACGACATCGCCGGCCTATCACATCAACGCCGAGAGTGAGACGCGCTACAAGGCTGCGATCTTTCCCGAGGGCCACTACATGCAAATCGAAGTCGCGGGACGCACGATTGTTGCCGACGATCCGGCTTTGGCGACAGAATTTCTGACGTTCGTGCTCAGTGACGGATTTCAGAATCACATCCCGACCGGCAACTGGATGTATCCGGTGATTGCACCCTTCGATCCTTTACCCGAGGGCTTCGAGGATGTCGTCAGTGCGGAAGGGAAGGCACTGCTGTTCCCGTCCGAAACCGTGGCCGAGAAGCGCGGCGAATGGATCGATGAATGGCTGCGCGCGCTGAGCGATTAGCGGCAGGTTCGACCGAACGCGCCATCTCCGGAGCTGCGTGGCCCGGGCTATTGCTCGCCGCTGCGATGGCCGTGCTCGTCGTTGCCGCATTCGCATCGCTGCTTGGCGAGGTGGATTCTGCGAGTGCTTCAGCGGCGTTGGGCGATGCCTATCTCTGGCGTGTCGTTCGCTTCACTCTGTTGCAGGCCGGGCTATCGACTTTGGTCAGCGTCGTCCCGGCGATTCTGCTGGCGCGCGCGTTTGCGCGGCGGCCGCGCTTTCCGGGTCGCGCGATGCTGGTGCGGCTGCTCGGGCTGCCGATGGTGATCCCCGTTATCGTCTCGGTGTTCGGCATCGTCGCGATCTTCGGTCAGGCGGGGCTCGCCAATCGGATCGGCGCAATGCTGGGGCTGGAACAGCAGACCTTTCTCTATGGCCTGACCGGCATCCTGATCGGCCATGCGTTCCTGAACCTGCCGCTGGCGACGCGCCTGTTGTTGCCGGCCTGGACGAGCGTACCGGGTGAAACCTGGCGCCTCGCGGCGCAACTCGGGATGCGCAGCGGCGCGATTTTTCGACTGATCGAATGGCCGCTGCTGCGCGAGCGACTGCCCGGCGTTGCGGCCATCGTGTTCATGCTCTGCATGACGAGTTTCGCGGTCGTGTTGACATTGGGCGGCGGTCCGGCGGCAACCACCATCGAGGTCGCCATCTATCAGGCGCTACGGTTCGACTTCGACCCGTCACGCGCGGCGCTGCTGGCATTGATCCAGCTTGCCTTGTCGATCGTCATGCTGGTCGCGGCACAGCGCTGGACACGGCCTTTCGATCTGCTCGCGGCGCCGGGACGCCCGGCCGATCGGCCGGATCGCGGCGGCGGGTTCGGCATCGTTGCGGATGCGGCGGTTATCCTGGTCGCCGCATTGTTTTTGCTGCTGCCGTTGTCGGCGATCGTCGCAGCCGGCGTGGAATGGGATGCGTTCGTCATCTGGAGCGATATCCGGCTCTGGCAGGCGGCGGCGCGCAGCCTTGTCGTGGCGCTTGCGGCGGGGACGCTTTCGGTCGTCATCGCGCTGGCTTTGCAGATATCGATCCGTCGTCTCGCGGCGCGCGGCACCATTGCCGCCGGTCGTGCGCTGGATCTCGCCGGTTCGATCGTGTTGGGTCTGTCGCCGCTGGCGGTCGGCGCCGGGCTTTTCCTGTTGCTGGTTGGGCTCATCGGTCCGTTCCGCTGGTCTCTGGCACCGGTCGTGTTGCTGACAGCGCTGTTGGCCTTGCCTTATGCAATGCGGCTGATCGGGCCGCCACTGATGCAATCGGCTAGAATTCATGACCGGCTCTGCGCGTCGCTCGGACTTGCCGGCTGGAATCGCTGGCGGCTGGTCGAATGGCCGCAATTGCGACCGTCGATCGGTTTTGCGCTGGCGCTGGCCGTGACCCTCGCGCTCGGCGATCTAGCGGCGATCGCTTTGTTCGGCACACCCGAGAATGCGACGCTGCCCTTGCTGCTCTATCAGCTTCTTGCGGGCTACAGGATGGGCGAAGCGGCGGGTGTGGCGCTTTTTCTCGTCCTGCTCGTCATGCTGCTCTTTGTCGGGATTGAACGATCGGTCGGAGGGCGCCGCCTTGTCCGCCATTGAACTCAACGACGTTGCGTTCCGCTATGAGGACATGGCGATGCGGTTCGCGCTCACTGTGCCGACGGGTGCGTTCCTTGTCGCGTTCGGGCCGAGCGGGGCCGGGAAGAGCACGTTGCTCAATCTGATCGCCGGCTTCGATCGGCCGATCTCGGGTAAAATCCGGCTATTGGAGCGCGACATGAAGGACGTTCCGCCGGCGGAGCGTCCCGTCACGATGCTGTTTCAGGACCACAATCTGTTCGCGCATCTGGACGTCGCGGCGAATGTCGGGCTCGGGATCGATCCGGGGCTTCGGCTCAAGACAGCCGATCGCGAGCGGGTCCGCGTAGCGCTAGCCGAGGTCGGGCTCGAGCGGTTCGAGCATCGTCTGCCGGCGCAGCTTTCCGGCGGCGAACGCCAGCGCGTCGCACTCGCGCGCTGTCTCGTCCGCGACAAACCGATCCTGCTGCTCGACGAACCGTTCGCGGCGCTGGGCCCCCGAATGCGCGATGATATGCTGGACATGGTTGAGCGGTTGCGGCGCGATCACGCGCTGACCGTCGTCATGGTCACGCATCAGCCGGCGGATGCGCGCCGATGCGCGAGCCTGGTGGCCTTCGTGCTGGCCGGCGAAATCCGGCATGTCGCGCCGCCGGTGGATCTTTTCGGAATGCGCGACGATCCCGCGCTCGACGCCTATCTCGGCGAGGCCGAAGTGAGCTGATCGAAGGCGGCCCGCAGGACCCGACCCCTGGTCGAGAGGAATTCGTCGGTCGCTTCCAGGAACCGATCGATATCTTTGTCGCGCATCGGCAGCGACAGCGCGATGAACCCGCGGCGTGCGATATATTGTCCAGCCGCCATCATGTCGAGATGATAGAGCTTGAGCGCGGCGCCCATGACCTGTTCGCGCGCCGGATCATGCGGGTGTGCATCGCGCGGCCCGCGCACCGGTCGATCGGAGAAATGCACGGTAAGCAGCGAGCCGACGCCGGTTGCCTGCATCGGCGCCTTGTGGCGGGCGGCTAATTCGTTGAGACGATCGCGCATGCTGTCGCCCAGTTCGTTGATCCGCGTTGCCTCGGCGCTGGTGAACACCTTGGTGATGCCCGCAAGTCCGGCGGCCATCGACAGTACATTATTGTTGAATGTGCCGGCATGACCGATCGCATCGTCGCGCGCGGGATCGAAGCGCTCCATCAGATCGCGGCGGCCGCCAAATGCACCAAAACTCAATCCGCCACCGAGATATTTTCCGAGCGTAGTCATATCCGGCGTAATCCCAATTGAGCCCTGCTGGCCGGACGGTGACAGACGCGAGGTCATCACCTCGTCGAAGATCAGTACGATACCGTGTCGCGTCGCTTCCTCGCGCAGCATCGCAAGAAAGGCCCGATCGCCGGGAATGCATCCGCCCGAACCCTGCATGGGTTCGACCAGAATGGCCGCGAGCTCGCTCGCATGCTTGCGAACCTGCGCCCGCGTCGGTTCAACCTCGTTGTACTGGCCGATTACCCAGTCGATCGGGAAATTGAGCGGGTGGCCGTGATGGCCGAAATAGAAAACGCTGCCGTGATAGCCGGCCTCGAAAACCATGACGCGGTCGCGCTTCGTCATGAAGCGCGCTGTCTGCACCGCGAGGAGATTGGCCTCAGTGCCGGAATTGCAGAAGCGCACCAGGTCGAGCGACGGGAACCGATCGCAGATCACCTTCGCGAGCTGGCCTTCATATCCGTTCGGGCCGCCCAACACGATCCCGTCGCCTAGAGCCTTCTTCACGGCGTCCTGAATGACGGGATCGGAATGGCCGTAAAGCCCGGCCGTGTATTCGCCGAGGAAATCCGCATAAACATGCCCGTCCAGATCGGTCAGCCGGTTTGCTTCGCCCTTTGCCCAGGCGAGGGGAAACGGATCGTAATGCAGGACCGTTCGCGTATTGCCGCCGGGCATCGCATTGCCCGCGACATCGTGCCGGTCGCGGCTTTTCGGATTGGACGCAACGTAGCGCGCTTCCGCTTCCGACAGGGCTGCAGAAAGATCGGCGTTTCTCGAAGAATCATCGGCCATGACAGGCTCCCTAGCGCATTCAGGAGAGCATTGGGCGGGGCGCGCCCGCTGTCAATCGCGCTTCCGAATCCGCCGTCGCAGGGATAGTCTTGCGCGACCCGCTTCGGAGTTCCCGTGGATAATCGCGACTTTCTCGATCGGCTTCTCGCGCTACCGGTATTGCTTGGCCCGATTCCGTCACCGGACGGGCGACATGTCGCATTCACGTGGCGCGGTTTCGGTGTCGGCGCGCAAACCTATGTCGCCGCGACGGAACCGGGCAGGAAAGCGCGCGCGGTGACCGCGCCACCCGGTGACAGCCATCCGGTCTCATGGAGCGCGGACGGGCAGTTTCTGATCGTCGGGCGTAGTCACGATGGCGACGAACGCACGAGCCTGCATCGCATTGAGGTTTCAACCGGCGCGACGGTCGCGCTGACGGAGCGGCCGGACGATCACTTCCTTTTTGGGGGCGCATTGCATCCAAACGGGCGCTGGTTGTTCTATACCGCCACCAAGGATTTCACGACCGGCGCTGCGATCGAAAGTGCATGGATATGGCGCCACGATCTCATAAGCGGTGAGCGCCGTGCGATTGCGAGACCGATCGGCAGCAACTATTCGGCACCAAAATTGAACGCGGACGGATCGACGTTGCTTTATGCGCGGAACGATCGGTCGCCCGGCGGGCGTCAGCTCTGGCTTGTCGATGTCGAGGGCAGGAACGATCGCGAGATCGCCAATGCCGGCGATACAGTATCGCTGTCCGGCGACTGGTCTCCCGATGGCGTATCCATCGCCGTGCGTGCCGACGGGCCCGGTCACTCGCGTGTGGGTTTGCTCTCGGTCGCCGATGGCGCACTGCGGTGGGTTATCGACGATGCGGCGCGAAACGTCGAAAGCATCGCGTGGCCGAAAGGGTCGCGCTCGTTCGTCTGCATCGAAACGCGGGACGCGATCAGTCGGGGATTCCTGCTCGATCCGGCGACAGGCGATGAAGTGCCGCTGCGAAACGATGCTCAAGGCACGCTGTTGCCGATCGCGCCGTCGGCGCAGGGCAATTGGCTGGGTCATCATTTTGAAGCACGCCATCCGGACCGACTTGTGCTGTTCGATCCGGGATCACCGGACCGGCAGCTCGAACCGGTCGCGCCGCTGTCACACGGCAGCGATGTCGATCCGGCGATGCTGGCGGCGCCGGAAAGCGTGATCTGGTGCTCAACGGATGGCGCATCGGTGCAGGGCTGG
>JBBDWX010000104.1:0-5960 GCA_040902665.1 Dongiaceae bacterium
GATCCTCGCTCTGCTCGCAGACCGCGACCTTGAAGCCGCTGCGGATCAGCCGCTGCAGATAGGCATCCGCGCTATGCACCGGCACGCCGCACATCGGAATGTCGTCGCCATCGTGCCGGCCGCGTTTGGTCAGCACGATGTCGAGTGCGGCAGAGGCCTTGACGGCATCGTCGAAGAACAGCTCGTAAAAGTCGCCCATCCGATAGAACAAAAGCCGGTCGGGATGCTGCGCCTTGATCGCGAGATATTGCTGCATCATGGGCGTGGCGCCGTCCGGAATGGACGGTGCGGGCGCGAGCGATGCGGGCGGTTTGGCGATGTTCATCGAGCGGCGGGGTCGTTACTCGGGCTGCATCCGGGGCGAAGTCGGCACGATAGCAGCGGTACAAACAGGCAGCAAAGCCGCAGCCAATCTCAGCGCAAAAGCGGGATCTCGTCGCTTCAGACTGTCGGCTGCCCCGGGCTCGTTGCCCTGAACGCCTCCATGTCCGCAACCGATGCAACCAGCGCCTCGAGTTTTGGAAACATGCCTTTCGGCGCCAGATGAGCCATGTCGAAGCGGATCGAATCGAGTGCGCAGATCGCCGTCACATCGGCCTGCGTCATCCGGTCGCCGCGCAAATACGGCCCGCGCACCGCATCTTCGAGATAGCGTAATCCTGCCTGCACCTGCTCTTCCAGCCGATCGAGCCACGGCGCCCAGAGATGGCTCTCGGGCCGTTTCGTCTGCTCGTAATAAGCCGCGACATATTTCTCGCAAACGCCAAGCGCCACGGCGACCAGGCGATTGACGGCACGGCGATCGGCACCGCTGCGCGGTGTCAGTGCCTTGCCCGGATCGACCAATTCGTCGAGATGATCGAGGATCATCGTGCTGTCGATCAGCGCTTCGCCGCCCCCTGCGCCATCGTCGAGAACGAGGGCCGGAATGCGCCCGAGGGGATTATGCGGTTCGACCGTCGCGCGATCGGATGTCGCGACCGCGCGCTGCTCGAAGGGAATGCCGTAGAGCATCAGCGTGACGCCGATGCGCCGCACGAAGGGCGATTCGTAATAGCCGATCAGTTGCATGTGGTGCTCCCGTTTGGCCCGTCCTCATGGTTCGACAGGCTCACCATGAGGACGATAGGGATGCTCGGGACGAAACTGCAAACTTCGATCGCCTCGTCCTGAGCGCGTCGAAGGGCGAGGCGCCGCATGTTCCGGTGCGGGTCTGCGCGGCTTCCCGCCCTTCCCTATCCCCCAAAATCGTGCGATTTTCGGCGGTTACTGTGTAATCTGCAGGCGCCCGGCAAACGCCGCCGCGGCCAGGAAGCGCAAGGGAGCACCGCCCGTACCGGAAAACCGGCCTGGCAGCGGGGCATGACGGGGAGGCACGATGGCGGAATCGGGTTCGATCACCGAACAGGAAGCGCTGCTGCTGCATTCGAGCGGGCGCCCCGGCAAGATCGAGATACGGGCAACCAAACCCCTGACGACGCAGCGCGATCTGGCACTCGCCTATTCGCCGGGCGTCGCCTGGCCGTGCCTGCGCATCGCCGACGATCCCGCGCTCGCCTACGACTATACGGCCAAGGGCAACCTGGTCGCCGTCATCTCGAACGGTACGGCGGTGCTCGGTCTCGGCGATCTCGGCGCGCTCGCCTCGAAGCCGGTAATGGAAGGCAAAGCCGTTCTCTTCAAGCGCTTCGCCGATATCGACGGCATCGATCTCGAGGTCGATACCACGGACGTCGACGAGTTCATCAACGCCGTGCGGTATCTGGGGCCCAGTTTCGGCGGCATCAATCTCGAAGACATCAAGGCGCCGGAATGTTTCATCATCGAGCAGCGCCTGCGCGCGCTGATGGACATTCCGGTCTTCCACGACGACCAGCACGGCACCGCGATCATCGCCGCTGCCGGACTTCTGAACGCGCTCGACCTGACCGGGCGCAAGCTGAAGGACATTCGTGTCGTCGTGAACGGAGCCGGCGCGGCCGCAATCGCCTGTGCCGAACTGATCAAGACAATGGGCGTGAAGCACGACCATGTCATTCTCTGCGACCGGCAGGGCGTCATCTATCAGGGCCGCGAGAGCGGCATGAACCAGTGGAAATCGGCGCACGCCGCGAACACCAAGGCACGCACGCTCGAGGATGCGATGGTCGGTGCCGATGTTTTCTTCGGTCTTTCGGCCAAGGATTCGGTCAGCCAGGCGATGGTGAAAAGCATGGCGGCGAAGCCGATCATCTTCGCGATGGCCAATCCCGATCCCGAAATTACGCCCGAGGCGGTGCGCGCGGTGCGCAACGATGCGATCATCGCGACCGGGCGTTCGGACTATGCGAACCAGGTCAACAACGTACTCGGCTTTCCCTACATCTTCCGCGGCGCGCTCGACGTGCGTGCCTCGACCATCAACGATGCGATGAAGATCGCCGCGGCCGAGGCGCTCGCCGGCCTCGCGCGCGAAGACGTGCCGGACGAGGTCGACGCCGCCTATGCCGGGCGCCGGCTGCGCTACGGGCCCGAATACATCATTCCGGTTCCGTTCGATCCGCGCCTGATTTCGACGATCCCGGCCGCTGTCGCCAAGGCGGCGATGGATTCCGGCGTCGCCCGGCGACCGATCGTCGACATGGAAAATTATCGCGCCGAGCTTTCGGCGCGGCTCGATCCGATTGCGGCGAGCCTGCATCTCACCTTCGAACGCGTGCGCTCCAACCCGCGCCGCGTGGTCTTTGCCGAGGGCGAGGAAGAGAAAGTAATCCGCGCCGCGCTTGCTTTCCGTAACAGCGGATATGGGGAAGCGGTGCTGATCGGTCGCGAAGATCTGGTACGCGATACGATGAAGTCGATCGGCATTGCCGAGCTGGACGGAATCGAAATCCACAATGCGCGGGTGTCGCGACACAACAAGGAATACACGGATTTCCTCTATGCACGATTACAGCGGCACGGTTCGCTCTATCGCGACTGCGCGCGCATGGTGAACAACGACCGCAATGTGTTCGCGGCCTGTATGGTCGCCAACGGCGACGCCGATGCGATGGTGACGGGCCTCACCCGCACCACCTGGAACGCACTCGAGGAGATCCGCCGCGTGATCGACGCAAAGCCCGGCGAGCGGATCATGGGCATCTCGATGGTGCTGGCGCGCGGGCGCACCGTTCTGATCGCCGATACACTGGTGCACGAAGTGCCGACCGCGGAGGAGCTGGCCGACATCGCAATCGAGACCGCGGCCAAATCGCGCCAGCTCGGGCACGAACCGCGGGTTGCGCTGCTCTCCTTCTCGAACTTCGGCAATCCGCCGCGCGAGCGCGGCCTGCGCGTCGCCGAAGCGGTCGAGATCCTCGACAAACGCGGTGTCGATTTCGAGTATGACGGCGAGATGCAGGCGAATGTCGCGCTCGACCACGCGCTGATGCGGCAATATTACCCGTTCTGCCGCCTCTCGGGTCCGGCCAACGTGCTGATCATGCCGGCCCTGCATTCGGCCAATATCTCGGGCCTGTTGTTGCAGCAGCTTGGCGGCGGCACGGTGATCGGGCCGGTGCTGGTCGGCTTCGACAAACCGGCCCAGATCGTGCAGCCCGGTGCGACCGTTTCCGAGATCGTGACCGCCGCTGCTTTGGCCGCGCTCGAAGCGATCCGCTAGCGCCGCGCCCGCCGGGGCCGAAACTCTTCCTGCCGCCGTCGCTGACGATCCGGTGGTGGGCGGCGGCACGGGCCATCGGCCCGCGCCGCAAAAACCTATCGGACCAGCAGATAGTTATCGACCCGGGCGACACCGACCACGGTGCCGGCAACCGTCTCCGCACGCTCGATCTCGCTCGGCGTATCGACATAGCCATGCAGGCTGACGATATGGTCTTCCGTGGTCGGATAGATGTGCATGCCTGGGTAGTTCGGGTCCTGGTCGAGTTCCCGATCCTGCATAAGCGCCGTCTGCACTCGGGAATTGATCGCGGAGTCCGTAGCCGCCGACATATTGTACGACGACGAGCAGGCGCCGAGAGCGAACGCCATTACGAGAACGGCCGCAGCGGAAGAGGATTTCAGGATTTTTTTCATAGAATGTCTCCGATGTCTGAAGCGATGAAAGGGGGATTGATGCAGACGGTGACGAACGTTCAGATCCGGCCCATGAGAAGAAGGATGAGCACAATCACCAGCACGATTCCGACAGCGCCACTCGGGAAGTAGCCCCATTGGGAACTGTGCTGCCATCGCGGCAACGCGCCGACGAGCAGCAATACTAGGATGATGAGCAGGATGAGGCCTAAACTCATGGCGTTCTCTCCGTCGCTTAATGCCGTGTGAGGCGCAACAACAAGATGCGACCAGCACGGCTCCAGGCGAAGCCGCGTCTGCATCTGGTCGACCCAACTCACGTGGGCACGGTCGGTCGGGAATTTAAGAACCGGCGGATCGAAACGGGCCGATTCGTCGACCGCTCGTCGTGCCAAAGTTGGGGCAGGCAACGATCAATGGCCAATGAATAGATCGGCCATGGATCGTACGCTGTACAAAACTGCACAGGGAACTACGCAGCATGCGGATTCCCCAAAAGCACAACGCCCGGTGCTGGATCCAGCACCGGGCGTCGCCACTATCGAATCAGACGGATCGGGATCAGACTTTGCGCCCGCCGATTGCGATCGATCGCACCGAGAAGCTGCCGCCGCTGTTCACCATGAGGAAACCGTCGAAGGGCTGCTTGATGGCGGTATCGGCAATCGCGATGAGCTGCTGACCGTCGATCGCCACATGCATAAGGCCGTTGCGATCGCGGGTCCAGACGAGGGTATGATCCGTGTCACCTTCGAGCTTCAGGATCTGATTATGACTGGCGAGGACCGTGGTGCCCTGGCTGGTGACCCGAAGCAATTGCAGTCCCGGATTCACGCCGGGGAAATAGGCGATGCGATAAGCGACATTCCCCGAGCTCCCCTGATAGGGGCCAAAATCCCAGCGCCCGAATTTTTCCTTCGAGGTGAACACCAGCTCAAGTCGGAAGGCGTTCGAGATCTTGACCGGCGTATAGATCGAGGCATGTCCGCCGGCGCCGGTCTGACCGGTCCCGAGTGTGCCGAGTGTGATGTTGCCGATCTGGATCTTCTGTCCGGTCTGTACGCCTTCGGGCACGATCTTGGATTGCAGGCCGCGATGGGGGCCCTTGGGATCGACCATGTACTTGCCGGCCGAGACGGCCCAGACCGGATTGGCGGTGTAGTTGCCGTCCGCGAAATCATCGAACAGCAGCCGTGTCCCCCACGGATTTTCATAGGAGGCGATCAGGCCTTTGAGATCCGTGATGAACTGCGGATCGGCGGCCTGCGCCTGCTCGGCCTTGCCGACCAGCGTTTTCAGTTCGCCGAGGATCGCCGTGACTTCGTCGCCTTGTGTCGATGGCGGCTGCCATTGACTGTAGGTTGTCTGTGCTGCGGCCGGGGCGATGAGCGCCGGACCAGCGAGAAGCGCGGCCGCGGCGATCGCGATGGCCGCGAGCCGAATGGCTGCCGGCCGGTTTCCTCGCTGTTTCATCATGGGCTCCAGTATATCATTGCCGCTATGAGCGTTAAGTCACCTTGTAACATGCGCCCGATTGCACCGGGTCCGTCACGAAAAAATCACAGGCCGAGCCCGCCGTGAACCCGCCAGCCATCCGGCGCCGGCTCGCGATCGGACTGGCCTTGCTGGTGGCGCCGCTGGCCGCGGCCTTGCTGGCGCTGGTGCTGGCGGCCGGCCTCGATCCCGGGGCGGCCCTGGCGGCCGGGTTCTTCTGCCTCGTTTTCATGGCCGCCATGCTGCGCGCCCATCTGCGGCATCTCGATATGCTCGCCCGACAGGTTGGCGCCCTGGGCGAAACGGGGGCGGACCAAACGGCGACGGACCAAACGGGCGCGGGCGAAACCGGTGGCGGCACGGGGATCGGTGCGAGCGCCATCCCCCCGCCCGTGCGCTCCGCCCTC
>JBBDWX010000105.1:0-5896 GCA_040902665.1 Dongiaceae bacterium
GAAATCGTGGAACAGGAAGTCGTCAGCGGCATCGCCTATTCGCGGGACGAGGCCAAGATCACGCTCACCCGCGTGCCCGACCGGCCCGGCGTGGCCGCGTCCATCTTCGGCCCGCTCGCCGATGCCAATATCAATGTCGACATGATCGTGCAGAACGTGTCGGAGACCGGCGATTCCACCGACATGACCTTCACGGTCACCAAGGCCGATCTCGCGCGCGCCGAGAAGGTGCTGACCGATCGCAAGCCGGAACTCAAATACGCGGCGCTCGTCTCCGATCCGAACGTGGTCAAGGTATCGGTCATCGGCCTTGGTATGCGGAGCCACGCCGGTGTCGCTCAGCGCATGTTCCGCGCTTTGGCCGAGAAGGGCATCAACATCCAGGTTATATCGACCTCCGAGATCAAGATCAGCGTGCTGGTTGCCGAGGATTATACCGAGCTCGCGGTGCGCGCCCTGCACACCGCCTACGGTCTCGACGCGGCATGACGATGGCCGGCCGGATGAGCGCCTCTACGATGGCACCCGTGGCATTAGCTTGCATGATGGCAACCCGCCTGACATTAGCGCGCGTGATAGCTCGATGAACGACACGGCGGGCAGGGACGCACTCGGGGACGCGCTCGGGGACGCGCTCGGGGACGTGCGCCAGGACGCGCGCCGGCAGCTCGACCGGCTCTGGGCGCGCGGCCGCGAATTCTTCGGCTGCGAGTACGCGATTATGGGCGGCGCGATGACCTGGGTGTCGGAGCGGGGCCTGGTGGCTGCGATATCCAATGGCGGCGGGTTCGGGGTCATTGCCTCGGGTTCGATGACGCCTGAGCTGCTTTCGCGCGAGATCGCGGCGACTTTTGCGCTCACAAGCCAGCCTTTCGGCGTCAATCTCATCACGCTGCATCCCCAGCTCGATGCGCTGATCGATGTCTGTCTCGATCACAAGGTTTCGCATGTCGTGCTGGCCGGCGGGCTGCCGCCGACATCGGCGATCCAGCGCATCCGGCAGGGCGGCGCGAAGGTCGTCTGTTTCACGCCGGCTCTGGTGCTTGCAAAGAAACTGGTGCGCTCGGGCGCCGATGCGCTGGTGATCGAGGGCATGGAGGCGGGCGGCCATATCGGCCCGGTCTCGACCAGCGTGCTCGCCCAGGAAATCCTGCCGGCGATCCGCGAGGTGCCGGTCTTCGTCGCCGGCGGTATCGGCCGTGGCGAGGCGATCCTCGCCTATCTGGAAATGGGCGCCGCCGGCTGCCAGCTCGGCACCCGCTTCGTCTGCGCCTCGGAATCGATCGCGCACCCGAACTTCAAGAAGGCCTTCCTGCGGGCCAGCGCCCGCGATGCCGTGCCCTCGACCCAGCTCGATCCGCGTTTCCCGGTGATCCCCGTCCGGGCGCTGGTCAACGATGCCACCAAGCGCTTCGCCGAAACCCAGCGCGTGGTGATCGATCGGGTCAATCGGGGCGAACTCGACCAGAAGGCGGCCCAGCTCGAGATCGAGCATTTCTGGGCGGGCGCCCTGCGCCGGGCGGTGATCGACGGCGACGTCGAAAACGGCTCGCTGATGGCCGGGCAGAGCGTCGGCATGGTGACGCGCGAACAGCCCACGGCCGAGATCCTCCGGGAACTGGTCGACCAGGCAATGGCGGCATTGCAGGCCCGGCGCGCGGACGCTGCATCCGCATAGCGGCGCCATGGCGGCCTCGAATGGGCAGCGAATCCGCCCGGTTTTTCATCACATAACCGGGATCGAGGATTGTCGCCACCCGGACCCTCCTGTTAAATTGGCGAACGGCCGAGGGGTTTCATTCCGGGCTTCCGCCGCAGGGAAACGCCGGGGGGCAAAGGGGACTCATGCCGCTCCGCCGACAGGCGCAGGTTAGATGACGACCGGACAGCAGGTTGGGCACGACGGCACGGCGCGCGAGGAGTTGGCTGGCGCGGTCGGACGGCTGTTGCGCGAGACGCGCGAATCCTATCAGCAGGATATTGCCACCGTGGCGCAGCAACTGCGCATCCGCAGCGTCTATCTGCGCGCCATCGAAGAGGGCAATTATCAGGCGCTGCCGGGTTCGACTTACGCGGTCGGTTTCGTGCGCACCTATGCCGAATATCTCGGGCTCGATCCGCTCGAACTGGTGCGCCGTTTCCGCGACGAGGCGGCGTTGGTCAACCGCAAGACGAAGCTCGTTTTCCCGGTGCCGACCGCGGAAGCGAAAGTGCCGAGCGGCGCGATCCTGCTGGTAGGGCTGTTCGTCGCGGTGCTTGCCTATGGCGGCTGGTACTATCTGTCCGATCGCGACCGCAACCTGGTCGACATCATTCCGGCGGTGCCCGAATCGCTGAAGGAGATGGCGAACAGCACCATCGGTGCCGAACCCGAAATTGATTCCGCCGGCGATATCAGCGCGAGCTCGGCGACCGCTGCCGAAGCGCCCGCGCTGCCCGTGGTCGAAACGCTGCTGGAAACGCCCGAAAGCGCCGCAGAATCAGCGACGACCGCGCAGACAGCGCTCGCCGTAATCGCCGACGATGCGGCCCAAACCGCAACCGCTCAAACGACAACGGACGAGACGGCGTCGGACGATGCGGCGGCTCTGACGGAAGCGACGGCGGCGGCCGCAACCGAAGAGCCCACAACCGAAGCACCTGCCGCCGACGCGCCTGCAACCGAAGAGCCCGCCGCCGAAGCGCCCGCCGCCGCAGCGCCCGCAACTGAAGAGCCCGCTGCCGCAGCGCCCGCCGCCGCAGCGCCCGCAACTGCAGCGATCGAAACCGCGGAACTGGAACCGCTGGCCGCCGATCCGGGTCCCGAACCGGCAGCAGAACCGGCAGCCACGCAAGTTGCTGCCATTCCCGAAGCGCCGCGCGTACCGGAAAGCGTCAGCGCCGGCGTCGGCTACAATGCGTCGCTGTCCGGCTCGCGCATCGTCATCGTCGCGCGCATGGAAAGCTGGGTCGAAGTGCAGAACGCCAAGGGCGAGGCAATCTGGGGCCGCGTGCTGCGCGCCGGCGATCGTTATCTGGTGCCCGACGAGCCGGGCATGACCATGACCGTCGGCAATGCCGGCGGGATCGACGTGTTCGTCGACGGCGACAAGGCGCCCTCGCTGGGCACGGTCGGGATCGGACGGCGCGGCGTCATGCTCGATCCGGATCGGCTTGCGAGCGGTACGGCGCTGCCTTGATCTTTGCCGCTGCCGGGCGCATGTTTCGCCCGCTTTTGCCACGAAATCCGCGCCATTTCGAGGGATTCTGCACCCGATGAGCGTGCGCCCCTATCGCGATATCCAGCGTCGTCCGAGCCGGCAGATCCGGGTCGGGTCGGTTGCCGTGGGCGGCGATGCGCCGATTTCGGTGCAGTCGATGACCAACACCGCCACGACCGATATCGCCGGCACGATCGACCAGATCCGCCGCCTCGAGGCGGCCGGGATCGATATCGTGCGGGTCTCCTGCCCGGACGAGGAATCGACCGCGGCGCTCGGCGCCATCGTCAAGGCATCGAGCGTGCCGGTCGTCGCCGATATCCATTTCCACTATCGCCGCGCGATCGAGGCGGCCGAGGCGGGTGCTGCCTGCCTGCGCATCAATCCCGGTAATATCGGTTCGGCCGACCGCGTGCGCGAGGTTGTCAAAGCGGCGCGCGACCACGGCTGTTCGATGCGCATCGGCGTCAATGCGGGCTCGCTGGAACGCGACCTGCTCGAGAAATACGGCGAGCCCTGTCCCGAGGCGATGGTCGAAAGCGCGCTCAATCATGCGCGCATCCTCGAAGACAACGATTTCTGCGAATTCAAGATCAGCGTGAAGGCATCCGACGTGTTCCTCGCGGTGGCGGCCTATCAGGGCCTCGCCGAGGCCTGCGACTATCCGCTCCATCTCGGCATCACCGAGGCGGGTGCTGCGCGCAGCGGCACGGTCAAATCCTCGATCGGGATCGGCATGCTGCTCTGGTCGGGCATCGGCGACACGATCCGCGTCTCCCTCTCGGCCGATCCGGTCGAGGAGGTCAAGGTCGGGTTCGAGATCCTGAAGAGCCTCGGATTGCGCCATCGCGGCGTGACGGTGATCGCGTGCCCGTCCTGCGCGCGCCAGCAGTTCAACGTGATTGCGACGGTCGCCGCGGTCGAGGAACGCATCCAGCACATCACCACGCCGATGACGGTTTCGATCATCGGCTGCGTCGTGAACGGTCCGGGCGAGGCGCGCGAGACCGACATTGGTTTCACCGGCGGCGGCAACGGCACGCACATGGTCTATATCGCCGGCGCGCCGCATCACCGGCTCAAGAACGAGAACCTGGTCGATCATCTGGTAGAGCTGATCGAGCAGAAGGCCGCCGAGATCGAGGCGCGCCGCGCCGACGAGGCCTCGAAACCCGCGCAATCCGCCGCCTAGGGACCGGAGCATGGCGACGCAAAGCCTGCAGCCGGTCCGCGGCACGCACGATCTCTTTGGCGAGAGCGGACGGCGTCATCGTCATGTCGTCGAAACCGCACGAACAATCGCTGAGCGCTACGGCTACGACGAGATCTCGACGCCGATTTTCGAGTTTTCCGATGTGTTCAAACGCACGCTGGGCGATGTCTCCGACATCGTCACCAAGGAAATGTATTCCTTCACCGATCGCGGCGGTGAAGAGCTGACCCTGCGGCCGGAAGGCACCGCGAGCGTGTGCCGGGCACTGGTCTCGAACGGTCTGACGCAATCGCTGCCGCTCAGGTTTTTCTATTCGGGTCCGATGTTCCGCTACGAGCGGCCGCAGAAGGGCCGGCAGCGGCAGTTCCACCAGATCGGCGTGGAATTGCTCGGCGTCGCCCAGCCGCTGGCCGATATCGAGGTGATCGTGCTGGGGCAGCGCATACTCGAGGCGCTCGGCATTGCCGATCGCACCGGACTGGAGATCAACACGCTGGGCGACAGCGAAAGTCGGCAGGCCTACCGCCAGGCGCTGGTCGATTATCTGACGCCGCAGATCAATTTTCTGTCGCCGGACAGCCGCACCCGGCTCGAGCGCAATCCGCTGCGTATTCTCGATTCCAAGGACAAGGAAGACCGCGACATCGTTGCCGGCGCGCCCCTGCTCACGAACTATCTGAACGAGGCGAGCGAAACATTCTTCAAGGCCGTGACCGCCGGCCTCGATCGGCTCGGCATTGCATATGCCATCAATCCGCGGCTGGTGCGCGGGCTCGATTATTATTGCCACACCGCATACGAGTTCACGACCGACGCGCTCGGCGCACAGGGAACGGTGATGGCCGGCGGCCGCTATGACGGGCTGATCGAACTGATGGGCGGTCCGGCGACGCCCGGTGTCGGCTGGGCGGCCGGTATCGAACGACTGGCCATGCTGGCGGCTGAGCCGCCCGCCCTGCGCCGGCCGATCGCCATGATACCCGTCGGCGATGCGGCGGAGGGCCTGGCGCTCGAACTGGCCGACCGGTTGCGCCGGGCCGGTTTCACCGTCGATCTCGGCTTTTCCGGCAATCTCGGCAAACGCATGAAACGCGCCAACAAGATCGCGGCTGCGGCGGCCCTGATCCTGGGCGAAGACGAGATGGCGCGCGGTACGGCCACGCTGCGCGATCTCGACAGCGGCGAACAGGCGGACGTGCCGCTCGACGCCCTCGAAGAGCGGCTCGCCCGCTTCCGCTAGCGATGCAGAAGACGGGCGACAGGGGCGATGCAGAATCGCGCCGGCTCGTCCTGGTCGGCGTGTCGTTCCGTACCGTCGGGCCGGCCCTGCGCGACCGGCTGTTTCTGGACGACGAAGCCGCCTTGCGGTTCGGCGCGGCAATCCGGGCCGCCGGCATCGACGAAGCATTGGTGCTGCCGACCTGCGATCGGCTCGAAATCTATGCGGCCGCGGGTGACGACGATATTGGCCGCCTGCGCGGCC
>JBBDWX010000106.1:0-5881 GCA_040902665.1 Dongiaceae bacterium
CCTTTCATATTGTTTCTCACCGGCACCGAAGGCTGGGCGCCGTTTGCATCCGGCAGCGTCCTGATGATCAGCGCGCTGTTGACGATCGGTCTCGCGCGCCACGTACCGGGCGATTTCTCCAGCGACCGGCCGGTCCGGATCTTTGCGCTGATGCGCCTCTGGCCGGTGCCGTTCCTGCTCAATTTCCTGTTTGCGGCGTCGATCGAGGCGCTCGCTTCGTTCTTTTCGCTGATGGGCGTGCGGCTCGGCCTGCTCGAAGCGACGACGCTCGCGTTGCTCGCGGTCATGGGCATCGGCTCGCTGATGATGCAATACCCGATCGGCTGGCTTGCCGACCATATGGACCGCCGCCGCCTCGTCAACGCGATCGTCATTCTGGTGGCCGGCGGCACGCTGCTGTTGCCCTGGGTGCTGCAGGCCGGGCTCGCCGTCGCCTATCCGTTCATCATCGTCTATGGCGGCCTGATTTCGACGCTCTATGCGCTCGGCGTCGTCCTGCTCGGAGAACGTTTCCGCGGCGGCGAGCTCGCTGCCGCCTCGGCCGGGTTTACCCTGATGTGGGCGCTGGGCTTTGCGGTCGGTCCGGCGATCGCCGGCTTCTTCTACGACATCTTCGACACGCCCGGCCTGATTCTGTCGATCGCGGGCTTCCTGCTGATTTTCCCGCTGGCGACACCGTTCGTCTGGAAGAAGAAACCGCCGGCGGGAACCGATGCAGGCGACTGACGGTGCGCGGCTGCTCTATCCGGTTTCGATCAAGGGCGTGCTCCTGATCGAGGGCCGGGTTGTGCTGTTGAAGAACGAGCGCGACGAATGGGAGTTGCCGGGCGGCAAGCTCGATCCCGGCGAAACCCCGGAAGCCTGCGTCGTACGCGAGATCGAGGAAGAGCTCGGCCTCACCGTCGAAGGCGTGGCGATTCTCGATAGCTGGGTCTACGAGATCCGGCCCGAGCTCCGCGTGCTGATCGTGACCTACCGTTGCCGCCTGCTAAAGCCCGCATCGCCCCGCCTCAGCCACGAACATAGGGAGCTCGGCCTGTTCGCACCCGACGAGCTCGACCCGCTGGTCATGCCGGCGGGCTATCGCCGTTCGATCCGCGCCTGGCTCGCGCTCGGCGTCTGATCGACGATGCGATCCGCCCGTCGATCGCGGCGAGGCCGAGCCCGATCAGGATCATGCCGGCGAGCTGCGCGGGTTCGAGCCGTTCGCCGAGAAAGACGATACCGAGCGCCAGCGCACTAACCGGTATGAGGAACGTCACCAGCAGCAGATTGACAGCGCCGGCCGCGGCGAGAATCCGGAAGAACATCAGATAGGCGGCGGCGGTGCAGAGGATGCCGAGTCCGAGCAGTGCCCCTGCAATCGTCCAGCCCGGCCAGACGAGCGTCCCCGGCGCATCGACGATCAGCAGCAGCGGCAACATCAGGATCGTCGACGCGGTCACCTGTCCGGTCGCGGTGACGAGCGGTGGCATCGCGCGGAAGCGCCGGCCATAGATGCCGGCAAAGGCATAAGAGATCGCAGCCGCCAGCACCGCAGCTTGTGCCAGTACCGATGCGCCAAGGCCTTCGATCGCATCGGGGCCGATCATCGCGACCACGCCGAGGAAACCGATCGCAATCCCGGCGACGCGTCCGGACGTCAGCCGTTCGTCGCGGGTGAGGACATGCGCCAGCAGCACGGCGAAGAGTGGCGTGGTCGCAATCAGAATCGCAGCAAGGCCGCTCGCGATCCCGGTTTGGCCCCAGACGATCAGGCTGAACGGGATCGCGTTGTTGATCGCCCCCATCGCGAAGAATCGCTGCCACGCCGCAAACGATCGCGGCATCCGGTATCCGAGTATCGGCATCAGCAGGTTGAGCGCGATCGCCGCGATGGCGACGCGCGCAAACACGATGGTAAAGGGCGGCAGGCGTTCGAGCGCAACCTCGGCAAAGAAGAACGAGCCGCCCCAGACGATCGAAAGCGCAACAAGCAGCATCCATTCGATGCCGCCCATGCGCAGTGACAGTCGTTTCGGCATTGGCTCGGCAAAGGCGGGCATCGTCATTCGCGGCGCGGTTTCGATGCCCGACGCTCGCGCAACCGCGGCAAGTCCCGCTACCCGATTATTGCGGTTCGGTCCGCTCGGCGATGTCGTCGCCGATGCGACGAAGGCGCTGGCTCGCGATCATGCCGAAGCGGATCAGTTGCGCGCGCCGCCGGCTGGCATGCAGCGGGTGCGAGGCGGCCTCGCGCACGATCTCGGCCCAATAGGCGTCGGCGAGAATGAGACCGCATTCGGCCGGGATGAGGTCGCGCGGGAAATCGGTCGCGACCGCGAAGTAGAACTGGTCGCACCAGTCGCGATACTCGTGCCATTTGCCGTCGGTGCGGAAATCGACCAGGCAGGATTTGATCTCCACAATGACGGTCTCGCCTTTGTCGTTGATCGCCATCACGTCGGCACGGCGCCCGGAACCGAGCGGCACTTCGGTCAGCGTGCCGAAGCCGAGCTGTTCGAAGGCGCGCGAAACGCCGCGCGCGAGCTTGAAGGCGATGTCCGGATCGGCGAGGGCCATGGTGGCGGGATTTTCGCGGCCGACCCCGCCGCTGTCCATGCGTTCGATCTGTCGTGCCTCGTGCCGTCGGCTTTGCCGGTTCTGCTGGCCTTGTGCGCCGGCGAAGGCTAAGAGAAACCCTTACTGAAACGTGGAAATTGCCTGGACCCTTCATGCTGCGACGAATCGGCCGGTGGATCCTGCGCCTCGTGGCGCTCTTCGTCGGCCTCTCGGTCGTGATGACGGCGGCCTATCAGGTGCTGCCGGTGCCGGTTACCTGGTTAATGCTGGTGCGCGTCGCACAAGGCCACGGCATTCACAAAGACTGGGAGCCGATCGGCGATATCTCGCCCTTGCTGGTCCGTGCTGTCGTCGCCGCCGAAGATACACGCTTCTGCGAACATTCCGGTTTCGACTGGGTCGAGATCCGCAAGGCGATCGACGACTGGCGGCGCGGCGGCGATCTGCGCGGCGCCAGCACGATCTCGAACCAGGTGGCGCGCAACGTCTTCCTGTGGCCCTCGCGCGACCTCTTCCGCAAGGGGCTCGAAGCCTGGTTCACGATGCTGATCGAGGCGTTCTGGGACAAGGAGCGGATCGTCGAGGTCTATCTTAATGTCGCCGAATGGGGCCCGGGCATCTACGGCGCGGAAGCGGCGGCGCGCCATCATTTCGGCAAAACGGCGGCCGAACTGGGCAAGCGCGAGGCGTCGCTTTTGGCGGCTGTCCTGCCGAGCCCGCTGCGCTGGTCGCCGGCGCAGCCCGGCGAATACACCGCGAACTATGCGGCACGGATTCGAACGCGCATGGACCAGCTGGCCTTGCCCGAACCGCTGCCCTGCGGTTGAGCGATGCTGGGCTGAGGGCCGACATTACGAAACCTTAATCTTGCGACCACTGGCCGGTAAGCCGGCAATACCTACCTTGCCTCAATCGGTTCCCCCTCAGGGCAAGGAGATTGCCATATGTCTCTCATTCAACGTCGTCCGATGGCGACCGGGCGCGCCGTCGACATTCGCAGGGCGGGCGTGGTCGCACTCGTTGCCGGTTCGCTGATCGCCTGGACCGCCGCACCTGCGGCGGCCGCTTCGGCGCCCGAAAGCTTTTCCGATCTCGCAAAGAAGGTGACGCCCGCCGTCGTCAACATCCAGACGACGCAGTCCATGGCCGAACGCGGCCAGGATATGCCGGACATGCCCTTCCCGCCGGGCTCCCCTTTCGAGGAGTTCTTCAGGCATTTTGGTCCGTTCGGTGGCGAAGGCGCGCCGGAAGGTCCGATGAATGCGCTCGGCTCCGGCTTCGTCATCGATGCCGAGGGCCATGTCGTCACCAACAATCACGTCGTACAAAGTGCCGACGAGATCCAGATCAGGTTCGGCGACGGCCGCGAATTCGACGCGGTGTTGATCGGCAGCGATCCCGAAACCGATCTGGCGCTGCTCAAGATCGAGAGCGACGAGACCCTGCCTTTTGTCGAATGGGGCAACTCGGACGAACTCGAGGTCGGCGACTGGGTCATGGCCGTCGGCAATCCTTTCGGTCTTGGCGGCAGCGTGACCGCGGGCATCGTATCGGCGCGCGGCCGCGACATCCGATCCGGTCCGTATGACGATTTCATCCAGACCGATGCCGCCATCAACCGCGGCAACTCGGGCGGCCCGATGTTCGATCTCGATGGCAATGTGGTCGGCATCAATACGGCGATCTATTCGCCCTCGGGCGGTAGCGTGGGCATCGGCTTTGCGATTCCCTCGGCGCTGGCACAGAACGTCGTCGCCCAGCTCATGGAAGACGGCAGCGTCGAACGCGGCTGGCTTGGTGTGCGGATTCAGCCGTTGACGCCGGAGATTGCCGATGCGCTCGGCCTCGACGACGAGGGCGGTGCGCTGGTCGCGGGCCTGCTGCCGGACAGCCCGGCAGTCGGTACGCTGCGTCAGGGCGACGTCATCGTCGGGTTCGACGGTGCGCCGGTTGCCGAGCTCCGCGATCTGACCCGTTCGGTCGCGGCGATTTCGGCGGGCGACACCGTCGATGTCGAGATCTGGCGCGACGGTTCGCGCGAGACGGTTGAGGTCGAGATCGGCGCACGGCCCGGCCAGCAGATGGCGGCAATCCAGCAGGGCGAGACCAGCGCCACCACGACGCCGGAGCTCGGCCTCAGCGTCGCACCGTTGGACGAACGGATGCGCGCGCAGCTTGAACTCTCGGCGCAGGATGTCGGTGTCGTCGTGGTGCAGGTCGATCCCAGCGGCAAGGGTGCCGAACACGGCATCGCCCGCGGCGACGTGATCCGCGCGGTCAATGGCGAGGCGGTTGAAAATCCGACCGAGTTGACCGCGGCGATCGAGAAGGTCGATGCGGACTCGGTGCTGCTGCTGATCACCCGCGATGGCGACGACATCTATGTCGGTATCGATCTGAAGGCCTGATCCCTTCCCCCCGGATCAGGGTCTGCCGCCGGTTCCGCTCCCCCCGAACCGGCGGCCCCCAAACCGGCCCTTTCCCCTCGCGGGATCGGGCCGGTTTTCTTTTAGGCGCCGGCCGCGCACGGGCTTGTGATTGCCGTCTTCTTTGAGCGTGGCCTCTCGATATGTCAGAACCTCCAGATTGCCAGGCGCGGATCGAGGAGGTGGCGATGCCCGGTGCGGTAAAATTCGTCCTGCCCGCGATCGATCACATGACGACGGTCGTCAAGCTGAAGGAGCGCGGCCTCGGGATCGCATCCGCGATCGATGTCGGCAGTGCCGATGGCGATTTTCTGCTTTTCATGAAAGCCTGCGGCGCGCTGTCCGATGCCGCCTGTCTCAACATCGATGCGAATCCCGTCTACGCGGAATCGCTGCGCGAGATCGAGTCCGTAACCGGCACAAGGTTTCATATCGGACCGCTGGCGGCGCACGAAGGCGACGTCACGTTGACGCGCGGCGGCCATATTTATTGGAACTCGATCCGTGGGCCCGAAGAGAGCTACTGGAAGGAGGGCGGGATCGCGACCGAGGGTGGCGACATCATGCGCGCCAGGACCCTCGACGCCCTGGTGCGCGAGATCGGCATGAAAGGCCCGTTTCTGCTCAAGCTCGACGTGCAGGGCGGCGAGCTTTCGGTGTTGAGTGGCGCAACGCAGCTGCTGAAGGAAACGGCGTTATTGGTTGTCGAAATCAATCGGCCGGATCTGCGGGAGGTCGATCGGTTCATCGAGAAATCCGGCTTCGATCTGTTCGATATTACCGATATCGGCCGTAACAGCGCCGGCCACTATGCGTGGCACTATGCCACCTATCTCGAACGGTCATTGATGGAGCGGTTTGGAGCGCCGCTCTGGAAGCCCGAAGCGGCGCCG
>JBBDWX010000107.1:0-5866 GCA_040902665.1 Dongiaceae bacterium
TATCCTGCATGTCGCGATAATGGCGTTCGAGCCGATCGCGCACCGCGAGAAGCTGACCGAACACGTCCGGCATCACCTCTTCCATTGCCGGCATGTCGGACCCGTTCGCGTCCTTGCCGGCAAGCGTCAAATGCTGCGGCGTGCGGATTCCGGCAACGACATCTTCGCCTTGAGCATTGACAAGGAACTCGCCGTAAAACTCGTTGGCACCCGTCGATGGATTGCGCGTGAAGGCAACGCCGGTCGCACAATCCTCGCCCATATTGCCGAACACCATCGCCTGAACGGTTACGGCGGTACCCCATTCTTCGGGAATGTCGTGCAGGCGTCGGTAGGTGACGGCGCGCGGCGTCTGCCAGGAACCGAACACCGCGCCGATGGCGCCCCAGAGCTGTTCGGCCGGATCCTGCGGGAACGGTTCACCGCGTTCCTGCTGCACGACATCCTTGTAGGCGCCGACCAGATGCCGGAGGTCGTCAGCGGTCAGTTCGGTATCGAGCGTGACGCCGCGCTCTTCCTTGTGCAGTTCGAGCAGCTCTTCAAAATGGTGATGTTCGACCCCGAGCACGACATCGCCATACATCTGGATGAACCGGCGATAGGAATCGTATGCGAAGCGCGCATCGGATTCGGCGGCGAGACCCTCCACGGTTTCGTCGTTGAGGCCGAGATTGAGAACCGTATCCATCATGCCGGGCATCGATACCCGCGCACCGGAACGAACCGATACCAGCAAGGGATTTTTTGCGTCCCCGAACTTTCGGCCGACGATGGCCTCAATGGCCGCGAGCGCATCGGCTGTTTGTGTCTTGATACCATCGGGATATCCCCGATCATTTCTGTAGTACCAGGTGCAAACCTCGGTAGTGATGGTAAAGCCCGGCGGCACCGGCAGGCCGAGCGCACTCATCTCGGCCAGGTTGGCGCCCTTGCCGCCCAGCAGATCGCGCAGCTTCGCACTGCCGTCCGCCTTGCCGCCGCCGAACCCATAGACCCATTGCGTCATCGTTGCGTTCTCGCCCCCACCCTCAGCCTTCGATCCTGGAGAAATCGGCAACCCTGTCCAGCGTCGTGCTGATCTGGGACAGGAGCCGCAGCCGATTCTGGCGAAGGCCGGCATCGTCGGCATTCACCGTCACCTTGTCGAAGAATTCATCGACCGGCCGGCGCAATGTCGCCATGGCCGCCATCGCCGCCCCGAAATCCTCGCGCTCGATCGCGGCCGCCACCTTGCATTCGACAGCAATGAGCGCGGCATGCAGCGCCTTCTCTTCCCCTTCGGTCAGTTTCGCGGGATCGACGGCCGCATCGAAGCTTACTTTGTCTTTCTTCTCCTCGATCCGCACGATGTTGGCCGCGCGCCGATAGGCGACCAGCAGATTGGCGCCATCCTCGCTATCGAGAAATTTCTGCAGCGCCTCGACGCGCGCCAGCAGCCGCACCAGATCGTCTTCGCCCCCTAGTGCGAACACAGCCGATATCAGATCGTGCCGGACGCCCTTCTCGCGTAAAAGGACTTTTAGACGGTCAACAAAAAATGGCCATAGCTCAAGGGTTAATCCCTTGTGGAACGAATAATCACCAAGTCCCGGCGTAACACCTGCTGAACGAGCAGTTGCCACCCATCGCTCAAACCATTCAACCCCTTGCAACCAGTCCATTGCTTGAGGGTACAGTCGATATGCTTGGTAGATCGCGTTAAGAAGTCGGATGCGAATCTTATTCTCTACAATCAAGCGAACAACTCCCAACGTTGCTCGCCGAAGCGCATATGGATCTTTTGAGCCAGTAGGTACTTCGCCGATTAGCCAAAACCCCACCAGCGTGTCGAGCTTGTCGGCGAGCGACACGGCGACTGAGACCGGCGCGGTCGGGCAACGATCGGTGGGACCGAGCGGCGCGTAATGCTCGGCGATCGCGTCGGCGACCGCCGCATCCTCGCCGTCGCCGAGCGAGTAGTAGCGACCCATCGTCCCCTGAAGCTCGGGACACTCCTTGACTATCCCGGTCGTGAGATCGGCCTTTGCGAGCCGTGCGGCGCGCTGCGCCTTCGTTGCATCCGCGCCCGGCACGAACTTTGCGATCTCTCCCGCCAGCGCCTCGACCCGCTGCATCTTGTCGGCGACGGTGCCGAGCTTGGCATGAAACACGATTTGCTCCAGCGCCTGCACTCTCTCCGATAATTTGATCTTGCGATCCTGATTCCAGAAGAATTCGGCATCGGACAGTCGCGCGCGCAGCACGCGCTCATTGCCGGCGACGATCGCCTTGCCGCCATCCTTCGTCTCCATGTTGGAGACGACGAGGAAGTGCGGCGCGAGCTTGCCGTCCTTCGTATTGAGTGCAAAATACTTCTGGTTCGCGCGCATCGTCGTGGTCAGCACTTCGGGCGGCAGTGCCATGAAGCGCTCGTCGATCTTTCCGATGAGAACCACAGGCCATTCGACTAGACCAGTCACTTCGTCAGCCAATGCCGCATCCTCGACCAGTACTAGCCCGGCCTCTTTCGCGAGGCGCCGAGCCTGATCCAGGATCGAAGCGCGCCGCTCGGCCGGATCGAGAATGACCTTCGCGGCGAGAAGCTTCGCCCGATAATCCTCAAACGATGTGACAGCGAACGCGTTAGGCGCAAGAAAGCGATGGCCGTAGGTACAATCCACTGACTCTAAGGGTGCTTCGTAGTAGTGGCCCGCCGTCTCGATAAGATGGCTTATCGATTCTGCCCACCCGCGTTTTCCATCGACAAATACTCGCGTAAACGCCAAGGGGATTCTCGCGCCATCGAAAAGCGCCAGCACATTTTGCATTGGCCTTACCCATCGCAAATCCTGGTCCGCAAACCGCATCGATTTGGGCCAAGAGAACTGGTATATCGTGTCGCTGACGATAATTTCCCTCAAGACTTCTGGTGTTGTGACGCCCGTCTCGCTAAGTACCGCAAACCAGACCTCACCCTTGCCGTCGTCGCGCTTCTCACATTGATCGAGCGACGTCAGACCGGCGCTCTTGAGGAAGCCCTCGATCGCCTTCTCCGGTGCGCCGACGCGCGGGCCCTTCTTCTCGATCGTTCGGTCGGGCTGCTTCTCGGGCAGCCCGTCGATCACCAGTGCAAGGCGCCGAGGCGTCGCAAACGCATCTGCGCGCGAAAACTCGAGCCCCTGTTCCTTGAGCTTGTCGCAGACGAGGCGTTTCAGATCCTCCGCCGCGCGCGCCTGCATGCGGGCCGGGATCTCTTCGGAGAACAGTTCGAGCAGGAGTTCCGGCATGGACCTACGCCGCCCTCGTGCGCGTCGCGAGCCATGCCTCGCAGCAGCGCTTCGCGAGCGTGCGCACGCGGCCGATATAGGCCTGGCGCTCCGTGACCGAAATCACGCCGCGCGCATCGAGCAGATTGAAGAGATGCGACGCCTTGAGGCACTGATCGTAGGCCGGCAATACCAGCGCGCCGATGTTGCGGCCGTCGGCCGCGCCATCGCGGTCGAGCAGCGTGGCGCATTCCATCTCGGCATCCGCGAAATGACGGACCAGCATCGCCGTGTCGGCTGTCTCGAAATTGTAGGCGGAGAATTCCCGCTCGGCCTGCAGATAGACATCGCCGTAGCGCACGCCGCCATTGCCGGCAGGTTGACCGTTCCAGTCGAGGTCGTAGACGTTCTCGACGCCCTGCACATACATTGCAAGGCGCTCGAGGCCATAGGTCAGTTCGGTCGAGACCGGATCGCATTCGATGCCGCCGACCTGCTGGAAATAGGTGAACTGGCTGACTTCCATGCCGTCCAGCCAGACTTCCCAGCCGAGACCCCAGGCGCCCAGCGTCGGGCTCTCCCAATCGTCTTCGACGAACCGAACGTCGTGCGCCATCAGATCGATGCCGAGCGCCTTGAGCGAGCCCAGATAGAGATCCTGGCTGTCGGCCGGCGACGGCTTCAGGATCACCTGGAACTGGTAGTAGTGCTGCAGCCGGTTCGGATTCTCGCCATAGCGCCCGTCGGTGGGCCGGCGCGAAGGCTGCACGTAGGCTGCCTTCCAGGGATCGCTGCCGAGCGCGCGCAATGTGGTCGCCCAGTGGAATGTGCCCGCGCCCACCTCCATGTCGTAGGGCTGGAGGATCACGCATCCCTGGTCCGCCCAATAATCCTGCAGCTTCAGGATCAGGCGCTGGAAACAAGTCTCAGGATTGGGTTCCGGCGCCGGCGACATCGGATGCAATGGCCCGCGATTCTGGGAAAAGGGCTTATGTTGCGGTGCAAACTAGCGGTGCCCCCAGAGTCGGTCAAGCAGCGGGAACCGTTGGGATTTGGCCCTTCACGCGACCGGTCACCGTGGAATCAGATCCCGGCACCGCAATTGCTGCACAGGGTCCGCTTCGCCGGGACGAAGGCGCCGCAACTGCGGCATTCGATGAGATCCTGGACCGCAGCAGCGGCTGTCGCGGCAGCACCTGGGGCTGTGGCCCGTTGCGGCGGCGCTTCGCGGGCGACGCGGGCCTTGGCCTTGCGCTCGCGATCGAGCCGTCCGATCAGCCGGAAACCGTACCAGACCGCGAGCACGACGGCGGCCAGGACGATAATTTTGGTCAAGCTGGGAATGGCGAACATCTGGCCGCATTTAGGGGCCGGGCGGAATCGCGGTCAAGCCGTGCTTCGCGCCGGCGGTCGACAGCAGCAGCGTCCCTCGGGGTCGCGTCAGAGCAGAATGCCCGCACCGCCGCGCAGAACCGCGTCCGCGGCAGCTGTATATCGGCCGTCGCTCTCATGCAGCACCATGCCGGGCATCAATCGCGCGGGTGCGGCGATCCCCTTGCGGCCGCGCACCAGAAGGCGGCTCGCCGGCTTGTCTCCGCCGGGCCAGAGCGGATAGACGACGAGTTCGCCGATCTTTCCGCTAAGTTCCGCCATCAGCCGATCGAACCGGTCGGCGCGATAGATAAACGTGACGCTGCCCTTGGGGCGCACCATGACCAGCGCGCAGCGGACCCAGTCGCCGAGCTTCGCCTCGCCTTCATGGTTCGCCGTCGCCTTGCTTGCCTGCGGCGATGTGGTTCCGGCCTCGCTATCGAGGAACGGCGGATTGGCCATCACATGCGCAAATCCACCCGGCGCGAGCCGTGGCGGCATTCGCAGCAGATCGCCGACCATTGCCTCGACGCGACCGTTCATGCGATTGGCTTCGATGTTGGCCGAGGCAAGCCGTACGAGGTGGCGGTCGCGCTCGATCCCCACGATGCGACAATTCGGTTCGCGGGCGGCGAGACAGAGCGCGGCCGCACCGACGCCGCAACCGAGATCGAGGACGAGATCGCCCGGGGCAGCGGGCACGGCTGCGGCAAGAAAAACCGGATCGATTGCGACGCGATAGCCGGACGCCGGTTGTGTCAGATGGATGCGGCCGCCGAGCAGTGCATCTTGTGTCACATCGGGGGCGGGCTCACTCACTCTGCAATTCCTCGCCGCTCTCGGTCAGGATCGACCTGGCGCGTTCGATATCGTCGTCGGACACCATCAGTCGCCGCGGCAGGATGCCGAGCGTGCCTTCGACGACCGACATATGGCCGTCGAAAACCACGCTCTCGATACCCGCATCGCGCAACAGAGCGCCGATCCAACTCAACCGGACCAAATCGGTCGTCCGCAGGAGTTCTTTCATGCCCGCCCCTTTGGCAGCCGGGAACCCGACTTTCTCACGCGAACCCAACCCTTCGGGTCCTCGGCGCTGGTAATCTGTCGCAGACTGGCAACCGTGTTTTCCTTGACCGCCACGGGTCCCAATCTACACTCCGACGCGACCGGCGGAGCGTCAAGCCGGGGCCGAATTGTCGGCGGAGGAAGTTTTTTGGCCACTATCGTCAAGCTCGATCGCGACCGCG
>JBBDWX010000108.1:0-5857 GCA_040902665.1 Dongiaceae bacterium
GAGGCGATGGGCGGTATCGATGCCATCATGGCGCGGCCCGATCTCGGTCTCATTCCCGCAGTACGGGATGGTCGGATCCGGGTCATCGATGCGAATTATCTGCTCGGCTTCGGCCCGCGGGCGGCCGAGGCCGCGCGCGAGCTGGCGCTGCAATTGCATCCCGAGTTGGCCGCGGCGTTGCCGTGACCGCAGTCGATCTCGGCCGGATCGGATCGATGCGCCGAAACCGGGTGCCCTACGCGGCGCTTCTGTCGTTGCTCGGGGTTGCGATCTTTTTGTCGCTCGGCCTCGGCGCCGTCGGCATTGCGCCAATCGATATCGTTTCGATTCTTGGCGAGCGGTTGGGGCTTCCTGCTCTTACCGAAACCGACGCACGCGATGGCCTCGTCTTGATCGGAATCCGCTTGCCTCGGGTGATCTTGGCGATGCTCGTGGGGGGCGGGCTCGCCATGGCAGGCGCGGCGCTGCAGGGGCTGTTCCGCAACCCGCTTGCGGATCCGGCCCTGCTCGGCGTGAGCAGCGGCGCCGCGCTTGCTGTCGCCGCGACCATAGTATTTGGCGGCGGACTGATCGCGATGCTGCCGGTGCCGCTTAGGGTCTGGGCATTGCCGGCTGCGGCGTTCTGCGGCGCGATGATCGTGACGGCGCTGATCTATGGTTTCGTGGCGCGCCGCCCGACCGTCGATGTGACGATCCTGCTTCTCTCCGGCATCGCGATCAATGCTTTCGCGGGTGCCGGCCTCGGGCTTGCGACCTTCCTCAGCGAAGATCAGCAACTGCGCGACATCACGTTCTGGCTGCTCGGGCGGCTCTCCGGCGTCGGGTGGGCCAAACTTTTGCCAGTAGCGGTGATGATCGGCATCGGACTCGTATGGATGCTGCGTCTGGCGCGGCCACTCAACGCCATTCTGCTCGGCGAGCGCGAGGCATTCCAGATTGGCTTCGCGGTCGAACCGGTGAAACGTCAGCTCATCCTCGTCACCGCGCTGGCTAGCGGCGCGGCGGTCGCCTTGACGGGCATGATCGGCTTTGTCGGACTTTTGGTGCCGCATCTCGCGCGCATGCTGGTCGGCGCCGATCATCGCCGCCTGTTGCCGACGGCGGCGATCCTGGGCGCGTCGCTGCTGCTTCTGGCCGACCTGTTGGCACGGCTCGTTGTGTTACCGGCGGAACTGCCGATCGGCGTTGTGACCAGTTTCATCGGCGCGCCGTTCTTTCTCTGGCTGCTGCTGCGCCGGCGGGCTGGCGTCTGATGCTGACCGTCGAACAGGTCCGATTTTCGCGCGAAGGGCGGCGGATCCTCAGCGACATCGATCTGACCATCGGCGCCGGCGAACTGATCGCGCTGGTCGGGCCGAACGGCGCCGGCAAGACGACCTTGCTCCAGTTGCTCTCGGGCGAGCTGAAGCCGGAGCGGGGCAAAGTCGCGCTCGACGGACGCCCGTTGGACGAGATTCCACCGGTCGACCTCGCGCGACGCCGCGCCGTGCTGCCGCAAAGCTCTCATGTCGTGTTCGGTATCACCGTCGCGGAACTGGTCGCGATCGGCCGTAGCGCCGTCTCCGGATCGCAGGGTGACGATCCGGTCTGTGCGCAGGTCATTGCGATGATGGGCCTCTCCGAGTTCGCCGCGCGCGACGTGCGCCGTCTATCCGGCGGCGAGATGCAACGTGTGCAGTTCGCGCGCGTTGTCGCCCAGGTCTGGGCCGAACCGGGCGATTCCGCATCGCGCTTTCTGCTGCTCGACGAGCCGGTATCAAACCTCGATCCCGCTTTTCAGGAAAGCGTGCTCGGCTGGGCCCGTCGGCTCGCCGATCGCGGTTTCGGCCTCGCGGTGACGCTGCACGATCTCAATCACGCGATGCGGCTGGCGGATCGGGTGGTGCTGCTCGATCAGGGCCGCATCGCGCAATCCGGCCCGCCCCGAACTGTGTTGACCGCCGAGGCGATCGAACGCGTCTACGGCCTGCCGATGGTCAGCGTGCCACATCCCCAGACGGACATACCAGTCTTGCTGCCGGCGCATCGCGACGCTGCGGATCAGCCGCGTACGTAGTAGACCCAGCCTTCGATCGGGTGGTCGTAACCGACGCGATTCTCGGTCTGCGGGAGCGAGGCTGCCGCACCGAGCGCTGCGATCACCGCATCGAGCGCGTCGCCGCCGCTATCATCCACGATTTGTGTGCGCAACGTCGATCCGGCGGTTACAAGCTTGCGCTGCAGCAACGCATCGAGAAGAGCCGATCGCGCAACGCGACAGGCATCCTTCCGCCCCTTGTACGAGCTGTGTTTCCTGTAAAGGCCAAGTTTTTTGAGTGAGGAAGCGGGGCAGGTCTCTACGATCAGCGGCGTGCCCGTGATCGCCTGGTCGAACGGCGCTATCGCGGCACGACCGATCAACGGGGCGAGCACGGAGCCGATCCCGGCATGCGTCTGCCAGTAAAGGCGAATGTTCCACGGGTTCCAGGGCGTCGCAGCCTCATTGGGACCGTCGGTCTTGCGTTTCGGTTCCTTTACCGCGGCGTTCGCGTAACTTTGTCGCATGGCAGCCCGAAATGCCGGGGCGGAGGGGTGCGCTTTCAGGAAACCGGTCGCAAAACCGCGCCAATCGGATTCGCCGAGCGCGCAAAGTGGCAGCGAAAAGGGAAAATCGCAGCCGATCACCGCATCGTTCTGTTCTGCAATCCATTCGGTTAGTACGGGGAGGGCGACCTCGCGTTGCTTGCCGCAATTGAGGCGCTGAAATGCGGGCAAACAGCGTTCGAGATCGAGTGTTCCTGCCGCACCGATCGTTCCCTCGGCAGTCCAGATGCGCCGCCCGGCATCCTTGGCGCCGCTGAAATCAATGCCGATGGCTCGCTGTCTCAAGGTGTGAGCGCGTTCGCAAGAAGGTCGAGCGCGCGTGTCGTCGCGGCGCGGCGGATGGCGGCGCGATCGCCGGCAAAAACCTCGCGGACAACACGCACCTGTCCGCCTTTGCGCGCGACACCGAAATAGACGAGACCGACTGGCTTTTCGGCCGAACCGCCGCCCGGCCCGGCGACACCCGTGACCGACAGCGCCACGTCGGCATGGGATCGGGCCAGCGCGCCGCGCGCCATCGCCTCGGCGGTTTCGGCACTGACCGCGCCAGGCGCGTCGAGGGTTGCGCGCGGCACGTCGATCAGTTCGTGCTTCGCGTCGTTCGAATAAGTGACGAAGCCACGCTCGAAGACATCCGACGATCCGGCGATGTCGGTGAGGGCGGCGGCGATCATCCCGCCGGTGCAGGATTCGGCCGTGACGATGCGCAGACCCGCCTTGCGATAGTGCGTGACGATCTCGGCAGCGGTTGTCATCGCATCAACGCGGCAGGGCGACGGTCGCAACCGCCTGCGCCGCGATGCCTTCGCCCCGGCCCGTGAAGCCAAGGCCCTCTGTCGTCGTCGCCTTCACGCTCACCCGACCCACTTCAAGGCCGGCGATTGACGCAATGCGCGCCACCATCCCTTCGCGATGCGGCCCGATCTTCGGCCGCTCGCAGACGATGGTCAGGTCGAGATGCACGATGCTGCCGCCGCGCGCCGTCACGAGCGACACCGCATGCGAGAGAAACCGGCCGGAATCGGCACCCCTCCATTGCGCGTCGGACGGCGGAAAATGCGCGCCGATATCGCCAGCACCAATGGCGCCGAGAATCGCATCGGTGAGCGCGTGCAGCGCGACATCGGCATCCGAATGACCTTCGAGACCGCGATCGTGCGGGATGCGCAACCCGCCCAGTGCGATCGCGTCGCCCGGCGCGAAGCGGTGCACATCGTATCCGAAGCCGGTGCGGTATTCCCGCGCGGCGACCAGCATGCGCTCGGCGCGCGCCAGGTCGTCCTCGGTCGTGATCTTGATATTGTCGTCCGAGCCTTCGACCAGCAGGGTTGTGAGGCCTGCCACTTCGGCGACGGCCGCATCGTCGGTCAGATCGCCTCCAGCGGCGCTGCGATGGGCGGCGAGGATCTCCGCAAAACGAAAGGCCTGTGGCGTCTGCGCCCGCCAGACGGCCGCGCGGTCGACGGTGCCGACGATCTCGTTGTTATCGCCGGCTCGCTTTAGCGTGTCGCGTAGCGGAACCGCGACGATTGCACCGGGCATGGTTTCGAGCGCGGCGATACAACCCGCAATCATAGGCGCCGTGACAAACGGGCGCGCGGCATCGTGGATCAACACGCTTGTCGGCGCATCGACGGCAAGCGCCTCCAGCCCGCAGCGAACCGATGCCTGGCGCGTATCGCCACCGGGAACCGGCGCCGGCAGATCGAGGCCGTTCGTGGCTGCGTCGTAATGCGCGCGGTCGCTGTCGCGGATAACGACCTGAATACGATCGACCAGCCCCGACCCGAGAAACGCGTCGATCGCGTGGCGCAGCACGGGCCTGCCCGCGAGCATCCGATATTGCTTCGGCAACTCGCCGCCGAAGCGCCGGCCGCTGCCGCCGGCAACGATCAGGGCTGCGCTAGTCATAGCCATAAGCTATGCCCGAGCGGCACCGGCTTGCAAAGCAGGTTGGCGGAATTCCATGCGCCGCGCATGGCGTGGCGGGCGAGGGCAGGCGCCTCTATAGTTCCGGCCCATGGCATCCCCCGATATCACTGTCCTGCTCCTGCAGGCCGCCGTTCTGGTTGTCCTGATCGCGGTGGCGCTGACGCGGCGGGCCGCATTGCTGGTTGCGGCCGGCGCGCTCGCTGGCGCCATGGCCGCACTAATAGCCGATTTGCTGGTCAGCGGCTGGCGTAGCGATCTGTCATTCACACTGTGGGCGACGTTGACGGCGACCCTGGTCGGTTATGTTGCCATCGGGTGGGCGGTTCCGCCGCTACGGCGCTTGTCTGTGCTGCTGATACCCTATCTTCTGCTGGTGGGAGTGCTCGCGCTGCTGGTGCGAATGCTCGCACCGGTTCCACCGATGCCGGGATCGGTCGGGCCCGTTGCCTGGTTCGATGCGCATATCGTCTTTGCGCTCGCGACTTACGCCTTGCTGTCGCTGGCGGCCATCGCCGGGTTCGCCTGCCTGCTGCAGGATGCGGCGCTCAAGCAGAAACAGCCAGGCGGGATCGCAAACCGTCTGCCGTCGCTTGCCGAGAGCGAACGGCTCGAAATTCGGCTGCTCGCCGCGGCCGAGATCGTGCTCGGGATCGGAATCGCCAGCGGCATGGCGCTCGGCTGGTTCAGCACGCATGAGGCGATGCCGTTCGATCACAAGACGATCCTTGCGATAGCCGCGTTTCTCTTGATCGGTCTCCTGCTCCTGGCGCATGCGAAGACCGGATTTCGGGGCCGACGGGCTGCCCGCTGGGTTTTGGTCGCCTGGCTGCTCCTGACCTTGGCCTATCCCGGCGTCAAATTTGTCCGGGAAATCCTTATCGGTTGAGGTTCGCTCTACGGCCCATATTGCACTGCAGCACGAACGCCGATAATCTTCTGCCTGCTTTTTGACCAGCATGACGGGTTGCCCAATCCATGAGCATTTCGATCGGTCCGATCCGCATCGACGATCCGGTGATCCTGGCGCCCATGTCGGGCGTCACCGATATGCCATTTCGCCGGCTGGTGAAACGCTGGGGCGCGGGGCTGGTCGTCTCCGAAATGATCGCCAGCGAAGCGATGATTCGCCAGGTGCGCAAGACATTGCGCATGGTCAGCCACACGCCGGAAGAGTTTCCGATGGCGGTGCAACTCGCCGGCTGCGAGCCCGCGGTGATGGCGGAGGCAGCGAAGCTCAACGAAGCACTCGGCGCGCAGATTATCGACATCAATTTCGGCTGCCCTGTAAAGAAGATCGTCAACGGTCATGCCGGCTCGGCGCTGATGCGCGACGAATGTCATG
>JBBDWX010000109.1:0-28627 GCA_040902665.1 Dongiaceae bacterium
GGAACCATAAACGGCCAGCAAGCCATCAAAAAACCGGATCATCTCTGCTCTCCTTGTCATTCTCTTTTGCCTGGGGCCGCGGCAGAAACTGTAGTATTTCTTAACCGGTGCCTTGGCGACATCGCTAATCTAGGCTTGCAATAGGCCATCAACAAACGATATTAACTATCCGTACAGATTACTTTTACTAATGTGAATTCATGAAACGCCGCCTTCCCCCACTTTCCAGTCTGCGCGCCTTCGAGGCCGCCGCCCGGCATCTCAGCTTCGCCGAGGCCGCGGAAGAACTGGCCGTGACCCCGGCCGCGGTCAGCCATCAGGTAAAGCGCCTGGAGGAGTATCTGGGGGTCAAGCTGTTCCGCCGGCTGAACCGGCAGGTTCTGCTGACCGATGCGGGCCAGCTCGCCTTGCCCGACGTGCGCGCCGCTTTCGACCGGCTGGCGACGGCCATGGAGCGCGTCGCGCGCCGCCGCGACGACAAGATCCTGACCGTGACCGCGACCACGTCCTTCGCCGGCAAATGGCTGGTGCCGCGCCTCGACCGATTCCGCAAACGCCATCCCGAGATCGAGGTGCGGATCGATGCCGCAGATTATCTGGTCGATTTCGAACTCGAGAATATCGACATGGGCATCCGCTACGGCAAAGGCGGCTATCCCGGCCTGCGCCAGGACCGGCTGTTCTATGGCGACATCTTTCCGGTCTGCTCGCCGAAGCTGCTCGAGGGGCCGCATCCGCTGAAGCGACCGGCCGATCTCAAATGGCACACGCTTCTGCACTCCGACTGGGACTTCAAGGACGACAGCGATCCGGACTGGCGCATGTGGCTGCGCGCCGCCGGCGTCACCGATATCGATCCGACCGCGGGCCCGAAATTCTTTCCCGAGACGGTGACCCTGCAGGCGGCGATCGAGGGCCACGGCGTCGCCCTCGGTAACACGACATTGGCCGGTGCCGATCTGGAGACGGGCCGACTCGTCAAACCGTTCGAATTCGTCATGCCCGTCGATTTCGGCTATTTCGTTGTCGCGCCCGAAAAGACCGCCGATCTGCCCAAGATCGTCTGGTTCCGCGAATGGCTGCTCGAGGAAGCAGCCGCCCTGCAGCGCGAGGTCGCCGCTGCATAAGACCGGCCCGGCGGCCCGATCTCGGAGAGCGCAAAATTTCGCTACAAAAACCAGGGCGCAGTCACTAAATTCAGGCTGCTGCTTGGGTTGCCACGGTTTGCTCCGGAGGAACCCCGCCGCGATGGCTGGCGCTGTTTGCGCGCCGGCACGACGGCACCGCCGCCGGTTTGGCCAGCGGATGTGCATCGGAAATCACCGGAATGCGCCAGCGTCCTGTCGGATGCCGGCGCCTCGGTATCGACCGGGTCCGCCGCGACCGGACCGACAGCCCCGCGATCGCAACGGGGCGTCGGGCGTTCAGGGGATCCGCAACCGATGGAAAGGAGCAGTTTCATGGTCGCGACCGATAATATTGGCGTTGGAAGTATTTTTTCCGATGCCAAGCCGCCCCGGAAGGAATGGCGAATCGACAGCATCGATGGCAATACGATCATGCTGGAGCGTATCGACAAGCCAAGCGTGATCCGGTTTGTCAATTCCGACTCATTGCGCGATTCGAACCGCTACCTCCAGAAGCAGTAACCGATCCGAAAAGCTGCGACCCATTCAATTTCGATAATCGACAAGGCAAATATGGCGATGGATTCGATTGTTTATCGCGGTCGACCGGGAGGAGGCAGATTGAAGAAGAAACGCGTCTATGCTCGCATCCAGCGTTCGATCAGCGAACGAACGCTTGAATCGGCAAAGACCTATCTCGCGACCTTCGCGGAGGATCGCTGCTTCTTCGAGCATTCTGACGGGCACACAGTGATACACTTTGTTGCCAAGGCAGACTTGGACCTCTTCAACCGCCAGTTCCCCGGCCTGATCGAACAGATCGGCCGACCGTCGTGACAGCGATCCGGAGCACGGCATCCGGCGCGCCGGTCGCGAATCCTGCCGGCATGCCGGTCGCGAATCCTGCCGGTATGCCGAGGCGGACCTTTGCCATCATCTCGCATCCCGACGCCGGCAAAACCACGCTGACGGAAAAGCTGCTTCTGTCCGGCGGCGCGATCCATCTGGCCGGCCATGTCAAGGCGCATGGCGAGCGCCGGCGCACCCAGTCGGACTGGATGGAGATCGAACGCAAACGCGGCATCTCGATCTCGAGTTCGGTCATGACCTTCGTGCGCGAGGGCATCGCCTTCAACCTGCTCGACACGCCCGGCCACGAGGATTTCAGCGAAGACACCTATCGCACGCTGACCGCGGTCGATTCCGCCATCATGGTGATCGATGCCGCCAAGGGCATCGAAAGCCAGACCCGCAAATTGTTCGAGGTCTGTCGCCTGCGCGACATTCCGATCGTCACCTTCATCAACAAGATCGATCGCGAGGGTCTCGATCCCTTCGCGCTGCTCGACGAGATCGAGAGCGTGCTGGCCCTCGACGTGACGCCGATGACCTGGCCGGTCGGCATGGGCAGCGACTTTGCCGGTTGCTACGACCTGCGCAGCAATCGCTTCCTCGGTTCGGGCGGCATCAAGGGCGGCCCGTTTCGCGAGGCGGTCGACTGCCGCGATCTCGGCGACGAACAGCTCGACCGGCTGGTGCCGGCGAATGTGCTGGGCGCGTTCCGCGAAAGCGCCGCGCTGGCGCGCCAGGCCTATCCCGACTTCGATCTCGCGTCCTATCGCGGCGGTCATATGACGCCGGTCTTTTTCGGCAGCGCGCTCAAGGATTACGCGGTTGCGGAATTGCTGCAGGCTTTGGCGGAAATGGCGCCGCCGCCGCGCGCCCAGCCCGCCGAACCCCGGCCGATCGAACCGACCGAAGACCGCGTCGCCGGCTTCGTCTTCAAGGTGCAGGCGAATATGGACCCGAACCATCGCGATCGGATCGCCTTCCTCCGGCTCTGCTCGGGCCGCTTCCAACGCGGTATGAAGCTGTTTCACACCCGCACGCAGAAGACGATCGCCGTGCACAATCCGATCTTCTTCTTCGCGCGCGAACGCGAACTGGCGGAAGAGGCGCTGCCGGGCGACATTATCGGCATCCCCAATCACGGCACACTGCGCGTCGGCGACGCGCTGACCGAAGGCGAGGATATCCGGTTCACCGGCATTCCGAGTTTCGCGCCCGAAATCCTGCGCCGGGTGCGGCTGATCGATCCGATCCGCGCCAAGCAGCTGCGTCGGGCACTCGAGGATCTGGCGGAAGAGGGCGTGATGCAGATGTTCCAGCCCGTGCTGGGCGGGCAATGGATCGTCGGCGTGGTCGGTCAGTTGCAGCTCGAGGTTCTGGCTTCGCGCATCGCCACCGAATACAAGGTGGCGGTCGATTTCGAAGCGGCACCGTTCGAATCGGCGCGCTGGATTGCGGGCGACGAGGCGGTCCTGAAGCGCTTTGTCGCGGAGTACCGCGACAATATGGCGAACGATCGGGACGAGGCACCTGTGTTTCTGGCGCGCAGTATCTGGGAGCTCGACCGCGCGATCGAAAAATTTCCCGAGCTGAATTTTCTGAAAACGCGCGAACGCGCCTGATCGGGGTTTCACAATCGGCCTGGCTGCCAAGAGGCAGCGTTCGCGATAGAGGGCCATGGCGTTTCGCTTCGCGCGGCACCTCGTCCCGCGACGCAACGCTAATAGATCACGTCCTCGAAGCGGCTCGGTGCCGAATCGCGGGTCACGATACCGCCGTCCTGCAGCTCCATGACAGCAAGGCCGCGTTCGACCGAACCGTCCAGCCGGAAGCGGAAGATCCCGTCGATGCCGGCGAATCCGTCGGTCTGGGTCAGCGCCGCGCGATCGTAAATCGCACCCGCCGCCACAGCTTCCGGGCCGGCGCCGCGCGCGAGCGCCGCCGCCAGCGCGGTCGCGTCGTAGGCGAGCGTGCCGAGGCGAAGCGCCGGTTCGCCATAGAGCTGTCGATAGCGCCGATCGAACCGCTCCCAGCTTTGCAGCGGCGGCGCCGCAAACCAGGCACCCTGGAGTGCCGGTTCGGAGCCCAGTCTCGTCTCGCTCCATAATGTCGTGCCGAGGATCTGCTTCTCGGCGGGATCGACATTGTAGAAGAGCAACAGCGGTGCGATCAGTCGCAGCCGGTCGCCGGCTTCGGGAATCAGCAGCGCGTCGTAGGAATCGCGCGCTCCGGCAATGCGCTCGACATAAGGCGCGAGGTCGGTCGTGGCAGTGTCGTAATACTCGACCGACGAAACCGTGGCGGTGCCGCCTCCGGCCGCAAGATTGAGTGCCTGAACCACCGTTCGGCCATAGGTCGAGTTGGGCACCAGCGCTGCAAATCGCTGCAGCCCAAGCGCCGCGGCGTAGCGGATCACGCGCTCGACCTGCAGCTCGGGCAGGATCCCCATCACATAAACATCGGAACCCGCAACGCTGCGGTCGGTCGAAAAGCTTATCACCGGCACGCCGGCCTGGCGCGCGATCGGGGCCACCTGGCTCACCTGGGTCGAGAACAGCGGCCCGAGAATGAGGCTCGCGCCTGCGGCGATCGCCTGCTGCGCGGCACCGCCTGCGCCTGCCGGCGTTTCGGTATCGCGCACCACGAGCGCGAACTGTTCGTTGCCCGAATCGAACAAGGCAAGCTCGGCAGCCGACTGCATCGCGCGGCCGAGCGCCGCGTTCTGTCCGGTGAGCGGCAGCAACAGGGCGACACGCACGCGTCCGTCGTCGGTGACGATCGGGGCCGGTGCCGGGTCGGTCACCGGCGGCGGTGGCGCCTCTGTGACCGGCGGCGTTGCCTGCGGTGTTGCTTGCTGGGGCGGCGGCGCGGGCGGTACCCTTTGCTGACAGGCGCCGAGTGCGAATGCGGCAACCAGCAGCAGCATGGAAAGCGTGACGGCCGACGGGATGGCCCCTGGCGTCCTCTCGCCCGTCCGGTTCATCGATGAGCGGAAGATCGAAACGGCACGGCGCACGGTCAGCATCGGCAACATCCCCTGACAAGAAGCCGGGGCCCGACAGCATGCTGGACCCCGACCGGATTTCGAACCCGACGACGAGACCGGGCCGGAAACAGCCTAGCGGCGGATCCGCCGCAAATATATCCGCCGGCGGCGGTTACGCCGAAAATTCGCCCGACGAGACAAGCTGGGCGACGGCGGCAACGGAACAGGCCCGCCCGGGACCTGCCCGGGTTGCGCCTGTCCGGATTGCGCCTGGCCGGGTTGCGCCTGCCCGGATTGCGCCTGCCGAGTTTGCGGGCGGCACCCTGGCCATCGTCGCAACGCCGATCGGCAATCTCGGCGACATCACGCAACGCGCCATCGACTGCCTCGCCGCTGCCGACCTCGTGCTGTGCGAGGACACGCGCATCACCGGCAGGCTGCTGGCGCATCTCGGCCTGAAGCGACCGCTACGCCCCTATCATGACCATAATGCGGCACGGATGCGCCCCGCGATCCTGCGCGCATTGGGAGAGGGGCAAATGGTGGCGCTGGTTTCCGATGCCGGCACGCCGCTGATCTCCGATCCCGGCTATCGGCTGGTTCGCGAAGCGACCGATGCCGGCCACCGTGTCACGCCGCTGCCGGGCGCCTCGGCACTGCTCGCCGGCCTCGCCGTCGCCGGTCTGCCGACCGACCGCTTCCTGTTCGCCGGTTTTCTGCCGCCGAAAGCTGTCGCCCGGCGCGCTGCGATTTCGGAACTGCGTGCGCTGCGGGCGACCCTGGTGTTTTACGAAAGCGGGCCGCGGCTGGCGGCCATGCTCGAGGATCTCGCGGCCGTTCTGGGCCCGCGCGAGGCCGTCGTCGCGCGCGAACTGACCAAACTCTATGAGGAAACCAGGCGCGACCGGCTCGATGCGCTCGCCGCCCATTATGCCGCCGCCGGCGGTCCCAAGGGCGAGATCGTGGTGCTGGTCGGGCCGCCCGACGACGCAGGATCCGCGCGCGACGACAACGCACTCGATGCGATGCTGGTCGAACGCCTGGCAAGGCTGCCGCTCAAGGCGGCGGTCGATGAGGTCGCGGGAACCAGCGGCCGGCCGCGCAGCGAGGTTTATCGCCGCGCCTTGCGGCTGCGCGATGGCCAGGAATGAGCGATCGCGTCCGAAGTTCTCTGCGACCAGCCGAGGCCGGACGGCAACGAAGGCGCGAGCGCCAGCGCAACTGGGGCCGCGGCCGGCGCGGCGAACGCCTTGCCGCCTGGTGGCTGCGTCTCAAGGGCTATCGCATCGTGGCCTGCGATCTGCGTTGCCCGGTCGGCGAGATCGACCTGATCGCCCGACGCGGGCAAACCCTGGCCATCGTCGAGGTCAAGGCAAGGCCGGATCGAGCGGCCGCGGCCGAAGCGGTCTCGGCGCGGCAGCGCCAGCGCATCCTGGCCGCGCTCGGCTGGTATCTCGCTCGCCATCCCGAGCGATCGCAGGACCGCATACGATTCGATGCAATCCTGATCGTGCCAAGGCGGTTGCCCCAACATATTGAAGATTGCTGGCAGGGCTCGCATACCGGTTGAGGCGATTCTGCGGTAGAATGCGGTTCCCGAATCGGCAGTGGGCAGATCGACTGCTCTATGAAGCTTGCCCTCGCGACCAGCCGGCTCTCCCGGCCTCGTTCCACCCTGTTCGTCGCGGCGGCTTTGCTCGCTGCCGCGGCGCAGGCGCTTGCCGGCTGTACGGTTGCGGGCGCTGCCATCGGCGTCGCCGCCAGCGCCGCGACCAAAGCCTCCGAGGAGCGCGGGTTTTCCACCTCGGTCTCGGACGATGCGCTCTATCTCGAGATCAACCGCCGGCTGCTCGATCAGGACGGCGATCTGTTCAGCGCAGTCAAGGTCCAGGTGCACGAGGGCCGCGTGCTGTTGAGCGGCGAGGTCGGCACGCCCGAATCGCGGATGGAGGCGGTTCGCATCGCCTGGCAGCCCGACGGCATTGCCGAAGTGATCAACGAGATGACGGTGACCGGCGGCGATCCGAACGGCTGGCGCGATTTCTGGATCATCCAGAAGATCGACGGCAAGCTGCTGATGGACGGCGACATACGGTCGATCAATTACAGCATCGAATCAGTCGACGGGGTGGTGTATCTGATCGGGATCGCGCAGAACGAGGTGGAACTGAACCGCGTTATCGACCATGCGCGCGACGTTCAGTATGTTCGGCGCATTGTGAATTACGTCCGTATCAAAACCCAGGCCGCCAGCGCCGAATGACCGACCGGGAAACCGCTCTGGCAGCGCTGGCCGCGGTGGCAGCGCTGCCCGACCGCGATATCGACCTTGCCGATACCGCGCTCATGCTGGCCGCCTTCGACCGGCCGGGCGTCGCGCTCGACCGCTATCGGGATCATCTGGCGGTCATGGCGCGCGACATTGCCGACCGCTACGCCGATGCTGGCACCGCCGACACACTCGAAGGCCGCATCGCGTCGGTCAATGCCGTCATGTACGGGCAGGAAGGCTATCGCGGCGACGAGGCGACCTACGACGATCTGCAGAATGCCAATCTGATGCGCGTCGTCGACCGCAGGCGCGGTCTGCCGGTGGCGCTCGGCATTCTTTTCATCCAGTGCGGGCGCAGCCAGGGCTGGGACGTCGAAGGCATCGCCTTCCCCGGTCATTTTCTGGTGCGGCTCGACCGCGAGGGCGAGCGCGCGATCGTCGATCCGTTTGCGGAAGGAAAAATCTGCGCGGCGTCCGACCTGCGCACGCTGATCAAGGCGGCGGCCGGCAGCGAGGCCGAGCTGACGCCGGACTATTTCGAACGCGTCAGCAATATCGACATCCTGCTCCGGCTGCAGAACAATCTGAAGATCCGGCATATCCGCATGGGCGAACTGGAAAAGGCAGGCCGCGCGGTCGAACGGATGACAACGCTCGCACCCGGGCGCGCCGAGTTGTGGCGCGATGCGGCGATGATCCAGCTCCGGCTTGAGAACCTGCAGCGCGCGGCCGACGCGCTGGAGCGGCATATCGCGATCGAGACGCGCGACAGCTACAAGCACCAGTCGGCGCGACTGCTGCAGGAGGTCCGGAACAAGCTGAACTGAGGGTCGCCGAATGGCAGGCTGCATTCTTCCTGTCCACCACGATGCCCATCAAGAATCCGCTGCCCTGGGGCCGCGCCGCGCTTTATGATCGCGACCGATCCAACGACCTGCCGGGAGCCCGCCGCAAAGCCATGAGCCGTGCCGTCGCCATCCAGATGGACCCGATCGAGGGAATCGACATCGACGGCGATTCCTCCTTCGCCCTCGCGCTCGAGGCACAGCGCCGCGGCCATGCGCTCTTTCATTATCTGCCGCGCCATCTGGTGCTGCGCGAAGGCCGGGTCTACGCACATATGCGCAAGCTCGAGGTGCGGCGCGAGAAGGGCAATCACGCGACGCTCGGCGCCTTCGAGACGATCGACCTCCGGACGCTCGATATCGTGCTGATGCGCCAGGACCCGCCGTTCGACATGGCCTATATTACCGCGACGCACCTCCTCGAGCATGTTCTTCCCGATACGCTGGTGGTGAACGACCCCATCGAGGTGCGCAACGCACCCGAAAAACTGTTCGTCACGCATTTCCCCGAGCTGATGCCGCCGACGCTGATCACCTCGGAGAAGGCGGAGATCCTCGAGTTCCGCAAGGCACACAAGGACATCATCGTGAAACCCTTGTTCGGCAATGGCGGGGCCGGCGTCTTTCACATCGCGCCGGGCGACGAAAATCTCGGCGCGCTCATCGAGCTTTTCACCCAGCTCTATCGCGAGCCGATCATCGTGCAGAAATATCTGCCCGAGGTGCGCGCCGGCGACAAGCGCATCATCCTCGTCGATGGCGAAGCGGCCGGCGCGATCAACCGCGTGCCGGCCGAGGGCGAGGCGCGTTCGAACATGCATGTCGGCGGCAGGCCGCTGAAAACCACGATGACCACGCGCGAGCGCGAGATTTGTACGGCGATCGGACCGGTGCTGCGCGAACGCGGGCTGGTGTTTGTCGGCATCGACGTGATCGGCGATTACATGACCGAAATCAACGTGACCTCGCCGACCGGCATCCAGGAGATCGACCGCTTCGACGGCACCAATCTCGCGGGCAAAATCTGGGATGCGATCGAGACGCGCTTCGATGCGCGGCATACGGCAAGGCCGGTTTGAACGGATACGCCTTCCGGCCGTTCCTAGCCCCCGATCGCTTTTCTGAGCGGTTCGAGCTGCGCCTCGAAGCGCCGCCATTTGGCGATCGAGCTGTCGTAGATCGGGCGGCGCACCTGGCCCTTGCTCGCGGTCAGAACCGGCCGGTCGGTGCGGTGGAAGTCGAGGCATGCCGGTTCCCAGTCGAGGCCGCAGAAATCGACCAGTCGGCGCGCGGCCGGTTCGAAATCGCGCACCGTCGCCTCGTACGAAAACTCCAGCATCGGCACCGGCAGCACATCGTTCCAGTGCGCCATCAGTCGGCGATACTGGTTGTAGTAATGGCCGATATCGTCGAGATCCCAGGCCCAGCTTGTCGGGTGCGAGAAATTCTGCTCGAAGCAGGAGAGCGCGTTGTCCATCGGATCGCGCGTGCAATGCACGATCCGCGCGTTCGGGAAAAGCAGGTGGATCAACCCGACATGCACATAGTTGCTCGGCATCTTGTCGGTAATGCGCGGCAGCATCGAAAGCGGCGACGTTTCGTCGAGATAATGCTTCGCCATGCGGCGGACCGGCGCCCGTGCGATCCGCTCCATGCCCCAGGGAAATGCGCCGGGCTTTTCGCTGTTGCGTGCGAGAGCCGGCGGCATGAGACGCGCGACCGTCCGGATGCCTTCGAGCTCGCCGCCGCCATACACGTTCGAATGGCTGGCCAGAATCTGCTCGCAGAGCGTCGTCCCTGAGCGCGGCATGCCCAGAACGAAGATCGGCCGCTCCGATGGATCGCCCCAGCCGCGGCATTTCTCGAAGAAGGCGCGATCGAACGTCGCAATGATCCGGTCGAAATAGATTTCGCGGCTCTTCCAGTTATAGCCGCGTTTCTGCGCAATCAGCTCCTCGCGGCGCAGCCGGTTCGCTTCGCGCAGATGTTCGAACGCCGTTTCTGACTCGCCGCGATGGCGGTCGAGCGAATAGAGCGCGAAATGCAGTTGGCGGCGGCTGCGCGATCCGACGCGCGGCGCAACGGCGAGTTCTTCGGCGCGCAGTCGCATCGGCTCGTCGACCGCTTCGGGAAACTGGGCGGCGAGCACGACCAGTGCGTCGGAACTGTCCGGTGCGATCTGGATGACGCGGCGCCATGCATCTCTGGCATCGTCCTGCCGACCCATGATCTGTGCAAAACGCGCCCGTGCAATCCACACCTCGAGCGAGTTCGGGGCGCGTTCGATCGCGCGATCGAAAAACGGCGCGGCTTCGTCAACCCGGCCGGTGGCGGCAAGAATGCCGGCATAGCGGATCATCCGCTGCGGGCTGTCCGATTCGAGTTCGAATGCGCGGCGATAGCTGGCGACGGCCTGCCTGGGATGGCGATGGGTATCCCAATACGCGTCCGCCAGCCAGGAATGAAAATCCGCCACGTCGGGGGCGAGTTCGCTTGCCCGCCGCAGACATTCGATCGCATCGCCGCGGCCGAGCAGGCGCCGGCAATAGCCGAGCTCGGCCAAAACGAGCGGCTCGTCGGGCGCCAGACCGTGCGCCCGGTCCGCCGCCTTCAGCGCGTCGTCGAAACGGCCGATCCGGCGCATCACATGAGCGACCCGTTGGTGACCGCGCCAGTCGCCCGGCACCAGGATCGCGAGTTTCCGGAACACCTGCAGCGCAGCGGCACCTTCGCGTCTGGCCAGCGCCGCATCGCCTTCGGCAAGCAGGTCCTCGATGCTGCGGCGCGAGCGCTTTTCGCCCGCGGCCGGCGCAGTTTGCGGATTTTCCGCGCTCATGGACGACGAATCATGCGGCGACCCCCGGCACGCATTGAGCCGGGAGCCGGGCCGCGACGTCAACCGCCGCCGGGTTTATCGCCCTGGCGGTCGTGGCCCGCCGCACGCGCAACGGCCCGGCCGCGCTGGCGCGCCAGCACGGTTTCGCGATGCAGGATATAGAGGCCCGCGACCACCACAATCGCGGCACCCGCGGTCAGGAACGCATCCGGCCGCTCGTTCCAGATCCACAGGCCGTACAGCATGGCAAACACCAAAGCGAGATAATCGAGCGGCGCGAGAAGCGCGGCCGGTGCCTGCTGGAAGGCCTGTGTCATGGTCATCTGCGCGACGCCGCCGATCAGGCCGATGCCGACCAGCAGCGCCCAGCCCTCGAGATCGGGTGTCGCCCATTGCCAGGGCAGGCTGGCAGCGCTCGCCACGGTCGCGAAGGCGGTGAAATAGAACACGATGGCGACGACCGGTTCGGAGCGCGAAAGACGGCGGATCAGGATCATCGCGATCGCATAGAACAGTGCGCCGGCGAGTGCGACGAAGGCGGCCGGATCGAACAGCGCACTGCCCGGCCGCGTCATCACCAGAACGCCGACGAAACCGATCACGACCGCGCTCCAGCGCCGGATACCGACTTTCTCCGCCAGCAGCGGCACCGATAGAGCCGTGATGAACAATGGCCCGGCCATGCCGAGTGCGACCGCTTCGCCCAGCGGCAACAGCTTGTAGGCGAGAAAGAACGAAACCATCGCCGCGAGACCGAACGCGCCGCGCAGCATATGGGCAAAGGGCCGCCGGGTGCGAAGTTGCCCGAGCCCGCCGGCGCGCATGACGAAGAACGTGACCGGAATGAATGCAACCAGATTGCGGAAAAACACGATCTGTCCGGTCGGATGATGTTCGGCCGCGAGCTTCACCAGCATGTCCATCGTGGTGAACAGGAAGACCGACAGCACCATCAGGAACATGCCGGCGAGCGGCCGATCGGCGCTGCCGGGCGTGGTCCGCTCAAACATCGGCGTCAGCGCTATCGGCGCAATGTGCAAACACGATCATCGGATGCTCTGCGGCGGGGCATACACTGCGGGATCGCTCGCAGCAACCTAGCCGCCCGTCCGACAAAGGACGCGCGCGAAGATGTAGGGGCAGGGTCGCGTCCGACGCGCGGTCGTGGCAGCGCAATCGACGGTTCAGACGGTCTTTCCGGCCGGTCCCAGAATGCCCGGCCAGATTCGCTCGACCGCGGCGAAATCGGTGGCCGGCGGCAGGCCGCGCGCCGGTTCGCCCATGCCGGGTGGCAAGGCGAGCAGGTTGACGTCGCCCTGGGCACCGAACCGGTTTTCCGGATTGCCGCGATAATTGTCGGGGCTGTAGCCGCGGAAGGCATGCCAATAGAGCTTGTAGCCGCGCGCCGTCAGGATCTCGCGCACCGCGGCGAATGTCGGCGCACTGCGCGCTTCGCAATAGACGATCGGACGGAACCGGTCCAATAGCCCGACAGCGCCGGCGAGCGCGGCGGGTTCCATCTCTTCGATGTCGAGCTTGATGAGATTCAGCCGGTCGAGCGTGGCGCATAACCGGTCGAGCGAGCGGACCGGCAAGGCGGTGCCGCTGCCGCCGCCGTCGGTCGGAAGTCCGGCCAAAGAGAGGCCGGCGAAGTTTACCGGTTGGTCGTATTCGATCGGCGGCAGGCGGACGACGCCGCGATCGCGGCCCACCACAACATTGCGCATCGCCGCATTGCCGATGGCGTTGAGGGCGAGATTGGCGTCGAGCAGCCGGGCAAAGTAAGGCTGCGCTTCGAAAGCATGAACTGAGCCCTGCGGCCCGACCGCGCGGGCCATCGGGATCGTGAGCGTTCCGATATGCGCGCCGCATTCGATCGCGATATCGCCCGGCTGCAGCAATGCGGTCAGCAAGGCCACCTCCGGCTCGGCCCATTCGCCGAATTCGATCAACGCATAACCCACAATGTCGTGGCGGTTGCAGAGAAAAAGCCCGCGCCGCGCCGGCGTCAGGACCAGCGCCCGATCGGGAGCGCCGGGCAACGGAAGCATTCGCCGCGTATCGATCGGGCTCGTGGCGGTCATGAGGGAGCATTATGCCGTATCGCGGGCCGTTGCGTCGCCCGGGTTCGGTCTTCGGCAATCGACGCGAGCCATGGTTCCCATTCGGTTGCAATCCGGCTCCAGTCGTGCGCCGCGCGCACGAAACGAATCTGCTCGGCGCGCGCCGCGCGAAAGGCGTCGGGCTCGGCCATCGCGCGCTGCCAATCGGCGATGACGGCGGCGGCGAAGTTTCGCGCCAGACGCGGCGGCTCGTCGCGTTCCACCAGCGCCGCGTAACCGGCGCAGGTTTCCGGCAGGACGGCCATGGTCGTTGTGACGACGCGCAAGCCCGCCGCCATGGCCTCGATCGCCGCGATGCAGCCGGTTTCCGGGAAGGTGCAGGGATAGAGGAGCCCATCGGCGCGCAAGGCGCGTGCGGCGAGTTCGGGCTGTGCGAGGCCGCCGAGATAATCGACGCCGTCCATCGCGCGGGCGCGGGCATAGAGCGTGCGATAACCGTCCGCCGGTTCGTCGATGAAATAGGGACGCCGGCTCGATACCACGGTCAGCCGCGCGCCGGGCAAGGCCGCGCGAATCGCAGGCCAGGCGTCGAGCAGCACGAACAGACCGCGTTCGGGCGCACTCGATTGCAGGAACACCGGCGACGGTGTCGGCGCGCGCGATTCGACCGGCAATTCGACAAATGGCGGCGCGGCGCCATAGCGCAGGACCCGGCACTTCCCGGCCGGCAGATCGAAGGCGTTGCGATAGCGGCGCTGCTGCCAGATCGAGCAGAAGACGAATCCGTCCCATTGCGCCTGTTCCTGGCGCGAGGCGAGATGTTGCATGATTTTCAGGTTGGGCGCGAAACCCGTCCACAACACCAGCCGGGTCGAAGCGGGGATGGCGGCACGCAGTTGCGCGGCTTCGCCGGTACCGAGCACGACCACGATATCGAAGCGACCGAGCCAATCGACGTCGCGCCCAGGAATCGGCCCGACGCATTCGACGCCGCGATGGGTGCCCGGGTCGGTCGTATGGGTCGAGAGGCCGACGCGGTGGCCGCGTGCGGCAAGCGTCGTTGCAAGGTAACAGGCGGCGGATTGCGTGCCGCCAAGCAGCCGGAGCCACGGTGTCCCGGCGTGATAATCCCAGGGATGCACATCGAGAAAGGCGATCGAAAGCGGGCGAACGCGGCCAGGCATCGGAGTACTCTAGTCTTCGGACCGGACCGGCGCGACAGGGACTCGCTTCGGAGTCGAAGGCGCGGCACCGAACTCTTCCGCCGACCTGTCCGATCTGCGCCGGATCGCCGCACCGGTCAGCACCATTACAGCAACATGGCGGCGGTCCGTCATGCAATCATGGCCGCGGGATGCGGGGGCATTCGCTGGAGGATCTATGTCGAGGCTTCTTGCATTTTTTGCCCTGGCCGTTGGACTCGCAGGCCAGGCGGTCATCGCGACATCGGCGATATCGGCGCCTGGCACCGTTTCGCTGCTCGCAGTCGGCGACATCGTTACCTGTGAAAACGGCCAGCCCTGGCCACCCGCGCTCGCCACCGAAAAAATCGTCGGCGGCGAATCCGGCATTGTGCTCGGGCTGGGCGATCTCGCCTATCCGGCCGGTACGTTCGCGCAATACCGGGACTGCTTCACCAAGGCCTGGGGGCCGATCGTGCCGCGCATATACCCGGTGCCGGGCAATCACGATTACAAATCGGCCGCGCGCGGTTATGACCGGTTCTGGGGTTCACGATTCAGCGCGAACGGTCACAACTACAGTTTCGATTACGGTGCCTGGCATATTGTCGCGCTGGACAGCGAAACCTCGGCGGCGCCCGGATCGGCACTGGCGATCTGGCTGCAGGCCGATCTCGCCGCCGTCGAAGATCGCTGCACGCTCGCCTTCTTCCACCGGCCGGCTTTCTCGACCGGCCAACGCTCGCATGGTGAAAATGCGCGCGAGATTTTTGCCATTCTTGTCGAACACGGCGTCGCCGTCACGCTCAGCGGCCACAATCATTTCTACGAACGAACCGCATTGCTCGATGCCTCGGGTATGCCCAGCGATGCGGGAACGCGCAGTTTCGTTGTCGGGACCGGCGGGCGCGATCTGGATGCCGCGCAACCGGCGCTCTTCGACGAGGCGCTGATTACCGGTCGATATGGCGTGCTGCAACTGGACCTGTCGCCGCGCAGCTATGCGTGGCGATTCCTCGCGACCGACGGCAAAATTTACGATCGCGGCACCGCCGATTGCCGGCCCGTGTATCGCTGACGGGCCGTCTCTGGCGGGCCGCGCACTCAGCCGCTGCGGCGGTGGCGGAAATAAAGATAGATCAGATAGACCGCGAGCAGGGCAATGATGCTGCCCTGCGGGACTGCATTGAGGAACGAGACGCTGTTCCCGGCAACACCGCCGACCAGCGGGCCGGATTGTTCGCCGAGAACGATGTCGAGCAACAGGCAGAGCAGAATGAGCTGGAACAGCGCTTCGACGATCGCCCAGACCCAGCGTCGGATTTTATCGAAATTGTCGATCATGGGCGACCGGGCATTGGCGGCATGTCTGGGCGCAGGCGAGGGGTGGAGACCGGAATCCCCACCCCTGCATCCAGTCAGCTCACGCGATGCTGCGTTTCGAGAACAGCCACATGATGATGCCGAGAACAATCAGTCCGACCAGGCCGGCATTGCCGAGATCACGAACCAGGCCGATCAGATTCTCGACCACGCTGCCGAAGAACGGCAGGCTGCCGCCGACCAGCAGCGACGCTGCGATGGCAAGCGCCAGCAGCATCAGGGCGATTTCGGTCAGCGAACCAATCCACGTCCTCACTCTTCCAAGCACGTCCATCTCGCAACCCTCCTCAGGGAATCCCCTTGTGGGCCGCCATCGGGTGGCCCCCCAGATATAGTATCACCTGTTTTCCACAAGAATTCGGTCGGGCAGGGCCGGTTAATGTCAAATAGCTGTAAAAACGCAGTTTTCAGTTATCCACAGGCAGCATAAATCCGCTTGACCAAATCAGGGCCTATGGCCGGACCCTGCCGCGACTCGGAGCCCAAAGGCGCCCTGCCGGGCAAGCGCGAGCAACCCGAAGCCGCCGGACAGGCCGCTGGAAAATACAATCTATAATTGCTTTTCAATCAACTATGTTCAATCTAAGATCGTTTCCGGTTCGATCCGTACGGGAGCGGATTCGCATGGTTGCACGGGTCAGGACGGTCACCTTCCAGGGCATCGACGTGCTGCCGGTCGACGTGCAGGTGCAGATCGCAAACGGCCTGCCCGCCTTCTCGATCGTCGGCCTGCCCGATAAGGCGGTTGGCGAAAGCCGCGAGCGAGTGCGCGCGGCCCTGGGTGCGATCGGCCTCGCGCTGCCGCCGCGGCGTATCACGATCAATCTTGCACCCGCCGATCTTCTCAAGGAGGGCAGCCATTTCGATCTGCCGATCGCGCTTGGATTGCTCGCCGCGATGGAGGTGCTCGGCCCGGCCGATCTCGACGGTCTGACCGCGCTCGGCGAACTGGGGCTCGATGGCGGCATTGCGCCGGTCGCGGGCGTGCTGCCGGCGGCGATCCACGCCAATGCCGCGGGGCGCGGGCTCATCTGCCCCGCAGCCCAGGGCGGCGAAGCGGCCTGGGCCGATCCGCGCATGACCGTGATCGCGCCGGCCAATCTGATCGAACTCGTTAACCATTGTCGCGGCACGCAACGCCTCGCCCGACCGAAACCACGCCTCGCGGAACCCGAGGGCCGCTATCCCGATCTCGTCGACATCAAGGGCCAGGAGACGGCGAAGCGCGCGCTCGAGATAGCGGCCGCCGGCGGTCACAATCTTCTCATGTGCGGGCCGCCCGGTGCCGGGAAGTCGATGCTCGCGGCGCGCCTGCCGGGCCTGCTGCCGCCGCTCGATCCGGCGGAAGCACTCGGCATTAGGTAGCAAACGCACCTATGCCTTAAGGAGGCGCCGAGTGCCGCTTTTAACGAGAAAAACAGGTATAATCGCCGGATGCGAAGGGGCTGGAAAACCACTTTTCTGGCGGCGGGGATGCTACTGCCGCTCGCCAAGTGCGTTCCGGATTTGGTGGGCATACCCGGCGCAATCGACGACATCCAGGTCTGGTGGGCCTGGCTGGATGATATGACCGTTTCCGACTATGCGTGGGGCGCCCTTTTTGCGGCCAGCATCGGTGGCCTTGTCTGGGTTCTATTCGGTGACCGCATCCGGGCCACGCTGGGGATCAATCATGGGATTGATGCGCCTGATGGGTGGAGCGTCTCGGTAGGTATTCCCGGCAACTTTATTTGGCTCGGTTACGAAAAGGTTGCGCTGTTCCAGCAATGTCGATTCGTAAATATCTCAAATGTTCGAAAGCGAATCATCGACATAGAGATATGGATACCCACCGATTACCCCAAGAATCCGAGATATATTTTCCGAACCGAGTACCACCGCGAAACGGCCTATAGGAAGCAAGTCAAAGAAATAGTAGCGGAACGCGCGACGGCTGATCGCCTTTCCGCCTTTATTAGTTTGCCAATAGAATTGGCCCCAGAACAGGTAATTGAGGGCCAGATAGATTTTGCATTGAGCGACGAGCAGGTGGCCAATATTCGCCACAACCCCGCTCTGCTGCGCACCGATTGTGCCACCGTAAAAGTAAAAGAGAGAATATCGGGTCGGGAAATCTCATTTCGATTAGGCCAGAAATACGACGCTCACACAGGGAAGATCACCGGTCCCGCAGGCCGGCGTCCAAATGCAAAGAAGTCACTCCTATCGCGACTAGGCATTGCACGAAAAACACAGCAGTAAACCCGCCCCGGCTGATTTTGTTGGCAAGGTTCCGGTCTGTCTCGGATACCCCGTAGGGGGCCAGGCGCTCGGCCAGTTCCCGATAGCCTATGTTCCGGCGCTTCAATTCGGCCTTAAGGATGCCCTTAACCCGGGCCTGCCAGTCTGCGTCAACCATGAGGAATACCCCGGTATTGGTGAAGTTCCTCATTATATTGGATATTTTCACCCCTTGACAAGGGGCCTGTGTATCATCATATTCGATGTAACAACATCGGATATGGCGATATGTCTCAGCACTTCCTCCTTTCAGCCCGCGCCCGGACCCTCAGCCTTGCCAAGGTCATGCGCCTGTCGGACGCGGAGGCCTATGAGGCCTTCAAGGCGATCCGCTGGGCGGCCAATGACGGCCAGCCCATTTGCCCGCGCTGCGGCTCTGTAGAGGCCTATGAGTACAAGACCCGCCGGATCTTCCGGTGCAAAGGTTGCGGTTCGCAGTTCTCGATCACGACCGGCTCGATCTTCGCCAGCCGCAAGCTGGCCTATCGGGACATTCTCGCGGCCATCGCGATTTTCGTGAACGGTGCGAAGGGCATCAGCGCCCTGCAACTCAGCCGCGACATTGATTGCCAATACAAGACGGCATTTGTTCTGGCACACAAACTGCGCGAAGCAATGGGCTCCGAAATGGAAGCCCGCACCGTGTCAGGCGATGTGGAAATCGACGGCGCCTATTTCGGCGGCTATGTGAAGCCCGAGAACCGCAAGGAAGATCGGCGCGACCGTCGCCTGTCAGAGAACCGTTCCGGCAAGCGCCAGGCAGTCGTTGTCATGCGCGAGCGCAACGGTAAGGCCCTGCCGTATGTCTGCCGCTCGGAAGATGCTGCGATCCCGATGGTCTATGCCCGGGTCGCCAATGGCAGCACCGTCTATGCCGATGAGGCTTCTTGTTGGGACGAATTGCATGGCCGGTTCGCTGCCAAGCGCATCAACCATTCGGTCGCCTTCATGGACAATGACGCCTGCACCAATCAGGCGGAAAGCTATTTCAGCCGCCTGCGCCGGGCCGAAATCGGGACACACCATCATATCGCCGGCCCATATCTGGCGGCCTATGCAAACGAAATGGCGTGGCGCGAGGACAACCGCCGCGTGGCGAACGGGTCGCAATATGGGATGCTGGCGGATGCTGCGCTCGCGCACCCGGTATCACGTGATTGGAAGGGCTACTGGCAGCGCAATCTTAACCGATTGCCCTAGGGCTGAAGCAGCGCGTTCTCTAGGGATTCGGTCGAGAAGTTCTCATACGGCGGTCCGATCAACGCAACCATGACCGGCATGCCAGAAGGAGACATCCAAAGCTCAGCGCGGCCGCCGGTGTTCACTTCTGAATGCGTGAAGCCTGCTTCGCGAAGGCGTGCGCGGCCAGCCACGACAGAAACGACAGCCGGTTGTACGGGATGATTTGCCATCCCGTAATGATGTTATGCGCAGCGAAGCTCCGCAACGAAATTCATGCGCTTCTTTTCGCGCAACCCGGTCACGCGGGGAGTAGCCTTACGGGAGGTGGCCCTAAGGTGCGCCGAATAGGCTGAATAGTACGTGGAAAGAGGCTCGTGGATTACATTCATGAGCTTCTTAATATCATCAGCCTCGCCCGGCTCTAGCATAAAGGAAAAACCGGGAAGTTCCGGGCTTGTTAGGTACGTGTATCCACCTCCACGCTCATTGCCAATGAGCGTGATCGTATGGATTCTATTGATGCCGCGGCTTCCCAGCAGGCGGTCAATGAAGGACATGGTTAGCTCCTGTTTCCGCGAATTTAGCCCTAAAAAGGCCGGCTCCACGAAACACCGCGTAATGTCCCACCAGAGAACATTACGAGAACATTTAACGAAACCATATTGTGCATGCTCAGGCCTGCGGCGTCTACACGCCGCGAATCGCCGTCCATGCATATCTCTTGGAGACAGGGCCCTTTTTCAATGAACTGCTTCAAAATGTCACCAAAACGCCACAATCGAATCGAAGGGGGACGGTCTCTTTAGTGACTCACTGGCGCGCAATCTCCCAAACCATGTACTGCCCGGTGCCCTGCGCTGATTTAACGGCCCCATTGTCCCGCTGGTGTCTCAGCGCCACCCCGACCCGCTTTGTCATAAGCCGGAGTAGCCGCTGATCGTTCCGGTCGAGCGCACGGGTCACAAGTAATTCTAGGGCTATATCCCGGCTGGTAAGGGGCTCGGCGGCCTGCCGGAGGATGCTCAAGATGATCCGGCTCATTTCGCCCCTGCGAGCCCAATCCTTAGGCGGCCGGAAGGCCCGGGACTTGATCGCCTCTATCGGCATTTCCGGGGCGAACATCTGGAGGGTGGCGTCCAGGTTCTCTAGGTCCGCGACCATCTGCCGGAGCCGCTGGTAGGTGGCCTCGATTTCACCCGCCAGAGCGGCCCGCTTCCGCACAAGGCCCGCGACGACATACTGATCTGCCATGCCGGCAGGGTAGCGGGCAGCAATGCCCGGAAGCCACGGAATCCTAGGTGTATTTGCTACCTAATGCCGGAAGCACTCGAAGTCTCGATGATCCACTCGCTCGCCGGCCGGCTCGACGGCGGCAAGTTGTTGCGCCGGCGGCCGTTCCGCGATCCGCATCATTCGGCCTCGCTGCCGGCTTTGGTCGGCGGCGGCTTGCGCGCGCGGCCGGGCGAAGTGTCGCTCGCGCATCTCGGTGTGCTGTTTCTCGACGAATTGCCCGAGTTCAACCGCGCGACATTGGAGGCGCTGCGCCAACCGCTCGAAAGCGGACGCATCGCGGTCGCGCGGGCCAATGCGCATGTGACCTATCCCGCGCGGGTGCAGCTCGTCGCCGCGATGAACCCCTGCCGTTGCGGTCATCTGGACGATGCGGCGCTCGCCTGCGGCCGCGCGCCACGCTGCGCCGCCGATTATCAGGCAAAGATCTCGGGCCCGCTGTTCGACCGCATCGATCTGCATGTGGACGTGGCCGCGGTGAAGGCGAGAGATCTTGCGCTGCCGCCGCCACGCGAATCGAGTGCCGAGGTTGCGATGCGCGTTGCCGTCGCGCGCGAACGCCAGACGCTGCGCTATCGCAGACTGGCGAAACCCGAACCGGTCACCATGCATGCGATCCCATTGCACAGCGCCCTGCCACCGTCGGAAGACGCGGAGCTCGCCTTGCTCGCGCGCGACGAGATTGAAACCACGGACGAGACCATGACCATGCGGGTGCCGAATCTGTCCGCGACGATCCGCACCAATGCCGAGGCCGACGGCGAACTGTTGGAGAAAGTCGCAAGTCCCGATCAGCCGGGCCGCGATCTGCTGACCGAAGCGGTCGACCGCTTCCGCCTTTCCGCGCGCGGCTATCACCGTGTGCTGCGCACCGCGCGCACGCTCGCCGATCTCGAAGGTGCGGATCATGTGAAACGCATCCATATCGCCGAAGCGCTCAGCTATCGGCGGGTGATGAGCGCACGATGAGAAAGGGCCACAGGAAAGGCGCAACGGCATGATGCCCGGATATCAAATGCTCGCCGCTCTCGCCGTCATTTTTGCAGCCTATGCGGTTCAGGAAATCGTTTTCACTGAGGATGGCGACGCGCCCAGGATCGATCGGCCTGCGCCAGCCGCGAACGGGGCCGCGCCAGCTCCGGACCGGGCCGCGCCAGCTCCGGACCGGGCCACAATGGATCAGGCCGAGGATCAGGCCGAGGATCAGGTTGGGGATCAGGCTGGGGAACAGGCCGGGGAACAGGCCGGGCGCAAGCCCAGCCCGGCCGCGATGAGCGTGCCGGCTGCGGCGAAGGAATTCGAGATCTAACGCGCAGCGCAACGTCCGGATGGCCCCGGCGAGCGCGCCCTGGGTACCGCACGAAGCGGAGAGCACGCCGGCCGGGCCCCGGTGCTAGGCTTCCCTTTCGCGATTCTGCGGGAAGGAAGCCATGTCGCAGTCACCGATCGACGCATCCGCGAAGGCGGCCCTCGCCCTCGCCCACGAGGCCGCCGTCCGCTATCGCACCAGTATCGGCAGCCGACCACAGCGGCCGGAACAGGACTATGCGACGCTGCGCGCGACGGCTTCGCAGGCAACGCCCGAACAGCGGACGGCGGCCGACGAGACGATCGCAGCCCTGATCGCGCTCGCGGAACCGGGTCTCAACGCGATGACCGGCCCGCGATTCTTCGGCTGGGTCATCGGCGGCTCGCATCCGGTCGGTGTCGCGGCCGACTGGCTGGCCAGCGCCTGGGGCCAGAATGCCGGCAATCATCTGGCCTCGCCCTCTGCCGCGGTCGCGGAAGAGGTGGCGGCGCGCTGGCTGCTCGACATTCTGGCGTTGCCGGCCAGCGCCTCGATCGGATTCGCGACCGGTGCGACGATGGCCAACTTCATTTGCCTCGCGGCCGCGCGCAGCCTCGTGCTCGAACGCGCCGGCTGGGACGTCGAAGCGCGCGGCCTGTTCGGCGCGCCGGAGATCGACGTTCTGATCGGCGACGATGCGCATGTCACGGTGTTCGTCGGGTTGCGCCTGCTGGGCCTGGGCCAGGAACGTGTGCACCGGGTCGCAACCGACAGCCAGGGCCGTATCGTCGCCGATGCGTTCCGCGCCGCACTGGATGAATGTAAAGGCCCGGTGATCGCAGTCGCCCAGGCGGGTCAGCTCAACACCGGCGCCATCGATCCGGTGGCTGCGATGGCCGATGCGCTTGCGGGGCGCAATGCCTGGCTGCATGTCGACGGTGCGTTCGGGCTGTGGGCACGCGCCTGTCCGGAAACGGCATCGCTCGCCGCCGGCGTCGAGAAGGCCGATTCCTGGGCGACCGACGGTCACAAATGGCTGCAGACGCCGTACGACACCGGCTATGCGATCGTTCGCCACGCCGAGGCGCATCGCCGCGCGATGACGACGGCCGCAAGCTATCTGCCGAGCGCCGCCCTCGACGAACGCGACCCGGCGCTGTATGTGCCGGAGCTGTCGCGCCGCGCGCGCGGCTTCGCGACCTGGGCGATCATCCAACATCTCGGGCGCAGCGGCATCGCTGCAATGGTTGCGGGGCATTGCCGAATCGCGCGCCACATGGCGAGCCGCCTCGCGGCCGAAGACGGCATTGCAATCCTGAACGACGTGACGCTGAACCAGGCGATCCTGCGCTTCGGCGCCGACCGGCCCGACGAGGAAGGCGACGCGCTCACCCGGCGTACGATCGATCTCATTCTGCAGGATGGGACCTGTTTCGTCGGCGGCGCACTCTGGCGCGGCCGCTGGGCGATGCGGATTTCGGTCATTGGCTGGTCGACGACCGAAGAAGATGCCGACAGATCCGTGGATGCAATTCTCGATGCGTATCGACGGGCGCGAAAGGTGGCGGCAGCAGAAGGCGACGGCGCACAATGACCGACGATCGGGCCGCCCGTGCAGCGCGGTCCTTCGCCGCCGCGCACGACGTGCCGATATCCTACATGGCACGCACGCGGGACTATTATCTCGCACTCGGTTATCCCAAACCCTATGAGTGGGCGCATTACGCCGCTGCGCCCTTTGCACCGCTGCGAAAACCGCTCGCACAATCGAGCGTCGCGCTGATTACCACGGCCGCACCCGTGCCGCCCGGCAGCAATGCGCCGCGCAGCGGTCCCTATGCCGCCGATCTCAAATTCTACGAACCCTGGTCGGCACCGTCGGACGGTACGTTCGATCTGCGCATCCATCATGTCGCGATCGATTTCGATCATGCCGACCAGACCGACCAGCACGCGTTCTTCCCGCTCGATGCGCTCAAGGACGCCGCACGCGCGGGCCGCATCGGCCGCGTGGCGCCGCGGGTTTACGGCGCGCCAACCAACCGCAGCCATCGCACGACCATCGGCCGCGATGCGCCCGATCTCGTGCAACGCTGCATCGACGACGGCGCCGATGCCGCGATCCTGGTGCCGAACTGCCCGGTCTGCCATCAGACCTTGGCGCTGACCGCGCGCGCGCTCGAACAAGCCGGCATCGCGAGCGTGGTGATGGGCGCTGCAAAAGACATCGTCGAGCAGGTCGGTGTGCCGCGATTCCTCTTCTCCGATTTTCCGCTCGGCAATGCGGCGGGCAAACCGCACGATCCGGAGTCGCAGGCGGCGACGCTCGCACTCGCATTCGACCTGCTCGAGGCGGCTCCGGCCGCACGCACGACCGTGCAGTCGCCGCAACGCTGGTCCGGGGATCCCGGCTGGAAACTCGACTACGCGAATGCCGAACGGCTTTCGCCCGACGAGATTGCACAGCGCCGCCTTGCGTTCGATCGCGTCGGCGCCGAAGCGAAGAAAATTCTCGAAGGCTGATCGGACAATGGCCGGAAACGGGTCCGGCGATTACGGCTTGTCGCCCGGCGGCATGCGTTTGCAGAGATGGACGCCGAGAATGACGCGCGTGCCTTTGGTCACCGGCAGCACCTCGTGCAGCAGCCCCGCCGACCAGATGACAGCGCTGCCGGCTTCGACCTCGTAGAGCGTGTCGCCGAATTCCGGGAAGCGCAGCGCGCCGCCCTCGTAGCAACCGGCATTGAGATTGACCGTCAACGTGAAATTGCGATGCGCAGTCCAGGTGGCCGGATTGTCGCGATGCGGCGCCACATGGCCATGCGGCGCGTCGTAACGGGCGAGACGCCAGAATTCGCGCCCGGCGATCTTCGCCATGAAGGCCTGTTTCAGTGCCGGCCTGATCGTGCCGTGGAACCATGTGTCGAGCTCCGCGGTCCAGGGGCCGTCGCGGAATACGATCTCGGTCATGCGGCCATAGCTGCCGTCATGGCTCACGCGGTAATCGCCGGGTGCCTTGGCGAATCCCTCGGAGGTGAACCCGTCCGACCCGTAACTGGGCAGATCGCGCTCGCTGGCGGCAAGGAGGCGCGCGCACAATTCCGCCGATGCGGCGCCCGGCATGATCAGCACGGGCGCCTGACGCGCCAGATGCAGCGGTTCAGCCAGCAACATCGCGTGCGGCCTTCCCCCAACCCGGCGATGCCGCGCATGGCTCGATGCCGGGTCCCCTCGCCACGATCTTGGGAACAGGTTCGGCTCGAATGCAAGAGCGGCCCGAGAGCGGGACCGGGGGCGGGACGGGCGGCGGGAGCAGGGCCGGACGGCTGGCGCGGTTCCGGCGGCGGCCGCGAGGGCAGTTCCGGGCCCGCCCCCCGACCGCCCCCGAGGCCGCCCCCGAGGCCGCCCCCGGCCGACCCGGATCAGGTGACGGCCTGGCCCCACCAATAGAGCGCGAGGGCGGCCAGCAGCAGGCCGGCACCGGTCGCGGCCGCCCGGATGGTGTTCCAGCGCGTCCAGGCCCTTGCGTAACCCTGCCACAGCCCGGGCGCGTCGGCCGGGGCGACCGCGCGTTCGAGCGTCAGGTTGAGCGGCACGTTGACGAACATCGTCGGCAGCAGCGAGCCGACGAGATAGACCCCGCCCGATGCAAACAGCATGAACGCCGGCAGGCGCAGTTCGGTCAGCATCAGGAGCACGCCCGATGCGAGTGCAAGGAACGGCATGCCGAGGAACGCGGCAAGGAACCAGGGATTGACGATGCGGCGGTTAAGGCTACGCATCGTCAGGATCGCAGTTTCGGCCGGCAGCGCGTTCAGCCCCGGCATCACCGCGACGGTGAAGGCAAAATACAACCCGGTCATCGCACCGGCGAGCAGCACGGTCGCGAAGGCACAAAGTGCCGCAATGTGAAACAGCATGAACGTCTCCTCTTCCGGTCGCGGCAGGCATCGACGTTCGCGTGCGCAAACCGTCGGGCACCCGGCAGTGCCAATCTAGCCTAAAAGCGGCCGTCCGGACCGCCACGTTTCTTGCCGGGCCACATCGTGCCTCCCTATAGTCGATGGCGATTCGGGTGTTGCCGGGATGGCGCGCCCGTCCGGGCAGGGTCGGAATCAACCGGCCCCCCTTTGGCACGGAGGAACACCCCATGAATGCACCGACCGGTTCGGTCAAGGTCGATCGCGCGAAACTGGAACCCGCCAGCGAGTGGCGACCGTTTCCGCTCGAGGAGTACGAATCGCGCTGGCAGCGCGTGCACGACATGATGAAGCAGAAGGGACTCGACCTGCTGGTGATCTGGGGCAAGACGTCGGGCGTCTACGAGCGCGCCGGCGACATGCTCTATCTCGCCAATTTTTTCTCGACCCATTCCGGACAGGAGCCGGACACGGTCTTGTGGAACGGCCGGTCCTATTCGGCGCTCATCATGCAGCCGGGCCAGGTGCCGGAACTCGTCACCGACGAGGCGGAGGGACGCTTCGACATCATCGCGACCGATCGCTTCTCGGGTCTCTACGACCCGATCAAGGGCGTCGCCGAGGCGATCAAGAAGCGCAAAATTCAGGGCAAGATCGGTTTCGTCGGCACCGACACGCTGCCGATGAAATACTGGGAACAGCTCAAGACCTATCTGCCGAATGCGAACTGGCTGTTCGATGACGATCTGATCCGCAATGTGCGGCTGGTCAAAAGCCGGCTCGAACTCGAGCTGTTTCGCGAGGCGGGCGAGCTGGTGACGAGAGGCCACATCGCCATGATGGAGGCGCTGATTGCCGGCAAGAAGGAATCGGAAGCGGCGGGTGCTGCCGGCAAGATCATCCTCGAAGGCGGTGGCGCCTGGCATCGAATCGCCATTTCGCATGGCAAGCACAGCGATTACCTCGAAAGCGATCCACTGACCGGATTTTCGACGAAGGCGCCGCAGAAGGGCGACATCGTGCACGGTTTCATCTACGGGCCGACGTTGAAGGGCTACTGGCTCGATCCCGGCCGCACCGCCGTCTGCGGCGGCAAACCGACCCCCGGACAGAAGAAGCTGATCGAGACTTTGGTCGACGTCATGCGCAAGCTGATGGCCGAGATCAAGCCAGGCGTGAAGGTGAAGAAGGTCGGCGAGCTGGGCGACAAACTGACCGAAGAGAGCGGCTACTTTAACGAGGTGCTGAAAACCAACTGGCCTTATTACGGCCACTCGAACGGCTGCATGTGGGAAGCGCCGTATATCGAGCCGCGGCTCTGCACTGACGACGACATCTTCCTCGAAGACATGGTGGCCAGCGTCGAGGCGTTCTATACCGCAGAGGGCGTCGGCACAGCAGCCTTCGAGACCAACTTCATTATCACCAAGGACGGCTGCGACGAGATCACCAAGACGCCGCATCTGTTCTGGTGATGCGTTGACAGCGATGTCGCTTTGCTGCGGCCGGTGTCGGGTTTAGCGCCCGATGCCGGCCGCCGCGATCTCTCCCCTGATCGACGCTGTCAACAACGGCGATGCACTGGCGCTGGCGCGTGCGATCGCGGACACCATTTCCCGAGGCGCCGAGCTCGAAGCGCGCGACGGCGATGCGCGCACCGCACTCATGCTCGCGACTCGCGCCAACGATATCGAGGCGGCCCGGCTGCTGATCGAGGCGGGTGCCGATGTGAACGCCAAGGATTCGATCGGGGACACGCCCTATCTCTATGCCGGTGCGGAAGGCCGCAACGAGATCCTGACGATGGCGCTCGCCGCCGGCGCCAATCTCCGCGACATCAACCGCTATGGCGGCAGCGCGCTCATTCCCGCCTGCCATCACGGGCATCCCTCGACCGTGCGCATTCTGCTCGCGACCGACATCGACATCGATCACGTCAACGATCTCGGCTGGACCGCGCTTATGGAGACGGTGATCCTGGGCGATGGTGGCCCGATCTATCTTGAGATTCTCGAACTGCTGCTGGCCGCCGGCGCCGATACCGACATTCCCGACCGCGACGGTGTCAGCCCGCTGGCCCATGCGCGCGCGCTGGGATTCACCGACCTGGTGCGGATTCTCAAGGGCGCCGGGGCCCGATAAACGGGACGCCTGCATACCGGGATATGTAGACGAACTCCCTTTCCATGCCCGCATCACGTGTTAGCATTGCCCTCGCGGTAAGTGCCGCGGAAACCGGGAATGACTATCGCGATCGATCGCGTTTCGAGGTGGCGGAATCGGGGCGCAGCGCTTGTTCTGGTCGCGCTGGCCTGTCTGTTCGTCTCCATCGATCCGGCGCATGGCGAACCCGAACCGCCGGTCGCAATCCAGATCGACGGCCAGTGGTTCGTGTTGCCGGTGCCGCCCGGCTATTGCACGGTCAAGCGCGACATTCATGTCGAGGCGCTTCACTATGACCGGTTCGCGGCGGCACTTGGCAGCGGCAAACAGTTGCTGCTCTGGTTTGTCGATTGCGCGGCGCTCGCCCAAACCGCGGCGATGCCCGGCACCCCGTTCGTGCGGTACGGCCTGTATCTGACGCCGAACAGTATGGCCGGTTCGATCGGCAATTTCGTCGACCTGACGCGGGCCGAGTTTGCGCGTTCGATGGCGCGTACCGTTCCCGGCCTCGACCTCGACACGCTGATCGGCGAGATCCGCGGGCGCTGGCAGGCGACGATCGGTACTACCGCGGGCGCCGCCAGCGGCGAGCGATTCGGCATCATCGCGCACGACGATCAGGCCTATTACCTGGCGATGGTCAATGCCGCGGCGGCACGCGATCGCGGCGGGCTGCAGGCGGGTATTGTCGGCGGCACGCTGCTGTACGGCCGGTCGATTTCGGTCGCGCTCTATCGTAGTGTCGCCGCCGTGGAAACGCTCCATCGACTGCGCTGGGATGCGGAAGCGCTGGTGACGACGCTCATCGAGGCCAATCCCGACAGCGACGCGGGAGCGTCCGGATGGCGAATCGACGGCAACCGGCTGGCGCTCTGGGGCGTCAAGATTGCAATGATCTTTCTTGCCATCGGGATCGTGAATTTCTTCTGGAAGCGCTGGTGCCGGCGCCGCGGCGTGGGGGG